>JAFZQZ010000044.1 GCA_017620135.1 Bacillota bacterium
ACTGATGGTGTTATGGCTCAGACTCGTGAGCACGTTCTGCTTGCCCGTCAGGTCGGTGTTCCCTACATCGTAGTTTTCATGAACAAGTGCGACGCTGTTGATGACGAAGAACTGCTTGAGCTGGTCGACATGGATATCCGTGACCTGCTGACCCAGTATGAGTTCCCCGGAGATGACACCCCGATCATTCGCGGAAGCGCTCTGAAAGCTCTGGAAGATCCGAGCGGCGAGTGGGGCGACAAGATCCTTGAGCTCATGGATGCAGTCGATGAGTATATTCCGGATCCCGCACGTGAAGTTGACAAACCTTTCCTGATGCCTGTTGAGGACATCTTCTCCATCACTGGTCGTGGTACTGTTGCTACCGGCCGTGTCGAGCGTGGTGTTCTGAAAGTTTCCGACCAGGTCGAACTGGTTGGTCTGCATCATGAGAAGAAGACCTATGTCGTTACCGGTGTTGAAATGTTCCACAAACTGCTGGATCAGGCTCAGGCTGGTGACAACATTGGTGCTCTGCTTCGTGGTATTCAGAGAACTGAGATCCAGCGTGGTCAGGTTCTTGCAAAACCCGGCAGTGTCAACCCCCATCACATTTTCAAGGGTCAGGTTTACGTTCTGAAGAAAGAAGAAGGCGGCCGTCATACTCCTTTCGTATCTGACTATCGTCCTCAGTTCTATTTCAGAACCACTGACGTTACCGGCGTTATCACCCTTCCCGAAGGCGTTGAGATGTGCATGCCTGGTGATCATGTCAACATGAAAGTTGAGCTGATCTACCCCGTTGCTATGGAAGAAGGTCTGCGTTTCGCTATCCGTGAAGGCGGCCGTACCGTTGGTGCCGGCACTGTTACCGATATCATTGAATAATCGATAACTGCCGAAAGGCAAAATCAAAAGGAGCGTAGAAATACGCTCCTTTTTTATCCCCGGAAGAGAGAGGAGAAATAACGTGAAACTTGTTTCCTGGAATGTCAATGGATTAAGAGCCTGTATGGGCAAGGGATTTGAAGAAAGCTTCAAAACACTGGACGCGGATATCTTCTGCCTTCAGGAGACAAAGCTGCAGCAGGATCAGATTTGTTTCTTTCCGGAAGGATACCATGCCTTCTGGAACCATGCGGAGAAAAAAGGATATTCGGGAACGGCGATCTTTTCCCGGAAAGAACCGATCGCGGTGACCTACGGAATAGGCAGGGAAGAGCACGATCATGAAGGCCGTGTGATCACGCTGGAATTTGACTCATTTTATATGATCACCGTTTATGTTCCGAATTCCCAGGAAGAACTGAAGAGACTTTCCTACCGAATGGAATGGGAAGACGCCTTCCTTTCATATATCATGGAGCTGGGCAAAAAGAAACCTGTCATATTCTGCGGCGATCTGAATGTCGCGCATAAGGAGATCGATCTGAAAAACCCGTCGAGCAATCATCACAATGCGGGATTCTCGGATGAGGAGAGAGGTAAATTCTCCGATCTGCTTGCCGCCGGATTTGTGGACACGTTCCGTTTCTTCTATCCGGATCAGAAGGAGATCTATTCCTGGTGGAGCTACCGGTTCAACTCCAGAGCGCGTAACGCGGGGTGGCGGATCGACTATTTTATCGTCAGTGAAGATCTGAAAGAACGGCTGAATGACGCAAAGATCCATACCGAAATCCTCGGATCGGACCATTGTCCGGTCGAATTGGATATAAATCTGTAAAAAACCGGAAAAAATCAAAAAAAATTAAAAATTTTTCTTGCATTGAAGTGCAGAATGTGTTACAATAGTCGGCGTGACATTGAGAACGAGGATCCGAGATGTTGCAGGGCCCGAAATAAAGCGGTCCTGGGAACGTTCGGGGAGTGAATGTCGGACACCAGATGTCGACGACAACGTCACTGTACAATTGAGAGTACGTGTGCGCATTCTGCGCTTTTTTGCTTGTTTACGCAGGAAACACACGGGTAAGTGTACAGTCGCTCATAGTCGCGATCATGCGAAAATAGGAGGCTGTTTTTTTATGGCAAAAACAACAAAGATCCGCATCACACTGAAGGCTTATGATCATCAGCTGATCGATCAGACCGCTCAGAAGATCGTGGAGACAGCGATCAGAAATGGTTCCCAGGTAAGCGGGCCTATCCCGATGCCTACTCAGAAAGAAGTTGTGACGATCCTTCGCGCCGTTCACAAGTACAAAGATGCCCGTGAACAGTTCGAACAGCGCACACATAAGAGATTGATCGATATTCTGCAGCCCACTAAAAAAACTCTGGATGCCCTTTCCAAGCTGGAACTTCCGGCAGGCGTAGATATCCAGGTTGCTGCAAAGAACTAATCAGGAAACTTAAACAAACAAGCGAAACGAAAACAGCAGGTTACAGCTCACATATTTGTCGGCTTAATGACCTAGGATGAACCGCCCGGCAAAGTTCGGACGGGTCCGCTGTAGATTATTAGGAGGTTAGATCATGAAGAAAGCCATCTTGGCAAAGAAGATCGGGATGACCCAGATTTTCAATCAGGAAACCGGCGAGATGATTCCCGTTACGGTCCTGGAAGCCGGTCCCTGCACTGTTACGCAGGTCAAGACCGTTGAGAATGATGGATATTCAGCGATTCAGGTTGGATTCGGTGAGATCCGCGAGAAGCTTGTGAACAAGCCCCTGAAAGGCCAGTTCGCAAAAGCAGGCGTTGCCGTGAAGAGAGTTCTTCGCGAGTTCCGCATTGAAGGCGCTGAAGAGTACACTGTCGGCTCTGAGATCAAGGCTGATGTGTTCGAAGCTGGTGAGAAAGTCGATGTTTCCGGTACTTCCAAAGGTAAAGGATACCAGGGTACCATTCATCGCTACGGATTCCACCGCGGACCCATGGAGCATGGTTCCAAGTATCACCGCCATGCAGGTTCCCTGGGCGCGTCCAGTGATCCGGCTCGTGTATTCAAAGGAAAGAAGCTGCCCGGTCATATGGGAAGTGTCCATGTGACGGTCCAGAATCTCGAAGTTGTCCGCGCGGATGCAGAGCGCAATCTGCTCCTGATCAAGGGTTCCGTTCCCGGACCGAAGAAAGCTGTTGTTACCATCGTCAACAGCGTTAAAGCGTAACGGCTGAAGGAGGATAACATGGCAAAGATTGCTGTTTATACAATGGACGGCACTGAAAACGGTCAGATCGAACTGTCTGATAAGGTTTTTGGTGTAGAAGTCAATGTTCCTGTCATGCATGAGGCGGTCGTCGCTCATCTTGCGAACCGCAGACAGGGTACACAGAGTGCACTGACCCGCGCAGAAGTCAGTGGCGGCGGAAAGAAACCCTATCGTCAGAAGGGTACCGGCCGCGCCCGTCAGGGAAGTATCCGTTCTCCGCAGTGGGTCGGCGGCGGCGTCGTGTTCGCACCGAAGCCCCGTGATTATTCCAAGAAGATGAACAAGAAAGCACGCCGCCTGGCGATCAGATGTGCGCTGACCACCAGAGTGCAGGAAAACAAACTGCTGGTTCTTGAAAACCTGGATCTTCCCGAGATCAAGACCAAACAGATGCAGAAAGTGCTTGATCAGTTCGATCTTTCCAAGGCGCTGGTCGTTTTGATGTCTTCCGACACCAACGCGATCCTTTCCGCCCGCAACATCGAAGGCGTCAAGACCCTTCCCGCTGAGCAGGTGAATGTCTACGATATTCTTAAGTATGAGAATCTGGTAGCCACCAAAGATGCGATCGCAAAGATTGAAGAGGTGTTTGAATAATGGCTGACATTAAATACTATGATGTGCTGCTGAAGCCCGTCATCACTGAGAAAAGCATGGAACTGATGAGCGAACGCAAGTATACGTTCCTTGTTCATCCGGATGCCAACAAGATTCAGATCCGCGAAGCCGTCGAGAAGATGTTCGAAGGTGTGAAAGTCCAGAAGGTCAACACCATGAACAACCGCGGCAAAAACAAAAGAAGAGGTTATACGAGCGGCCGTACGGCAGATACCAAGAAAGCCATCGTGACCCTGAAACCCGAAAGCAAAGACATCGAATTTTTTGAAGGCATCTGATCTTATTTAGATCGGTAATTCCACAAAGTATGGAGTATATCGAAAGGAGAAATTTGTAATGGCTATCAGAACATATAAGCCTTATACAGCTTCTCGGAGAAACATGACGAGCTCAACGTTTGAGGAGATCACCAAGAGCACGCCTGAAAAATCTCTGACTGTCCGTGTGAAGAATACGGCAGGCCGCAACAATTACGGCAAAATCACTGTCCGTCATCATGGCGGCGGTGCGAAGAAGCTTTATCGTATCATTGATTTTAAGAGAAACAAAGATGGGATCCCCGCAAAGGTTTCCGCCATCGAATACGATCCGAACCGCAGCGCCAATATCGCTCTTCTGGTCTACGCGGACGGAGAGAAACGCTACATTCTGGCTCCTGAAGGACTGACCGTCGGCATGACCGTCCTTTCCGGAGAAAATGTAGAGATCAGAGTCGGTAATGCACTTCCTCTGAAGAATGTTCCCACCGGTACGAACATCCACAACCTCGAAATGAAACCCGGCAAAGGCGGCCAGATGGTCCGCGCGGCCGGAAACTCCGCTCAGTTGATGGCGAAAGAGGGCAAGTTCGCTACCCTTCGTCTTCCTTCCGGAGAAATGAGAATGGTCCCCATCGACTGCCGCGCAACGATCGGTACTGTCGGTAACGGTGATCATGAGCTGGTGAAGATCGGTAAAGCCGGTCGTAAGAGAAACATGGGTATTCGTCCTACGGTTCGCGGTAGTGTCATGAACCCCAACGACCATCCGCATGGCGGTGGCGAAGGAAGAGCACCGGTCGGTCGTCCGAGCCCGATGACTCCCTGGGGCAAACCTGCAATGGGTCTTAAGACTCGCAAGAAGAAACATTCTGACAAGTATATCGTTCGCAGCCGTGCGAAGAACAGCAAATAAGGAGGCATAATCGATGTCACGTTCTTTAAAGAAAGGTCCTTTCGCGGACGACTATTTGCTTAAGAAAGTTGATGCAATGAACGCTTCCGGCGACAAGCAGGTCATCAAGACCTGGTCCCGCCGGTCTACGATCTTCCCGTCCTTCGTTGGTCATACTTTCGCCGTTCATGACGGAAGAAAGCATGTTCCGGTGTATGTGACCGAGGATATGGTCGGACATAAGCTGGGTGAGTTCGTTTCCACCCGTACTTATCGCGGCCATGGCAAAGATGAGAAGAAAGGTAAAGTCCGTTAAGTCGGATAGGAGGATTTAGGAAATGGCGAAAGGACATAGAAGCCAAATCAAGCGGGAAAGAAACGCTCAGAAGGACGTTCGGCCGAGAGCCAGCGTGACCTTTGCGCGTATCCCCACCACAAAGGCTAAACTTGTATTGGATACCATTCGGGGCAAGGATGTTGCTCTTGCCTCTGCAATATTAGCTTCTACTCCCAGAGAAGGTGCTCGCATCATCAGCAAGGTTCTGGATTCTGCAGTAGCTAATGCTGAATACGCAGCTTCCGAGCGTGATATGGACATTGATACCGCTAAACTCTTCGTCGAAGAAGCGTTTGCCAATCAGGGTCCCACTCTCAAGAGGATCCGTCCGCGCAGCCAGGGCCGCGCAGACCGTATCCTGAAGAGAACCAGTCATATCACGATCATTCTGAATGAGAGAGCATAAGGAGGAGACTCATGGGTCAGAAAGTTAATCCGCATGGACTGAGAGTCGGTGTCATCAAAGATTGGAATACCAAATGGTACGCTGATTCAAAAGAATTCGGAGATCTTCTGGTAGAGGATCACAAGATCCGTACCTTCCTGAAAGATAAACTGTATCAGGCACAGATCTCCAAGATCGAAATCGAAAGAGCTGCCGGCCGCGTGAAAGTCGTTATCATGACGGCAAAGCCCGGTATCATTATCGGCAAGGAAGCAGCTGGAGTCAAAGCGCTGAAGGATGAGCTTCAGGCTATGACAGGTGCGAAAGTTTCCCTGAATATCGTGGAAGTCAAACGTCCGGAGAGAGACGCACAGCTGGTCGCTGAGAACATCGCTCAGCAGCTGGAGAACCGTGTTTCCTTCCGTCGTGCCATGAAGCAGGTGATGGGCCGCGCGATGAAAGCAGGGGCCAAGGGAATCAAGACCACGGTTGGCGGTCGTGTCGGCGGCGCCGAGATCGCTCGTGACGAATCCTACAATGAAGGTGTTCTGCCTCTGCAGACTCTTCGTGCCAATATTGACTATGGTTTTGCTGAGGCCAATACCGCTTATGGTAAGCTGGGTGTCAAGGTCTGGATCAACCATGGTGAGGTTCTTCCTGTGAAGGCCAAAAAAGAAGGGAGCGATAACTAATGTTAATGCCGAAGAGAGTTAAGCATCGTAAGCAGTTCCGTGGAACGATGGCCGGCAAGGTCACCCGCGGCAACCGCATCACTTACGGTGAATTTGGTCTGGTCGCTGCTTCTCCCGCCTGGGTCAAGTCGAATCAGATCGAGGCAGCTCGTGTCGCTATGACGCGTTATGTCAGACGTGGCGGTAAGATCTGGATCAAGATCTTCCCCGATAAGCCCATTACCGCAAAACCCGCTGAAACCCGTATGGGTTCCGGTAAAGGTTCCGTTGAGTACTGGGTAAGTGTAGTCAAGCCGGGTCGTGTGTTGTTTGAGATCGCCGGTGTCGATGAGAGTGTTGCCAGAGAGGCCCTTCGTCTGGCTATGCACAAGCTTCCCTGCAAGTGCAAGATCGTCTCTCGCGAAGAACTGGACGCGATCGTCGATGCCAAAGGCTGATCGCTCTAATCTGAATGAGGATGGTGAACATAAGTGAAGAGAAAAGATTATTTGGAAGAACTGAACGGTAAGAATGTCGAACAGCTTCAGGCTGATCTTGTTTCCGCCAAGAAGGAACTGTTCAATCTCCGTTTTCAGAATGCTACCAACCAACTGAACAATACGGCTCGCATTAAAGAAGTTCGCAAAACGATTGCCCGCATCCAGACAGTGCTGACACAGAAGGCGAACAGTTAATTGGAGGACTTAACATTGGAAAGAAATTTGAGAAAGACTATGGTTGGTCTTGTTTCCAGCGATAAGATGGACAAAACTGTCGTCGTGAGTGTTGTGAACAACGTTAAGCATCCGGAATATGGCAAGATCATCAAGAGAACTTATAAACTGAAAGCCCATGACGAGAACAACGAGTGCCATGTCGGTGATCGTGTCAAAGTTATGGAAACCAGACCGCTGTCCAAGGATAAGAGATGGCGTGTGGTCGAAATCGTCGAGAAGGCAAAATAATCAGGAGGATCATAAGCCATGTTACAGCAAGAAAGTAGGTTGAATGTGGCCGATAACACTGGCGCTAAAGAGCTTTTAGTGATCCGTGCACTCGGTGGTTCGACCCGTAGATATGCACATGTCGGGGATATCGTGGTTTGCTCTGTTAAAGAAGCAACACCCGGCGGTGTTGTAAAAAAAGGCGACGTAGTCAAGGCGGTCGTCGTCAGGACCAAACGCCCTGTTCGCCGTAAAGATGGCAGCTACATTCGTTTCGACGAAAATGCCGCTGTTATCATCAAAGAAGATCTGAACCCCACCGGAACCCGTATTTTTGGGCCCGTTGCCAGAGAGCTTCGTGAGAAGAAATTCATGAGAATCCTTTCACTGGCTCCTGAAGTACTGTAATGGAGGCGTCACAGATGAGTAAAATGAAAATCAGAAAAGGTGACACCGTTCGGGTCATCACCGGTAAAGACAAGGGTAAAGAAGGAAAGGTCCTTTCTGTCAGTCAGGAAACTTCCCGTATCATCGTGGAAGGCGTCAATATGGTTACCAAGCACATGAAAGCCAGCGGTGCGAACCAGGGCGGGATCGTGCATCAGGAAGCCCCGATCCATGTTTCCAACGTCATGCTTCTTCAGGGCGGGAAACCCACCCGTGTCGGTATCAAGGTTGAAACCAAGACCGAAGGCGGAAAGACGGTTACGACCCGTACCCGTTTTGCCAAAGCTACCGGCGAAGTGATCGACTAATAGGAGGTATGTATCGTGAGCCGAATGAAAGAAAACTATAAGAACAATATCGTTCCCGGTATGATCAAAAAGTTCGGTTATTCCAATCCGATGGAAGTTCCGAAACTTGACAAGATCGTTATCAACATGGGTGTCGGCGAAGCCAAGGAAAATCCGAAAGCCCTCGAAGGCGCGATCGCGGATCTGACCCAGATCGCCGGCCAGAAGCCCATTATCACTAAGGCCAAGAAGTCTATCGCTAACTTTAAGGTTCGTGAAGGCATGCAGATTGGCTGCAAAGTTACCCTGCGCGGCGAAAAGATGTATGATTTCGCAGACCGTCTGATCTCTCTGGCACTTCCCCGTGTCCGTGACTTCCGCGGTGTTTCCGCTGATTCCTTTGATGGCCGCGGCAACTATGCCCTGGGTATCAAGGAACAGCTGATCTTCCCCGAGATCAGTTACGACAAGATCGACAAAGTCCGCGGTATGGATATCGTCTTTGTCACGACCGCAAAAACCGATGAGGAAGCCAAAGAACTGCTGGCTCTCATGGGAATGCCCTTTGTAAAGTAAGCGAATAGTTAGGAGGTTAAATTTTCCATGGCCAAAACTTCTATGAAGATCAAACAGCAGCGTAAACCGAAGTTCTCTACCAGAGCTTATACCCGTTGCAAGATCTGCGGCCGTCCGCATAGCGTGCTTCGTAAATATGGCATTTGCCGAATCTGTTTCCGTGAACTTGCCTACAAGGGTGAAATTCCGGGTGTAAAAAAAGCAAGCTGGTAAGCTTAACTAGGAGGTAAATCAGATGACGATGAGTGATCCCATTGCCGATATGCTGACACGCATCCGTAACGGAAACGTTGCAAAGCATGATTCTGTCGATGTTCCTTATTCCAAGGAAAAAGCAGCGATCGTCGACATCCTGCTCAAAGAAGGTTACATCAAAAAGCAGGAAGTTGTCGCAGACGGCAATTTCAAATCAATTCGTATCACTTTGAAATACGGTAAGGACAAGAATGATAAAGTCATTACCGGAATCAAAAGAATTTCTAAACCCGGACTTCGGGTATATGCCGGCAAGGATGAACTGCCCCAGGTTCTCGGCGGTTACGGTATTGCCATTATCTCAACCAACAAAGGTGTGCTCACTGACAAGGAAGCCCGCAAAGCAGGCGTCGGCGGTGAAGTCATTGCTTTTGTCTGGTAAGAAGGAATAGGAGGATAAAAGCATGTCTCGAATCGGGAGATTACCTGTTGAGATTCCGGCCGGCGTCGAGGTTCAGCTTGACGAGAAAGAGAACAAAGTAACTGTAAAGGGACCGAAAGGTACTTTGACCCGTACGTTCTCACCTGCCATGACCCTCAAACAGGAAAATGGACATATCAGTGTCATTCGTCCGAATGATGAGAAAGAAAACAAGGCCCTTCACGGTCTGACGAGAGCCCTGCTGCATAACATGGTAGTAGGCGTTACCACCGGTTTTGAGAAGGTCCTGGAGATCAACGGTGTTGGTTATCGTGCGGCTAAGCAGGGTAACGTCCTGAATCTGACCCTTGGTTATTCTCATCCGGTCAATATGGAAGATCCGGAAGGGGTCGAGACCGAAGTTCAGAATCAGACGACCATCATCGTTCGCGGTATCGATAAGGAAAAGGTTGGTCAGCACGCGGCTAATATCCGCTTCAAACGTCCCCCGGAGCCCTATAAAGGCAAAGGTATCAAGTACAAAGAAGAGACCATCCGCCGCAAAGTTGGTAAGACTGGTAAATAAGGTAGGGAGTGAAAAATGGTTAACAAAGCATCTAAGAATCGTGTTCAGAAGCATTACCGTATGCGTAAGAACATCGTCGGAACCACCGAGCGCCCTCGCCTTAGCGTGTTCCGCAGCAATAAACACATGTATGCTCAGATCATTGACGATACGAACGCAACAACGCTTGTATCCGCCTCCACTCTGGATAAAGAAGTGAAGGACAAGGTCGAATTTACCGATACGGTTGAAGCTGCGAAGGCCGTAGGTGAACTGGTTGCAAAGCGTGCCAAGGAAAAAGGGATCGAAGCAGTCATTTTTGACCGCGGCGGTTTCCTCTATCACGGAAAAGTGGCGGCGCTGGCTGATGCGGCCAGAGAAGCTGGACTGCAGTTTTAATAATCGGAGGCGTATGTATGAATACAAATAGAATTGATCCGGCTACGCTGGGTGAGTTAGAGACCAAGGTCGTCACGATCAAACGTGTTACCAAGGTTGTTAAAGGCGGTAAGAACATGAAATTCACCGCGCTGGTCGTTGTCGGCGACAAGAACGGTCATGTCGGATTCGGACTTGGCAAATCTCTTGAGATCCCCGAAGCGATCCGCAAAGGCGAAGAAGCTGCCAAGAAGAGCATGATCAGTGTTCCCCGTAACGAAGCGAATTCTATTCCTTACTCCACCAAAGGAGTCAAGGGAAGAGCACAAGTGCTTCTGATGACTGCGCAGGAAGGTACCGGTATCATCGCCGGCGGCCCCGCGCGTGCCGTTCTGGAACTGGCTGGTATTCAGAATATCAGAACCAAGTCTCTGTCCAGCAACAATAAGAACAACGTCGTTGCTGCTACGATCGAAGGTCTGAAGGGTCTGTATACTCCGGAAGAGATCGCAAGAAAACGCGGCAAGACGGTCGCTGAGATTCTTGGCTAAGGAGGATCCAAAAATGGCGAAACTGAAGATTACATTAAAGAAATCCACGATCGGAGCTATCCCGAAGCATCGTGCGACCGCGATCGCGCTTGGTCTTAAAAAGACCCAGAAGAGCGTGATCCAGCCTGATAATGAAGCAGTCCGCGGAATGATTAATGCGATCAGACATCTGGTAACTGTAGAAGAAATCCAGGATTGATAGGAGACTGAAAGATGAACTTAGTTGAATTAAAACCGAGTGAAGGCGCCAAAAAGGAAGCTTTCCGCAAAGGCCGCGGTCATGCGTCCGGTAACGGCAAAACCGCAGGTCGTGGCCAGAACGGTCAGAAATCCCGCTCCGGCGGCGGTGTCCGTCCCGGATTTGAAGGCGGCCAGATGCCCCTGTACAGACGTCTTCCGAAACGTGGTATCAAAAAGAAAACCCATCGGAATTTCGTCGAGATCGTTTCGATCAATGTAGACCGTCTGAACATCTTTGAAGATGGCCAGACCGTAAACGTAGCTGCTCTTGTCGAAGCCGGCGTGATCAGCAATCCCAAAGACGGTGTTAAGATCCTTGGACTGGGCGAACTCACCAAAAAGCTCGATGTTAAAGTCGGCCGTTACAGTGAAGGCGCGAAAGCCAAGATCGAAGCCCTTGGCGGAACAGCTGAGTGATCAGCTGCTGCTGAATCCGTAAAGCTTCGAAAGGAGGGTGCATTTTGCTTCAAACGATCAGAAATATTTTCAAGATCGAAGATCTGCGCAAGCGTATTATCTATACGCTCCTGATGTTAGCCCTTGTTCGTCTGGGAGCTCTGATTCCCAGCCCGCTGATGAATGCGGAAGTGGTCAAGACCTACTTCGCATCCGCCAACAGCGTTATGCAGCTGTTTGACATCATGTCCGGAAACGCTTTCAGCCAGATGAACCTGTTTGCGATGGGTATCACCCCCTACATCAACTCCTCGATTATCATCAGTCTGTTGACAGTAGCGATCCCCAAACTGCAGGAACTCCAGGAAGAAGGCGAATCCGGAAGGAAAAAGATCACCCAGTATACTCGTTATCTGACGATCGTTCTGGCCCTGATCCAGTCCTTCGGTATCAGCTTCGGACTTCGGTCCGTGTTCACCAGCGAACTTGGTGTAGCCTGGTCGATCATCGTATCGATGGCAGTATTTACAGCAGGATCCATGTTTACCATGTGGATCGGCGAGACGATCACGGAAAACGGTATCGGAAACGGTATCTCCCTGATCATCATGGTCAACGTTCTGTCCCGTGTGCCCGCGCTGATTTCTCAGATCAGCGGTTACGGTAAATGGTGGCTGTCCGTGATCATCGCAGTCGTTCTGCTGTTTATGTGTGCATTCATCGTCGTACTGGAACTGGCCGAGCGCCGTGTTCCGATCCAGTACGCGAAACGGATGCAGGGCCGAAAGGTCTATGGCGGCAACTCAACCTTTATTCCGATCCGTGTCAATATGGCGGGCGTTATCCCGATCATCTTTGCCGTATCGATCATGAGTATGCCGAGTATCATTACCGGATTCATTACTTCGAATCCGACAGGTTGGTGGGGAGCAGCGCTGAAATGGCTCAATACCGGACATCCGTTCGGCGCGTGCCTGTATCTGGTGCTGATCATCTTCTTCACCTACTTCTATGCTTCGATCACCTATAATCCCCGAGAAATCGCGGATAATCTGAAAAAGAACGGCGGTTTTATCCCGGGTATCCGTCCCGGCGCTCCGACTTCCGATTATCTGAAGAAGACTTCCAAGTATGTGATCACGATCGGTGCTGTTATGCTGGCCATTATCGCGATTTTCCCGATCCTGCTTCAGTTTATTTTCGGCATTGACAACCTTTCCATCAGCGGTTCGTCCCTGATGATCGCGATCGGTGTCGCGCTTGAGACTGTGAAGCAGATCGAATCTCAGATGGTCATGCGTCATTATAAGGGCTTCCTGTCCGAATAATTCCGGAGGTATCATATGAAACTCATACTTTTAGGCGCTCCTGGCGCAGGCAAGGGAACACAGGCAACCAGATTAGCGGATATCTATCAGATCCCGCACATTTCCACCGGAGATATTTTCCGTGCAAACCTTAAAGAAGAGACCGAACTTGGCCTGAAGGCAAAAGCTTATATGGATCAGGGACTGCTGGTTCCGGATGAGCTGACGATCGATCTGGTCATGGACCGTCTTTCCAAAGAAGACTGCAAGAACGGATATATCCTGGATGGTTTTCCGAGAACACTGGCTCAGGCATCGGCACTTGACGCGCTTGTCGATATCGACGCGGCTGTCGATGTAGAAGTTCCGGATGAGAATATCGTCCGTCGTATGGCAGGACGCAGAGTTTGCCCGAAATGCGGTGAACCGTATCATACCGAATACAAGGTTCCCGCGAAAGAAGGTATCTGTGACCGCTGCGGCAGTGAACTGATCATTCGTAAAGATGATGAACCGGAAACGGTGCTGAAGCGGCTGACGGTCTATCATGACCAGACAGCACCTCTGATCGGTCATTATCAGCAGGCAGGCAAACTCGTCGCTGTTGACGGCACACAGTCTGTGGAAGCTGTCACCGAAGAGATCACCAAGGCTCTTGATAAGTGAGCCGCGCCTGATTGTGTGAGGAGGAATGAATGTCGAAAAACGACGTGATCGAAATCGAAGGTAAGGTTGTGGAAAAACTTCCGAACGCCATGTTCCGTGTCGCACTTGAGAACGGACATGAAGTTCGGGCCCACATCAGTGGAAAACTTCGACAGAACTTTATAAAAATATTGCCCGGAGACAAAGTTACGATGGAAATGTCTCCGTATGATCTGACAAAAGCCCGCATCGTCTGGAGGGCAAAATAACCAGACATAGGAAAGGAGCGAAAGAATGAAAGTTCGTTCATCAGTTAAGCCGATCTGCGAAAAGTGCAAGGTCATCAAACGCAAAGGAAAGATCATGATCATTTGCGAGAACCCCAAGCACAAGCAGAAACAAGGCTAAGTAGGAGGAGAAAACATGGCACGTATTTCTGGCGTTGATTTGCCGAATGATAAGCGAGTAGAGTACGGACTGACCTATATCTATGGAATCGGACACACCAGTGCTCTTCGTATTCTGAAAGATGCCGGCGTAGATCCGGATACTCGCTGCAAGGATCTTTCCGATGAGGAAGTTAACAAGATCCGTAACGTGATCGATGAGACTCAGCTCGTAGAAGGTGATCTGAGAAGAGAAGTCGCGCTGAATATCAAGCGTCTGACAGAGATCAGCTGCTATCGTGGAATTCGCCACAGAAGAAGCCTTCCTGTCCGCGGTCAGAACACTAAAAATAACGCTCGTACACGCAAAGGTCCGCGTCGCACGATCGCCAATAAGAAGAAGTAACCTAGGAGGAGTTAAACGTGGCACCTAAGAAAAGTGGTAAGAAGAGCACGGCAACCTCTCGTCGCCGTAATAAAAAGAATGTTGTCAGCGGAGTCGCTCACATTCAGTCTTCGTTCAATAATACGATCGTTACCCTGACCGATACGGCAGGTAACGCTCTCTCCTGGGCAAGTGCAGGTGGACTCGGATTCCGTGGTTCCCGTAAGAATACTCCCTATGCTGCGCAGATGGCGGCTGAGACCGCTGCCAAAGCAGCTATGGAGCATGGCCTGAAAACAGTGGAAGTAAACGTGAAAGGTCCCGGCGCCGGCCGTGAAGCCGCGATCCGCGCACTCGCCGCGGCTGGTCTGGAAGTTACCGCCATCCGCGACGTGACTCCGGTTCCTCACAACGGCTGCCGTCCGCCCAAACGCAGAAGAGTCTAATTAAGGAGAGATGAGAAATGGCTGTTAATAAAGATCCGATTCTGAAAAGATGCCGCTCTCTGGGACTGGAGCCTTCCTATCTGGGAATCAACAAAGAGTCCAAGAGAGAACTGAAAAGAGCAAACCGCAAGATGAGTGAGTACGGCAGACAGCTTCGTGAGAAGCAGAAAGCCAAATTCATCTATGGTGTAATGGAAAAACCTTTCCGTAACTACTACGCGAAAGCTGCGGCTATGAAGGGAATGACCGGTACCAACCTGATGGTCATGCTGGAGACCCGTCTGGATAATATCCTGTTCCGTCTCGGCTGGGCCCGTACCCGCAGAGAAGCTCGTCAGATCGTCGATCATAAATTCATCGCTGTCAACGGCAAGATGGTCAATATTCCTTCTTACCAGGTAAAAGCCGGCGATAAGATCGAGATCCGCGAAGGATTCAAATCCTATACCCGTATCAAGATGATCCTGGACGCGACGGCTGGCAGAGTGACTCCCGAATGGCTGTCCGGAGACAATGACAAGCTGGAAGCTACCGTGAATGCACTGCCCACCCGTGAGCAGATCGATGTTCCTGTAGACGACATGCAGATCGTCGAGTTGTATTCCAAATAATTAAGCGTTAAAACGTAAGGAGGTTTCCTTTGTTTGAATTTGAGAAACCGCGTATCGATGTAATGAGCATCAACGATGCCGGTACCTATGGCAAATTCGTCGTTGAACCCCTGGAAAGAGGTTATGGTACAACGCTGGGCAACTCCCTGCGCAGGATCATGCTTTCGTCTCTTCCCGGCGCAGCGATCTCCACGATCAAGATCGATGGAGTTCTGCATGAGTTCTCCACGATCCCCGGAGTCAAGGAAGATGTTTCCGAGATCATCCTGAATCTGAAGAATGTTGCCATCAAGTCCAATACCGACAGCAATGAACCCAAGAACGCCTATATCGAGTTCGAAGGCGAAGGGATCGTTCGTGCGAAAGACATCAGAGTGGATGATGATTATGAGATCATCAACCCCGATCAGGTGATCGCGACCCTTTCCGGCGGCCCCGGCAGCAAGCTGATGATCGATCTGACGATCACAAAAGGCCGCGGATATGTTGGCGCTGATAAAAACAAAGCTCCCGGTCAGGCGATTGGCGTGATCCTGATCGACTCACTCTATACTCCGGTGGAACGGGTCAATTTCATTGTAGAGAATACCCGTGTCGGTCAGATCACCGACTACGACAAGCTTACAATGGAGATCTGGACCAACGGTACGATCAAACCGGATGAGGCTGTCTCTCTGGCAGCGAAAGTCCTGAATGATCACCTGGCGCTTTTCATCGATCTTTCCGACAACGCGAAGAATACCGAGATCCTTGTCGAAAAAGAAGAAGACAAGAAAGAAAAAGCGCTTGAAACCACCATCGAGGAAATGGATCTCTCCGTGCGGTCTTATAACTGCCTGAAGAGAGCCAACATCAACACGGTGGAGGATCTGATCAACAAGACGGAAGAAGAGATGATGAAAGTCCGTAATCTGGGCCGCAAATCTCTTGACGAAGTCCTTTCCAAGCTTCATGAGCTTGGTCTGTCGCTGAAAACTTCCCACGAGGAATGATCAGCGCTCAGCCTCCGTCCCCAGCCCGGACGGCGGCTACGGTTTTGATAAAAGACCGGGGATTGTGTCAAATACTGTAGGGCACGGTCTTGTGGTATCTGAGATCCGGACGATCTCAGATACATGATAGGAGGAATCATCATGGCTGGATACAGAAAGCTTGGAAGAACCTCTTCCCAGCGTAAAGCACTCCTGCGTAATCAGGTGACCAACCTGCTTTACCATGGCAGAATCACTACAACCGTTACCAAGGCCAAGGAAATCCGCCGCGAAGCGGAAAAGCTCATCACGCTGGCCATTCGTGAGAAGGACAACTATGAGCAGGTCGAAGTGACTGCGAAAGTTCCGAGAAAAGACAAAAACGGTAAGAGAATCAAAGAAGTTGTCGATGGAAAGAAAGTAACTGTTTTTGACGAAGTTACCAAAACCATCAAGAAGGACAACCCCAGTCGTTTGGCTGCCAGACGCCAGATGCTGAGCGTTTTCACCCCCATCACCGAAGTTCCGGCTGACGGCGTGAGAAAAAGAAGCTTGAGCAAAAAGGTCGATATGGCTGCGAAGATGTTTGACGAGATTGCACCCAAATACGAAAATCGTAAGGGTGGTTATACCCGTATCGTGAAAGTCGGTCCTCGTAAGGGCGACGGAGCAGAAGTTGCCATCATCGAATTAGTATAAGAGAGTCACAACTTCAGGAGAGGGACCGGTGGTCCCTCTCTTATTCATTTTTTTGTGGAGAGATCTATGTCTGAAGAAATGGTCAGAAGCGAAAACCTGACCTTTACCTATGCCGAAGAAACCGATGAAACAGAAGAGAATCCGTCTCCTTCTGTCACTTCCCGGAAAGCGCTGGACGGGATCGATCTGACGATCCTGAGAGGACAAATGATCGTGATCCTGGGTCATAACGGATCAGGTAAGTCGACATTTGCCAAGATGCTCAACGCTCTTCTCAAACCGACAGGCGGCAGTCTGTGGGTCGATGGGATCGATACCAGCGACGATGAGAATCTGTGGACCGTCCGTCAGACTGCCGGAATGATCTTTCAGAATCCGGATAATCAGATGATCGCGTCGATCGTAGAAGAAGACGTGGCTTTCGGACCTGAAAATCTCGGCGTCGATCCGGAGCAGATCAGAAAAAGAGTGGATGAATCACTGAAAGCTGTCGGTATGGAAGAATATGTTCTTTCTTCCCCGACCCATATGTCCGGCGGACAGAAACAGCGCATCGCGATCGCTGGGATCCTTGCGATGAAACCGGAACTGATCGTACTGGATGAGCCTACCGCCATGCTGGATCCCAGAGGACGGGCAGAAGTGATGAAAACACTCAAAAGACTCAACCAGGAAGAAAAGATCACGATCATCCATATTACGCACTATATGGAAGAAGCTGTAATGGCGGATCAGCTGTATGTGATCGATCAGGGAAAGATCGCGCTTTCAGGAACTCCCAGGGAAGTTTTTTCACAGGTCGAAAAAATGCGGCTTCTGGGACTGGATGTTCCCCCCGTAACGGAACTGGCCCATGAACTGCAGGAGCCACAGATCCGTGAGATGCTGCAGAAAAAGGGGATCCATGTTCCGGGTGATGTACTGAGCGTGGAAGAGATGGTGGAGGCCTTATGCCGATCGAATTAAAGAATATCAGCTATACCTATGATCCCGGACTCCCGACTTCCAAGGAAGCACTGAAATCGGTCGATCTGACGTTTCGGGAAGGTGAGTTCGTCGGGATCATAGGTCATACAGGATCAGGAAAATCGACCCTGATCCAGCTGCTGAACGGACTCCTGGAGCCAACAGAAGGAACCATCACGCTGGATGGCGAGCCTTACTATCCTTCTTTGGAAAAGATATCGAAGAAACAGAAGAAACGACTGACCGCGGCGCGTCTGAAGCAGGTCCGGCAGAAAGTCGGACTGGTATTTCAGTACCCGGAACATCAGCTTTTTGAGATGACCGTTGCCAAGGATATAGCTTTCGGTCCCAGAAACATGGGACTTTCGGAAAAAGAGATCGAAAAGCGTGTTCAGAAAAGTATGGAAATGGTGGGCCTTTCAGAAGAACTGAAAGAAAAATCACCTTTTGAACTTTCCGGCGGACAGAAGCGAAGGGTAGCGATCGCGGGTGTTCTGGCCATGGAGCCATCCTTTCTGGTACTGGATGAGCCGACAGCAGGACTGGATCCCAGAGGCAGAGATGAGATCCTGGGCAACATCAAAAAGCTGCAGAAGGAAACAGGCATATCAGTGATCCTCGTTTCCCACAGTATGGAAGATGTCGCGCTTTACGCGGAAAGGATCATCGCCATCGATAACGGAAGGATCATCTACGATGACCTGCCAAGGGAAGTCTTTTCCCATGCGGAAAAACTGAAAGAGATCGGTCTGGGTGTTCCTCAGATGACAGAGCTCGGAAAGCTTCTTGCCGCGGCGGGATGGAAGATGGATGAAACGATACTGACGGTAGCGGAAATGAAAGCAAAGCTGCTGGAGGTACTGTCATGTTAAGAGATATCACGATCGGACAGTACTACAGCGCGGACTCGTTCATTCACCGGCTGGATCCCCGGACAAAGATCATCGGAACATT
This sequence comes from Bacillota bacterium, assembly GCA_017620135.1. GTDB lineage: Bacteria > Bacillota > Clostridia > Lachnospirales > Bianqueaceae > RUG760. Next base: position 18,666 of record JAFZQZ010000044.1, read on the forward strand.
CTTCTTTATCATCATCCTGTTCGTGATCAAAGGGCTTTACGGACTGATGATCGCCGGTATCCTTCTACTGCTGCTTGTCAGATTGTCGAAGGTCCCGCTTTCCTATATCGTTCGGGGTCAGAAGTCGATCCTGTTTCTGCTTTTGTTTACGGTCGTCCTGAACATGCTGATGGTAAAGGGCGAGGTCCTGGTCCGGATCTGGTTTTTACAGATCACGAGAGAGGGCGTTTACACGGCAGTATTCATGGCCATCCGACTGATCCTTCTTGTGATCGGTTGTTCATTGATGACCCTGACAACGACACCGCTGCAGCTGACGGACGGGCTGGAAAGGATCCTCAGACCGCTCAAGAAGATCAAGGTGCCGGTACACGACATCTCCATGATGATGAGCATCGCGCTTCGGTTTATCCCGATCCTCATGGAAGAGACGGATAAGATCATGAAAGCGCAGTCCGCCAGAGGCGCGGATTTTGATTCCGGTGGGCTTACACAGAAAGCCAAGGCGCTGATCCCGGTACTGGTACCGCTGGTCATCTCGGCTTTTCGCCGGGCGGATGAACTGGCAACAGCGATGGAAGCCAGATGCTACCGCGGGGATGAAGGGCGGACCCGGATGAAGGAACTGAAGTACAAAAAACAGGATTATATCGCTAAAGGGGTCGTTCTGCTGGCCTGTGTGGGACTGTATATGACCCGGTTCCTGCCTTCGGTGACGACGACATGGCAGTTTATCATGAGGATCTTTACATGAGACGAATCGGTATGATAATCGCCTACGACGGAACGGCTTATGCCGGCTGGCAGAAGCAGGAAAACGGTCCGTCTGTTCAACAGACGATCGAAGATACGATCGAGCGTCTGTTTCATGAAACAGTCAGTCTGATGGGATCCGGCCGGACAGACGCCGGAGTACACGCGCAGGGACAGGTAGCCGCCATGGACTTTTCTCATCCGATCCCCACAGACAAGCTGAAACTCGCGCTGAATTCACATCTTCCGGAAGATATCCGGATCTATCAGGTCTTTGAAGCTGCCGAAGATTTCCATCCGAGGTTCCAGGCCAAGAAGAAGACATATACCTACCGGATCTGGAACGGCAGCGTTATGCCTCCCTCGATCCGGCAGTACGCGGTACTGATCGATCATCCGCTGGATGTGGACCGGATGAATGAAGCCGCTGCGCTGCTTACAGGAGAACATGATTTCAGGGCTTTTCGTTCCAGCGGCGGGATGAACCTTTCTACGGTCAGAAAGATCTTTCAGGCGTCTTTTGAAGTAACAGAACGCACAGAACAAGGTCAGGAGATCGTGTTTACGGTGACCGGGAACGGCTTTCTGTATAACATGGTCCGGATCATGGTGGGGACCTTGCTGGAGATCGGAAGCGGAAAGAGAGAAAAAGACGATATTCAGAAGGCACTGGACAGTGGTGAAAGGACCTGGCTTGGGCCTACGGCGCCGGCAAAGGGACTTTGCCTTCTTTCCGTCGAATATGAATAGAAAAATCTCTGAAAAGCCTTATTTTATGCTTGACAAGCAGGATTTCGTTTGATAGAATATCAAAGTGCGACTTAAGCGGTCGTTTGCCTCCGTAGGAATTTATCCACTAGCCCCGGATTCCAAATTTCAAGACGGCGGCAATAACAGAAGGAGTATAACGCTCATGAAAACTTATATGCCCAGCGGCAAAGATATCGAGAGAAAATGGTATGTTGTTGACGCTTCCGGTCAGACGCTTGGACGTCTTGCCAGCGAAGTGGCAGCTGTTCTTCGTGGAAAGAACAAACCCGAGTTCACTCCGTTTATGGATCTCGGAGATTATGTGATCGTGATCAACGCTGAGAAGATCGTTGTTACCGGTAAAAAGGTTACGGATAAGATCTACTCGACTCACACCGGTCAGCCCGGCGGCCTTCGTGAGATCCCCTACAAGCAGATGATCGCTACCAAGCCCGAACTTGTGATCAAGACAGCGGTCAAGGGAATGCTTCCCAAGAATACTCTTGGACGTGACATGCTCAGAAAGCTGAAAGTCTATCGTGGCGCAGAACACGGCCATCAGGCTCAGCAGCCCATCGAGTTGAAGATTAAGGGTTAAGGAAAGGGAGGAAATCAGCATGGCTGTTACACAGTATTACGGAACCGGCAGAAGAAAATCCAGCGTAGCTCGTGTGTACCTTCGTCCCGGCAACGGCAAAATCACGATCAACAAGAAAGACATCGATGAATATTTCGGACAGGATATCCTGAAAATGATCATCATGCAGCCCCTGAACGCTACCGAAGCGACTGAAAAGTTTGACGTTTATGTCAATGTTCAGGGTGGCGGATACAGCGGACAGGCCGGCGCCATCAAACATGGCATTGCCCGTGCTCTTCTGAACGTTGATCCCGAATTCCGTACCGTCCTCAAGAAGGCCGGATACCTGACTCGTGATCCTCGTATGAAAGAGCGTAAGAAATATGGACTCAAAGGCGCCCGTCGTGCACCTCAGTTCAGCAAACGTTGATCGATCGGAATTCAAGAAACCAGAAAGAACTGCAGCAAAAATGTTGCAGTTCTTTTTTTGCCTAAAAACAACAAAACTTGATTGACTTATACAAAAATACAAAATAGAATATGAATATCTAAAAAGAGATAATTTGTATTTTTAAATCAGCCATTCATTCACAAAATGGAAGGAGAACGATCATGAAACGAGCCACGAAATCAAAACTGTTACTGGCTTTGCTTCTGATCCTGACTATTGGGATCATTCATCCACTCAGCACTATGAAAGTACATGCTGCAATGGACCGGCGAGTCACATGGGTATCCGGAAGTATTGATTATGGTACAATATATGCAACGATTGGTTCTGTTGACGGCCCTGAGCTGACAGAGGGTTCCTATACCCTGACAGACGGTCTTGCTTTGAGTGGTAATGATATCATCATAAATGATTGGGGAAAGTTTTCTGTCGGACCTATGGAAGTACGGATTCATATTGATGCACAGGGCGATTATAATGCAGTGGATGAAGGCCATACTATTACTGTCGTTGGGAAACCCATGGAATACACGATCAAAGAAGAGCTTCCTTACAACTCTGAAGGAGTGGTTTTAACAGTAACAGATGGGACTTTAGAACAAACCACGGCGCCGGCAGGTATGAAAATTGTTAATAATACTCTTGTCATAGATGATTGGAGCAGGTTTCCGGCATCAGAGACAGCATATTCATTGAATGTTACACTTGGTGCTGCCGATAATTATGCGGCTACAACGGTGTCAGGATCGTTCAAGGTTATAAAAAGTAACCAGAATATCACGATAACGCCGATAAACGGGTTACCATATTCTTCGTCGGGTACGGCAATCGTGGCCACAGTCAGCGGTGTTGAGGAGGATCCGACAGTTACTATAACCTGCGATCCAAGCTCAGATATGGCTGCCTATTCATATTCTGAAGGCGTGATTACTGTTGACTGGACTAAAGTTACAAATTTGTCACCCAAATTAACGATCACGTTTGCTGCAACCACAAATTATAATTCCGTAATCTTACCAGTGTCGATTTCTTATGCAAAGGCAGACCAGGATGCATTAACAGTCACTGACGGAACGATTGATTATAATAGCGCTGCTATAGTCACGACGGTTTCCGGCGGCTCCGGCAGCGGTGCATTATCGCTGACTGAATCCGGATTTGCTGTTGATACTGACGGGAAAGTCACCGTCAGCGACTGGTCTTTGATTTCAAAAAATGAATATACAATTACAGTGACCAAAGCAGGGGGTACTTTTTATAATGACGCCTCTGCAAGCTTTAAGGTGACAGTGAATCCGATCGATCAGTCCGCATTTGATGCGGATCCGGCAATGCCGATCACGGTGACGTATGGAAGTAATACGCTGCTGACAACTCTGAAGAACGGACAGTCCCTGACACCGGGAAACCCGACGCCGGAGTACGTACTTGTCAGCGGGCAGGAAGGCGTGAGCCTTTCCGCAGACGGAAAACTGACAGCGGACTGGAGCAAACTTCATCCTGGCTCTTATACCATTAAAGTGAAACGGAACGGGACGATCTTCTACAATGAAAAAGTAATGGAGATCTCTTTGACTGTTAATAAGGCTGACCAGGAGACCATCGGCATGACGACCATCAACCTGACGCCCACATATGGAGATACCGGACCGGTCGCACAGATCACCGGCGGCGGAAACAGTTCGTATTATACGAATGTCCCCTTCTCTGCTTCTACAGGCTTCACAGTGGATACAAGCGGCTATGTCTATGTGGACTGGAGTATAGTGCATGCCTCTGACATTCCATATACAGCAAGTATTACGGCACCCGGAAACAATTGCTATAACGAAGCAACAGTAACCTTTAACGTGACTGTTGGTAAAAGAAAGATCACCGTCATAAACCCGGACGACCAGACGAAGGTATATGACGGTACCACGGCAGTTTATGACATGGACAGTAAGCCGATCACTACCTCCATTACCGGATATCTGTCCAAAGACCTGGCGACTGCCGGCGTGGATACGATCACACCGGCCACGGCAGCCTATGACTCGGTCAATGTAGATGAAGCCACTACGATTACACTGACATATACCGAGGACGCTATGAAAGCGCTGATCGCTGAGTCGATGTGGGATAACTATATTTTTGATTCTTCGACCCAGACGAATACGGCGAGCTACATTACATCCAAACCTGTGACGGTTGCCGTTTCTGCGGAAGACAAGGTATACGATGGAGAAGATGATAACGTCAAAGTGACTGCTGTGATCGAAGCGTCCCAGCTTGTCCCGCGAGACCAGTCAACGATCGGGAAGCAGGAGTGGACCATCACAGACGGCGCCATCGATTCGGATGGGGATGCCGGCACGCGCACAGTGACCGCGGCCCTGACCTTACCCGAGGCGCTGCAGGCCCATTCCAACTATGTGTTTGATTCAGACCAGGCTGATGTGACGGTCACTGACGACGATGTCCAGCATGCAATCAGCATCACCGGTTTCACGATGGAAGTCACGAAAAAGCCGGTGGCTGTAACAGCCGTCGCTGCTATGAAGACATATGACGGCAAAAAGGATAATATCGAAGTGACAGCGACGATCGAAGCTTCTGAACTTGTTACGAAAGACCAGACGAAAATCGGGAAGCAGGAATGGACAGTGAAAGACGGATGGTCAGAAACGGCGAATGCCGGCAGCACGACCGCTTCCGCAAACCTGACCCTGCCTGACGAACTGCAGAACTATATGTTCGATACAGGCATTGCTGATACCACCTGGAAGTCAGATACTGAACTTGAGATCAGTAAAGTCCCGCTCACCATCGAGAAGCGCGTACTGTCCCTTCAGGTCGCGGACGCGACTTTTACAGGCATATCCGGATTTGATCCGGCAGAACTGGAGTGGGCGGATGCTTCCGAAAAGGTGATCTATACCGGCTTTGTCGACGGGGAAGATAAGACATCCGCCGGTATCACGGATCCGGAGATCACGATCAACACCGAACTGATCAAAGATCTGAACAAGGATAAAGAGACAGTCATCGCCAGTGCGCTTGGAGTCGCGGACAGTAGCGGAGATGGCGGAACCAATTATGTGTTCGATTATGAAAATGTGGTTTGCGGTGATCTGACGGTGATCCCGATCATCTATCAGCCGGACGAAGGTACTAACAGCACATGGACGACTGCTTCTACAGGACCGATGGCTTTCAGCTTCAGTCGTTCGGAAAATGATGAACGGGCCTTTGATCATTGCACGGAGATCAAGATGGATGGCCAGACCGTAGACGCAAAAGATGCGAAAGGCAGGCCTAATTACATTATAGATACAGAGAAAGAGATCCTTAAACTGCAGCCGATATATCTGCGGACTCTTTCAGCAGGAAGCCACACCTTAACGGTATGCTTTGACGATGGAGAAAATGTGGAAGTAAGCTTCACGATAGAGATTTCAAAGTTTACGATCAGCTTCGTGGATGAGAACGGGAAAGTACTACAGAGCTCTGAAGTTGCATACGGGAATACCCCGGAATATACCGGAAAGACTCCGACGAAACAAGCGGATGAAGATTACTCGTATGAGTTTACCGGCTGGACGCCAGAGATCAAGGAAGTCGAGGGAGAAGCGACCTATACCGCGTCGTTTGAATCGTTTGCGAAAGGTGTACTGACCTTTGATCTCGGAGGTGAAACGTTCATCATCAAGGCAAACATCGGTGATGTGATCATTGTGCCTCCCGCTCCGTTACGGGAAGGTTATGAGTTCCAGTACTGGGAGGGATCGAAGTATTATCCCGGCGACAAATATACAGTGACCGGTGATCACACCTTAAAGGCAGTGTATGAGAAGATCGAGCCGAAAGAAGAAAACAAGCCGACCGAAGAAAGTGAGGCAGGCGCCACGACGGGCGATAATGCTCCTGTCGGTTTCTGGGTAAGCCTGATGCTGGTCTCCTTGCTGGGTATTCTGATCCTGCAGAGGGTAAGAAGTAAACGCTGTTCATAATGACTGATCTGCGTGGCATGACTTCTATATTCGTTGAAATGATGGAAGAGACGGATGAATTTGTTACATATTTGTTACATTATTTTTCTGTACATTTCTCTTGAAATCTGATATAATAATCGACTGAAGTCATATTATCGAGGTGTATAGAATGATTGGTTATTTCAGGCTGATGTCGCAAGTCGGAACGATCGCCGTGATCCTTCTGGTTGTTTTGATCATTGCGGCTGTCCTGTATCTTTATATTCTGGAGAAGAAGAGAAAAGAGCGTTCCAGAAAGAGAGCGGAAGAACGTCGGAGAAGACGGGAAGAAGCGCTTGCCAAGATGCGCGAGGAAGAAGAGAATGGCACTGCTTTCAAGCGTGCCATGGAAGAGCGCAACCAGGTAAAACAGGCGGAAGATCCCAAACAGGTCTCCCGTACGAAAGATATCGATACGCTGACCAATGTCCGGGTCGAGGATTCCAACATGTTCCAAACCGGCAAACATCGGTTCAGCACAGGCAAGATCAGTGTGCCCGCTGAGGAAGCAGAAAAGGCTTCGGAACCTGCTCCGGCAGCGGTACAGCCTGCACCTGTAGTTCAGGCAGCGCCGGAACCGGCAGTCGTCCGTGAACCCGTGATCCAGCCTCAGCCTGTAAAGGAACCTGAAGTGCAGCCTGAACCGACTCGTGTTGTTGAACCCGTTGTTCAGTCTCAGCCCGCACCGGTATCTCAGCCTGTCGCTCCTGTTGTTTCCATTCCCGGGTTTGCGGAAGGACCGAAGCCTGCTGTCGAAGCAGTGGAAGAACCTGTAATGGAAGAGATCCTTTCCGAGGAAAACCGTAAGTTTGATTTCAAGAAATGGGCTTCTCAGCTGGATGAAGAGATCGAAGTCGAAAAACCGGTCTATATCGAAACTCCTGTACAGGAAGAAACAGCGGAAGACGAACTGACCTTCGAGATCGTGACCGATGATACGTCAGCTCCGGCGTCCGTGATCATGGAAGAAAAAGCGGAAGAAGCGGTGGAAGAGATCTCTGCTATGCCGTCGTTCGTCACGCGTACACCGGCAGCGCCTGTTCAGCAGACACCCGTACAACCCTCACCTGTTCAGTCCGCGCCAGTGCAGCAGCAGGCACCTGCTTCTCCCCGCGCAGCTCAGTCTGCGGTGGTCAGTGCGCCTCGTGTAACGGAGAGAGCATATCAGGTCCTGGAAACGGTCGAGGAAGACCATTCCGCGAAGGAAAAAGAATTCGAGGATATCACGGATGTGGCTCCCATCATTCGGCAGCAGCAGGCTATGAATAAGAAGCCGGATATCGTCGATGAAGTGCTGGATATTCCGGCAACCAGACAGACGCTGGATATCCCGATGGAAAAACCTGTCCAGGCAGCTCCGGCCCCCGCGCCGATGCCTGCGCCTGCTCCCGCTCCGATGCCTGCCGCATCGGCTGTTGCGGAAGAGATCTCGGACGAAGAATATGACGATGAAAACGAAGAAGATTACTTCGATCCCGATGATCCGGAAACGATCCGGTTAAAGAAGATCGCGCTGCGCCGTGCGGAACGTGAGCTTCGTATGAAGGAGAAAGAACGGTATGCCGCTGAACTGGCAGGCGTAGAAATTCCGGAAACCGGATACGATGAAGATGATGAAGAATACGATGACGAGGATGATGAAGACTTCGAAGATGAGACCGAAGAAGAAAAAGGCGGCGCGCTTCGGGTCGTCCTGTGGATCATCGCTGCGCTTCTTTCATTGTTCTGTGTCGGTGCGATCCTGTATCTGATGTTCGGAGACTTTATCTCCGGTCTGAGACATTCTCAGGAAACGCTTCAGGCTGTTATGTGTGAACTGCCAGACAGCATCAAAGAACCTGTCAGCTGGTTTCTTCTGTAAAAGCTGACTTTTCGGCTGAAATGAAAAGAGCCGTCCCTTGGTCAAATCGGTATTCCAAGGAACGGCTCTTTTTTCAAAAGAAAAGGGATCCTTTGAAGGATCCCGCAAACACTAAGCAGGGGCAACAAGAGTCGAACTCGTATCTACGGTTTTGGAGACCGCTGCTCTACCATTGAACTATGCCCCTGTAAAGACACTGATATAGTGTACCTGATTTAGTTAGATTTGTCAAGCAAAAATCTTGGAATTGAGCGTTGTTTATGGTACAATACAGGTTATGTGATTTTGATTATCAAGGAACTTGTTTATGATAAAAATTGATGTTATTCCCAGGATCGCACGTGAGGATCTGATCCGGCTGACATTTTCTTCTCCAAGAAATGATGAAACCGTATCAAAAGAAAACCAGGTCAGAAAGATCGTGGTAAAGCCGGTCATCATCCGGCAAAAGAAAATGCTCCAGGCCGAGAGCTTTACGGAAAAGCAGGCTTTTCAAAAGAATATAGCCTTTGAAGAACTTGCGCGTTTTACCGAAGATCAGATGGACCGGTTCGCTGAGATCAACGCTCAGCTGCCGGATCGTCACGTGCTTGTCCGTATTTCTAAAAAAGGAAAGATATTTTTCCAGGAAAAGAAGGAAGAAAACCAGGCGCCTGAAAAGGTTTCTGTACAGAACAGAGAAAAGAAATACCTCCTTCGTCCGGAGGAAATGAGCGCACCGCTGATCGATCTCGGCGTCATCACGAAGGACGGAAAGATCGTTCAGTCGAAATATGATAAGTTTCGCCAGATCAACCGTTTCGTCGAGATGATCGATGACGGGATCGAAGCGGATATTACAAGTCTGAATATCATTGATTTCGGATGCGGGAAGTCGTATCTGACTTTCGTGCTGTATGAATATCTGACAAAAGTCAGAAACATCCAGGTACAGATGGTCGGACTGGATCTGAAGGAAGATGTGATCCGGAAATGCAACGAGATTGCCGAATCCTATGGCTATTCGGGCCTTCATTTCGAAGTCGGGGATATCGCCGGTTTTGATCCGCCGTTCAAAGTCGATCTGGTCATCAGTCTGCACGCCTGTGATACCGCTACCGATCTGGCACTCGCGAACGCGGTAAACTGGGATACGGAAAGGATCTATTCCGTTCCCTGCTGCCAGCATGAACTGAATGCGCAGATGAAAGCGGGATCTTTCGGAAGCCTTTCGCAGTATGGGCTGTTCAAGGAGCGTTTCGCGGCTCTTCTGACAGACGCGCTTCGGGCGGATCTGTTAAGAGCCAGCGGATATACGGTAGATGTACTGGAATTTGTGGATATGTCGCATTCTCCTAAGAACGTGCTGCTGAGGGCCAGAAAGATACGATCCCGTAATACAGGAAAGATGGCGGCAGGAAAAGCACTTCTGCGCGCGAAAGAAGCGATGGAGACCTATCAGGTCGATCCTATGCTGTATGAGTTATTATTCGGATCAGGAAAGGAGGAAGAACAGCATGAGTAAACTTCCTTCTGTCGATCTCCGGATCGGAACACGTCAGTTTAAGGATATTCCTTCCCTTGTCCGATATTACACATCTTCCGAATTTGAACGGGAATATACGTATTACGGACAGGATCTCGGCTGCAGCGTGACGCCCGAAAGAGCGGTCTTTAAGCTCTGGTCACCGGCCGCGGAGAAGGTGGAGATCCTTTTGTATCACGGGGGAAGCTGCGCGGAAGGACAGAATCAGGACGCGGATCCGCACCTGATCGAAGGCTATGAAAAACCTTTCCGGAGCATTCCGATGACGAAAGGTCCCCAAGGCGTTTTCGAGGCGTCTTTGCCCGGGGATCATCACGGGACCTATTATACATATCGGATCTATATCGGCGGAGAATGGGTGGAAAGCGCGGATCCCTATGCCAAAGCAGCCGGCGTCAACGGGCGAAGGTCCATGGCAGTCGATCTTTCGCGGACAAATCCCGAAGGATGGGAGCGTGATTCTTTCCGCTATACCGGGGAAGGTACGGAAGCGATCGTCTGGGAAGTACATGTCCGGGATTTCTCCTATTCAGAATCGTCCGGAATGAAAAACTGCGGTAAGTTTCTGGCTTTCACGGAAAAGGGGACCGTTCTTCAGGAAAACGGGCGGCCCAACGATCAGTATCCGACGGGTATCGATTATCTGCAGAAACTGGGGATCACCCATGTACAGTTTCTGCCTCTGATGGATTACGCGACGGTCGATGAGTCCAAGCCGGATCTGGATCAGTACAACTGGGGCTATGATCCGCTCAACTATATGGTCCCGGAAGGATCTTACGCGACAGACCCGTTCCACGGAGAAGTCAGGATCCGCGAAATGAAGCAGATGATCCAGGCACTGCATAAAGCCGGGATCGGTGTGGTGATGGACGTTGTTTATAATCACACCTATTTCACCGAAGCATCCTGGTTCCATAAGGTCATGCCTTACTATTATCATCGCACGCTACCTGACGGGACGATTGGAAATGCCTCCGGATGCGGAAACGAAACTGCTTCCGAACGCAGTATGTTCCGCCTGTATATGCTGGATTCTCTGAAGTATTTAGCGGAAGAGTATCATGTCGACGGGTTCCGTTTCGACCTGATGGGGATCCATGATGTCGATACGATGAATGAGATCCGTTCCATGCTGGACGGGATCAGAGGGAAAAACTATCTCACCTATGGAGAACCGTGGGCCGCGCTGCCGGTCGCTATTCCAAAGTATAAAAAACATCCTCTGTACGCCGCGGACAAACCGCATATGGATCTGCTGGATCCAAGGATCCGGGTCTTTGATGATGTCACCCGTGATCTGATCAAGGGAGATGCCTTTGAGAAGCTTCGGATCGGATATGCCAACGGCGCCGGATTTGTGGAAAAAGAAGTGGCGGACGCCATTCTGGGACATCCCGCGTGGACAAGTGAAGGAAGAGAAGAAGGCAAGTCGCAGTCGGTGACCTATGTCAGCAGTCATGATAATTATACGCTGTGGGATAAACTGACGATGACCGCTTCTTCCGACGGATCGGGATTTGACTCTCCGGAACTGATCCGTCTGGCCGTCAATAAGCTTTGCGCGTCGATCGTCCTGACGTCGCAGGGAATGAGTTTTATGCAGGCCGGAGAAGAGTTCGGCCGGACCAAATACGGAGAGGGCAACAGCTACAATTCCGCAAGCCGCATCAATATGCTTGACTGGAAAAGAACGGTGACCTTCAGAGAACTGACTGATTATTACCGCGGTCTGATCGCGATCAGGCGGATGTCTTCCTGTCTGACGGATGAAAGCGGGAAGAGCGCCCGTTCGATCGTATTCCATCAGTTGACGGATCAGATCATCGCCTATACGATCCGTGGAAGAAAAGCATTTGATCCGAGAATGCTCCTCGTGATCTTCAATGCCGGCGCGGAAGGCGCCATGGTAGATCTCGGGACCGGTCTTTCGAAAGAGGAAGCGGCTGATCTGCCAAACCGATGGAATGTACTCGCCGGCGAGACCTATGCCGGCGTCAGGAAACAGTATCAGGTAGACGGTACACGTTTTTATGTTTACAAACGCGGGGTTCTGATCGCGTCTTCCGTTAGCCGTGTTGCCGATGATCTTGATTCGTTCAGAGGAAGAGGAGGAAGAATATGATTTCCAGAAAGATGAGTTACCTGGCGAAAAACGGATCCGCGATCCGCGCCATGTTTGAAGAAGGCAAGGAAATGGCAGCGAAATTCGGCAAAGAGAATGTCTATGACTTTTCTCTCGGCAATCCCAACACACCGGCTCCGGAGATCATCCGGGAGACCGCGATCCGGCTGCTGAATGAATCCGATCCGGTCTTTCTGCACGGCTATATGAGCAATGTCGGGTATGAGAACGTTCGTGACAGCATTGCGGCTGATCTGAACCGCCGGTTCGGTACCGCTTATGACAGAAAACATCTGGTCATGACGGTAGGGGCGGCCGGCGCGATGAATGTCGCGCTGAAAACCGTACTGGACGCCGGTGATGAAGTCGTGATCCAGGCGCCGTATTTCGGTGAGTATAATAACTATATCTCGAACTTTGAAGGTGTTCCCGTGATCATCTCTCCGAGAGAAGAGGACTTTTCACTGAATCTTTCGGAAATGGAGCAGAAGATCGGACCGAAGACGAAAGCGCTGATCCTGAACAGCCCCAATAACCCGACAGGCGTGATCTATCCGGAAAAGGATATCATCGCGCTGGCGGATCTTCTGAGACAAAAACAGGCACAGTACGGCCACGCGATCTATCTGATCAGTGACGAACCGTACCGGGAGATTGTCTTTGGCGATTATCAGGTACCGCATCTGCCGGATTACTATGATAATACCTTTGTGGGTTACAGCTACAGCAAATCCCTTTCGCTTCCGGGTGAGCGGATCGGCTATCTGCTGATCAGCCCGAAGATGGAAGATCTGGACGAAACAGTCGGAGCCGCGGCGGTCGCGAACCGGATCCTGGGATTTGTCAACGCGCCGTCCCTGATGCAGCAGGTCGTTGCCTGCTGCGCGGATCAGACGTCCGACATGGGTGTCTATATCCGGAACAGAGAAGTCCTATACCGCGAGCTGACTGCCTACGGATATCAGATGGTGGAGCCGAAAGGTGCATTTTACATGTTCCCGAAGTGCCCGATCCCGGATGATAAGGCTTTCTGTCAGGCAGCCAAGAAATACCGGATCCTGATCGTCCCGGGAAGCACGTTTATGGGTCCCGGCTATTTCCGACTGGCATTTTGCGTTTCGGAAAAAACGGTACTGGATTCTCTGGAAGGATTCAGACTTCTTGCACACGAATACGGAATGAATTAAAAAGGAACGGACAGCATGGATGCTTTGATCAGCGCAGATATTGCCGCACTCTATCAGGAAAAAGACTTTGACGTAGTGATCGACGAAGGCCTTTACGGAATGAAATGCCGGATCCTGTCCGAAGAAGAATTTCTGCGTGGTGAAACATGGATTAAAGTCGATATGGAATATGGCTATCAGGGCTATGTTCCTCGCACTTCGTTGAGGAATACCACCTGGGAAGAGCTGATGGGGCCGGGAGAGAGTCTTCTTCGTGTCACCAGAAGATATATCGATATACTAAGTGAACCTAAGGTCGTCAGCCGGATCCTCGCGAGCGTTCCCCGCGGCGGGGTCATCGCTAGAGCGGGAGAAGGATTCCAGTCGGAACTTCCGAACGGATGGATGGCGGTTCGAATGGTCAGCGGAGAGATCGGATATACGAAAACTTCTTTCGCGCGGGCGTACCGGGAGATCAGCCGGACGGTCCCGAAAGATGAAGAAGCGTTCCGTGACGATCTGATCCGTGATGTTTTCGCGTATGAAGGAACGGCGTACCGTTGGGGCGGAAAGAGTCCGCTGGGGATCGACTGTTCAGGTCTTTGTTCCATCGTCTATCTGATGAATGGTGTGATCATCTACAGGGACGCCGCGATCAAAGAGGGCTTTCCGCTTAAGAATATTCCGATCGATCAGATCAGAAAAGGCGATCTGATCTTCTTCCCGGGGCATGTGGCCATGTATCTGGGCGGTGAGAGAAAACTGTACATTCATTCGACAGCCAAAGCGGGAAGCGATGGTGTAGATATCAACAGTCTCAGCGAAACGGATCCGCTGTTTAGAAAAGATCTTCTGGAAAGTATCGAGGGGATCGGCTCACTGTTCGGAGACAGACGCTGATGGAGGGACTGAGTTTCAAACTGCCGGTCTTTGAAGGACCGCTTGACCTTCTGCTGCATCTGATCGAAAAGAATAAGCTGGATATCTATGATATCCCTATTCTGGAGATCACGAGGCAGTACCTGGATTTCCTCCGGTCCTGGGACGAGATGAATCTGGAGATAGCCAGCGAGTTTATCGTCATGGCAGCCAGGCTCATCAATATCAAGGCCAAGCGTCTTTTGCCCGAAGCGGAAAAGAAAGAGGAAGAGGAAGAAGACGAAGAGGCCGAGCTGATCCGCCGGTTGCTGATCTATAAGCAGTATAAGGATGCGTCCGCGAATCTCAAAAACATGCTTCAGCCATACCGGGAGGAGATCTTCTTCAGAAGTCCGCAGACGATCCTGGGAGAAAGACCGGTGCCTTCCGCGGAAGAGCTTTTATCGGGGATCAGTCTGGAAGAGCTGTATGCGCTGATGCAGCGTCAGGAACGGCTCGGGAAGGAAATGATCGATCCGATCCGGTCCGGCTTCAATTCCATCAGACAGGATACCTATACAGTGGCCGAGAAGATCGAACATCTGCAAAGAAGCCTGGAACTGTTCGAGGAAGTCAGCTTTTACCGGCTTCGCAGTGAGAGCCATTCCAAGGAAGAGACCATTACCTATTTTATGGCGATGCTGGAGCTGTCCCGAATGAATCAGGCTGTCCTTCGCCAGTCGCGCCTTTTCGGCGATATCATCGTTTCCAGAAAGTCATCTGATCATTCAGAGGAGGAGGCAGTACAAGAATGAAAAAACGTTGTCCTGGCCAGGAACTCAAAACACTGGAGGCTCTTCTGTTCGCGTCAGGTGAACCGGTCAGTCTTCGTGAAATGACGAGGGTACTGAATCTGGATGAAAAACAGGTCGAACGACTGATCGTTCAGCTGAAAAGGATCTATGAAGAAAAACAAAGCGGGATCCAGATCGAACGGCTGGAAAACCGTTTTCAGATGACCACGAGACCGCTGTATTACGAAGCGATCCGTGTGCTCTATCAGACCAAACAGGCGATCCGGCTGACAGACACACAGCTGGAGACACTTTCGATCATCGTTTACCGCCAGCCTGTGACCAGACAGGAAGTCAGCGATATTCGCGGCGTTGCCAGCGATAACGTGATCAGCCGTCTGATCCAGTACGATCTGGTAGAGGAAGCCGGACGAATGAGAGCGCCGGGAAGGCCGATCCTTCTGAAGACGACGGATCGGTTCCTCCGGGTCTTCGGACTGGAGAGCGTTCATGACCTTCCCCATCTGCCTCCGCAGCAGGAAATGATCCGGGAGGAAGAAGACTGATGGAAGAAAGACTGCAGAAATATCTGGCCCGCTGCGGCATCGGCTCGCGCAGAAAATGTGAAGAATACATTCAGGACGGACTGGTCAGTGTAAACGGACAGGTCGTACGGGAACTGGGGACCAAGATCGATCCGGACAGTCAGGAGATCCTTTTCCGGGGGAAAAAGGTCACGGCGGAAGATCAGGTGCTGACCACCGTGATGCTGAACAAACCAGCCGGCTATGTGACGACCAGCCATGACCAGTTCGGCCGTCCGAATGTCACGCAGCTGATCGATATTCCGGGTATCCGGCTGTATCCGGTGGGAAGACTGGATTATCAGACGAGCGGCCTGCTGATCCTGACCAATGACGGAGATCTGACCTATCGCCTGACACATCCAGCGCATCAGATCCCCAAGGTATATGAAGCGCTGATCGCCGGTGAGATCACTTCCGAAGAGATCCGGAAACTGGAAAAAGGCGTCGTGCTGGATGACGGGTTTAAAACGAGCCCGTCCGAAGTAAAGCTCGTATCGATGCGGGGAGGAAACAGCCGTATCGAGATCACGATTCATGAAGGAAAGAATCATCAGGTAAGGCGAATGGCGAAAGCCGTGGGCCATCCTGTACTGAGACTGAAACGGATCCAGGAAGGAGAACTTCGTCTCGGAACGCTGAAAGAAGGCGAATACCGGGTCCTGACAGAGAAAGAGATAAGG
>JAFZQZ010000001.1 GCA_017620135.1 Bacillota bacterium
CCATGTTCAGTTCGACGCTGATAAAGGTATTCACTTGATCCGCTGCCTCATAGAGCGCTTTCTTCGGGAACGGCCACAGGGTGATCGGACGGATCATGCCTGCTTTGATCCCCTGCCTCCTCGCTTCCACGATCGCATTACGTGAGACTCTGGCTGTGATGCCGCAGGATACGATGCAGATCTCAGCGTCTTCCATCATGAACTCTTCCCACAGGCATTCTTCTTTCTCGATCGTCTCATACCGTTTGAACCGTTCCAGGTTCTTCTCTTCCAGTTCCGTGGGCTGCAGATACAGAGAGTTGATGATGTTGTGCTCTCTTTCCATCTTTGTGCCCGTCACTGCCCAGCTGTGGTCCGCCTGGCTTTCTTTGGGCTCCGGCAGGATGACCGGTTCCATCATCTGGCCCATCGTCCCGTCTGCCAAAAGCATCGCCGGCATCCGGTACTTCTCCGCCAGGTCGAACGCTTTCGCGGTAAGGTCTGCCATCTCCTGGACGCTCGAAGGCGCCAGCACGATCACATGGAAGTCTCCGTGTCCCGGTCCGCGTGTCGCCAGGAAGTAGTCGCTCTGGGACGGCTGGATGCCGCCAAGACCCGGGCCGCCTCTCTGTACGTTTACGATCAGCGCCGGAAGATCTGCTCCGGCCAGATACGAGATCCCTTCACATTTCAGCGCGATCCCGGGAGAAGAGGACGACGTCATTGCTCTCTTGCCTGTGGAGGCGACGCCGTAGACCATGTTGATGGCTGCGATCTCGCTCTCTGCCTGCAGGAACGTTCCGCCGATCTTCGGCATCTTCTTCGACATGTAGGCCGCCACTTCCGTCTGCGGTGTGATCGGATATCCGAAATAGTGCCGGCATCCGGCCAGGATCGCGGCTTCCGCGATGGCCTCATTGCCTTTCATCAATACTTTTTCACTCATCGCTATTTCTCCTATCCTTTATCTTTCAACTTTGATCACGCAGTCCGGACACATCATCGCGCAGAACGCGCATCCGATGCATTTCTCCGGTTCAGTCTGTTCCACCGGCGTATGGCCTTTGGAATTGAGTTTCGTCTTGGAAAGCTGCAGGATCCCTTTCGGGCAGGCGTTCACGCACAGTCCGCAGCCCTTGCACAGTTCTTCCTTGAATGTCAGTTTCGGCATAGTTTACTCCTTAGATTTACAGACGGCTTCTGATGATCTTCCCGCTGGTCGTCTTGGGCAGTTCGTCCCTGAAGACCACGATCCTGGGATATTTATACGGTGCCGTATGCTTTTTCACATAATCCTGGATCTCTTTTTTCAGTTCATCCGTTCCTTCCGTTCCCGGTACCAGCACGATCGATGCCTTGACCACCTGGCCGCGGACCTCATCCGGCGCGGCGGAAACGCCGCATTCCAGGACGTAGGGAAGTTCCATGATGACATTTTCGATCTCGAACGGCCCGATCCGGTAGCCGGAAGACTTGATGACGTCATCCGCGCGGCCGACGTACCAGTAGAAACCGTCTTCATCGCACCAGGCGAGATCGCCCGTATGATAGAATCCGTTTTTCCAGGTCTCAGCGGTGTCTTCCGGAGAACCGTAATACTCTCTGGCCAGCCCGCAGGGCAGTCCTTTCGAGATATTGATGCAGATCTCGCCGGTCTCACCGGTCTGGACCTCATTCCCGTCATGATCGAGCAGATGCACATCGTAAAGCGCTACCGGTTTACCCATGGACCCGATCCTGTGTCCGCTGCCTGCCAGGTTTCCTATGATGACCGTGGACTCGGACTGTCCGAAACCTTCCATGATCCGAAGGCCGGTCGATTTCTCGAACTGACGGAAGACTTCCGGGTTCATCGCTTCACCCGCGATACTGGCATGTTTGATGGAGGAAAGATCATACTGTGAAATATCCTGTTTGATCAGCATACGATACATCGTAGGCGGAGCACAGAAGGTCGTGATATGATATTTCGCGAAGAGCGGCAGGATCTTCGAAGCGTCAAAGCGATCGAAGTCATACACAAAGACCGCGCCTTCGGACAGCCACTGTCCGTAAAGCTTGCCCCACATGGCTTTGGCCCAGCCGGTGTCGGAAATGGTCAGGTGCAGCCCTTCCGGATCGACCTGCTGCCAGTAATGAGCCGTCACATAGTGTCCCAGCGGGTAACGGTAATCATGGACCGCGCACTTGGGATAACCGGATGTACCGGAAGTGAAGTACATCAGCATAGGATCATATCCGCAGGGAGCATCCTTGGCTCTCGGATACCGGCGGCTGAACAGACCGTATTCAGCGTCAAAATCGTGCCAGCCTTCCCGCGCGCCGTTGACCATGATCTTCAGCAGCGGCTTATCCGCCGTATTCTGCGCCATTTCCACTTCCTGAGCCGTCCCGCCATCCGGCGTACAGACGATCGCGGATACACCGGCTGCCTGGAACCGGTATTCAAAATCATGGGCTTTCAACTGGTAGGTGGCAGGGATCGCCACAGCGCCGATCTTATTCAGCGCCATCATGCAGAACCAGAACTGATAGTGCCGCTTCATGACCAGCATGACGCGGTCTCCGCGTTTGATTCCCAGAGAAGTAAAATAGTTGGCCGTCTGAGAAGAGGCGTCCTTCAGATCCTTGAAAGTGAATCTGCGCTCGGTCATATCCTCGGAAATATGCAGCATCGCCAGTTTCTCCGGCTTCTCGCGTCCCAGGGCGTCCAGCACGTCAAAGGCAAAGTTGAATTTGATATCATCCTTGAAGGAGATCTTCTGCAACAGACCATTCGCGTCTTCCTTCGTATCGATGAAGCGCTCCGCGATCCTTCCGGCGTCCGGTTTCGCTGCTGCCCGCTCCACACGGATCTTCTGCGGTCCGCTCTCCCCGCCGTACAGCTCATCCTGATGCTTCAGAACGATCGCGTAGAACAGGCAGTCCTGCCCGTCCGCGGCGACCATACCGTGCGGGATCGAGGAATCGAAGTAGATGCAGTCGCCTTCGTGCAGGTATTCCGTATGGTCCCCGATCTGGATCTTCATGGATCCCTTGATGATCAGGTCGCATTCCTGTCCCTCATGGGTCGTCAGTTCGATATCCGAATAGAACGCCCGGTCGCTGTATTTGTTCTCAACGAACAGCGGATCCGCGATACGATTCTGAAAGCCGGCCGCCATGTTGTAATAGATCATCTCATGGGCCTGCTCGATCTTCTGTCCGCTGCCGGATCTGGTCAGGCTGTACGAACGCAGTTTGGGGCTCGATCCTTCGATCAGATCCGTGACGTCTACGCCGAAAGCCAGCGCGCACCGATACAGAAAAGCGAACGTCAGGTCGCTCTGACCCGCTTCACACGCATTGTATTCCGCTTCTGTCACGCCGGTATTTTTTGCCATCTCGCTGATCGAATAGCCGGCGATGTCTCTCAGTTCGCGAATACGTCCCGCGACTTCCTGGATCTTAAAGCCCAGTCCCGTAGTCTGTTCTGCCATATTTCCTCCTATTCAGGCGGGTCATCAATAAAAAACTCGCCTCAAAGCAATCTTTGAGACGAGTAACATCTTCTGTAACCCGCGGTACCACTCAAATTGCATAAAGCTCACGCTTTATACCACTTTTTAGGTTCCAACAAACCCTAAGCACTGACGCAGCTAACGCGGGAGAGGTCTACTCATCCCCGGCAGGGACTTTCTTCTCTCCGGCTCTGGAGCTACATTCCTTTCGCAGCCGGTACCGATTCACACCAACCATCGGCTCTCTGTAACCTTTCCCGCAAAAAGACCTCTCCGTCATGGCCTTTCGTAAAGTGTATTCTAACATGTCACAGCCGCGGTGTCAAGTAAAACTCCGCTGCCGGATCGATTCATAAAGAAGCATCCCCGCGGCAATCGCGGCATTCAGCGATTCCGCCTGTCCCGGTATGGGGATCTTTACCAGACTGTCCGCTGCCTGCGCGGCTGTTTGTGAAAGCCCGGCTCCTTCGTTGCCGATCAGGATCGCGACTGCTCCGCTAAGATCCGTTTCCCAGGGAGCCTTTTCTCCTTTCAGATGAGCCGCGATCAGCCGGACGCCTTTTTTCTGAAGAACGGACGCCAGTTCCTCGATCCCCGGGAAAGAGATCACCGGCAGATGAAGAAGTGAACCCATGCTGGAGCGTACGACTTTCGGACTGTAGAGATCAGCGGTCCCTTTACTGGTAAAGACAGCCGCGGCACCTGCCGCGTCAGCCGTACGAAGGATCGTTCCAACGTTTCCCGGGTCCTGCAGATCTTCCAGGATGACAATCAGCGGATCTTCTTTTGAAAGCACCGCCTTCACATCCCACTTCTTCCGGCGAACGATCGCCAGAATGCCCTGCGGATTTTCCGTATCACCCAGTCTTTTGAAAAGAGACCGGCTCACCCGGTAGACAGGACAGCTAAGGCTATCCAGCGTGCGAATATATCCTTTATTCTGATCGCAGAATTCATCTTCCAGCCACAGAGATTCGATCTCCCAACCGGAAGATAGCACTTCATCCACGGACCGAAGTCCTTCGGCGGTAAAGACTCCCGCTTTTCTGGCTTCTCTGGAAGTCTGAAGCTTGACCGCCTGCTTATAAGCAGCGTTCTGCGCACTGGTGATCGTTTTGATTTCCATTTGATTTCCTCAAAACAAAGAGAGTCTGCCACGCGGGCAGACTCCCTTGGATCTTTTCATTAGTCGTCGATATAGGGCAGCAGAGACATATGTCTTGCACGCTTGACCGCTGTTGTGATGTCACGCTGGTGCATCGAGCAGGTACCGGTAATACGACGGGGAAGGATCTTGCCGCGCTCGGAGATGAACTTTCTCAGTTTGGCAACATCTTTATAATCGATCTTTTCATTCGGATTCGCGCAGAAAACGCAGACTTTTTTGCGGCGACGCATCATGGGACGTCTTTTCTGCGGAGCTTGATTCGTCGTTTCAGGCATTTCTATTTTCCTCCTTCAATCAATTTAGAAGGGCAGATCTTCGTCACCTTCGATGTCCGTATCGATCGGCATGAATCCATCAGCCGGAGCCTGCTGCACCGGAGGCTGCGCCTGCTGTTGGACCGGCTGTGCCGGATATCCCGCGCCGGCAGGAGCAAAATCCTGACTGACCGGCTGCTGATAATTCTGCTGGACCGGTGCCTGCTGCTGATAATTCTGCTGCTGGACCGGCTGCGGCTGAGCGCTCTGCTGATAGGATCCACGGCTCTCGGAAGAGCTGCGGCTTTCCGCAAAATACTGTTCGGTAACGATGACATCAGTGGTATAACGTTTATTTCCGTCTCTGTCTGTATAGCTTCCGTTCCGAAGCTCACCGACGACAGCGACCATCATACCCTTTTTGAAATACTTTCCGGCAAACTCGCCTCTGTTGCCAAACGCAACGATATTGAAGAAATCCGCATCCGGCTCGCCGTCCCGTCTGTAAGAACGGTTAACGGCAATGCTGTAACGGCCGACGGCCGTTCCATTGGAGCCCTGAGAATAACGGACTTCCGGATCTTTTGTGAGTCTGCCCATTAAAATGACTTTGTTCATAACAAAACCCCTTTCGGTTTGTGCTGATTACTCTCCTTCTCTGAGAATCAGGTAACGGAGCACGGTTTCGTTTCTGAGACGCATTTCTTTTTCAAGTTCGACAGCCATTTCCGGAACAGCATCGACCTTGATGAAATAGAAATACCCTTCGCTCTCTTTGCGGATCTCGTAAGCAAGTTTCTTCTTGCCCCACTCGTCCACCTCAGCTACGGTACCGCCATACTTCGTGATGTAGCCTTTGATCAGTTCCAACTCCGATGCACGAGCTTCGTCGGTCAGCACAGAAGAAAGAACAACGGCAACTTCATAACGGTTCATCGTTTACACCTCCTTTTGGTCTTTGGCCCTCCCCTAAAGGGAGAACAAGGATAAAATCCAGAAAGCTAGTATAGCACAGGGAAGAGCCCAATGCAAGCATTATTTTAAAAAGTTTCTTACCCTCTGATTCAATAAAACAGCCCCGGTCTCCCGGGGCATATTTTCATGGATCTTTCTTAGCCGTAGGTCGAAACACGATGGTTGACTTCTTCGATATCGAAGCTCGGACGGCGTTTCATCGCCAGCGCCTCGTCGATATCAAAGTCAACATATTTTTCATCACGGTAGGCTACCACACGGTTGTTCTTGCCGGCCAGCAGCAGATCGACCGCGTACACGCCCATCATAGTCGCGTGTTTGATATCCACAGCGGTCGGGATACCGCCGCGCTGAACATGACCAAGGATGGTCGCTCGGGTCTCGATACCAGTTTCTTTTTCAATCGTTTCCGCTATTTGCTGGCTCGTTAATCCCAGTAATTTCGGGATGCCTTCCGAAACAACAATAATGTTGTGTTTCTTGCCTCTGGAACGGTTCTCCCGAATAACCTGCAAGATGCTCTCAATTTTTGCGGATTCCGGATGCTCGGGGATCAGGATCGCGTCAGCACCGCCGCAAAGACCGGCCCAAAGAGCGATCTCACCGCAGTGACGGCCCATAACTTCCAGAACGGAGCAGCGATAGTGCGAACCGGAGGTATCTCTCAGACGAATAACGGCTTCCAATGCAATGTTGACGGCGCTGTCAAAACCGATCGTATAGTCGCTGCAGGCGATATCCCGATCAATGGTCCCGGGAATACCGACCACATTGATGCCGTGCTTGGAAAGCTTCTGCGCGCCTTTCCAGGATCCGTCGCCGCCGATGACGACCAGACCGTCGATGCCATGCGCTTTTGCGATGTCAGCCGCTTTCTTGATCGCCGCAGCTGCTTTTTCAGGATCAGGATCGATGAATTCAGGGCAGCGTGCTGTATACAGCACGGTACCGCCATGATGGATGATATTGCCGACGCTGACCGCGCCCAGATCTACGATCTCATCGCGCAGAAGGCCGCTGTAACCCTGCATGATCCCTTTGACCGTAACACCTTTGTTCATTGCCGCACGAGCTGCCGCACGGATCGCCGCGTTCATGCCCTGCGCGTCGCCGCCGCTGGTCAGAATACCGATGGTCTTGATTTCTTTTGCCATTATTTTATCCCTCTTTCAGAAAATTTAGAAAAAGCAGTCATAGATACTTGTATTTTACAGTAAAACCAGGCAAAACGCAAGAAAGAATTACCCGACATTTCCGGCTCCCAACATGTTCTGAAGCGCGGCCAGCGTCTCGGGAGAAGCGGCCGTTTTATACCGATCCGGCGCTTTCAGGCGGACCTTGCCTTCCGTCAGATAGATCCGCACTTCTTTCTCTCCCGGATCCTCTTCCAGGATATGACAGATCTCATCTTTCCATCTCTGCCATGCCGCCTGATCAGGCAGACGAAGCCACAGTGGTCTCAAATCTTCCATCCGGATGATCACGGATGCGATCAGTTTGCTGTCGGCCTCTTCCTCGGCGGAAACACGTCCCCGCACAAAGATTTTTGAATCCTCCACCGTCAGGTCTTTATATCGTTCATAGGTGTTCGGGAAGACCAGCACTTCCACGGATCCATACAGATCCTCCACCGTCAGAAACGCCATCAGTTTGTTATTTTTCGTCGCCTTGATCGTCCGGCCGGTGACCAGACCACCGATCACGACTTCCTGACCGTCGATCAGGACCGCTTGAGAGCCGGATCCGTCCTCGGCTTCATCCGCGGATTCATCATAGGTAAAGTCGGAGGAGAGATTGGTGATGTTTCTGCGCCAGAGCGCTTCATCCCGATCCAGCGGATGGCCGGTCAGGTAGATGCCCATGACTTCCTTCTCAAAGGCCAGCCGGATCACGTCTTCAAATTCCGGCGCGTCCAGCAGCGGATCCTGTTCCATGGCCTCTTCCTCGCCGTCCGGAGCGGGAAGGCCGAACAGATCCATCTGTCCGCTCATCTTGTTTTTCCGCCATTCCGCGGCAGCTGCCATGATGCCGGGATAAGCCTGCATGAAGGCAGAACGTTTGCCCATTCCGCCGCCCAGCGAGTCAAAGGCGCCGGCTTTGATCAGGCTTTCCAGTGCCCGCTTATTCAGATCTTTTTCACCCATCCGGCGGCAGAAATCCGTCATACTCAGGAAAGGACCGTTCTCTTCTCTTTCCTCGACCATCCGGTCGATCAGGCTCTTGCCGACATTCTTGATGGAGGAAAGACCATAGCGGATCTTCTTGACTCTCACTTCTTTTCCGTCCTTGATCTCCTTTACGACGGTGACCGAATACCCGGAATAGCCTTCATTGATATCCGGCGGCAGCAGCTGGATCCCCAGCGCTTTCAGTCCCTGGATATAACCGATGACCTTCGAGGAATGTTCCATGACGGAGGTCATCATGGAAGCCATGAATTCGACCGGATAATGACATCGTAGATACGCTGTCTGATAAGCGACCACCGCATAAGCCGCCGCGTGAGATTTGTTGAAAGCATAGGACGCGAAGTCCGTCATTTCATCAAAGATCGATTCTGCCACATCCGGGCTGATCCCTTTGGAAACACAACCAGCCACATTCTCTTCCGGATTTCCGTAGACGAAGTTATGCCGCTCGGCAGCCATGACATCCGCTTTTTTCTTGGACATGGCACGGCGTACCAGATCCGAACGTCCCATGGTATAGCCTGCCAGATCCCGCACGATCTGCATGACCTGTTCCTGATAGACCATACATCCGTAGGTGGTGTTCAGGATAGGTTCCAGCAGCGGCGTCTTGTATTCGATATGATCGGGATCCTTTTTGCCTTTCAGATTCTTCGGAATAAAGTCCATCGGGCCCGGCCGGTACAGGGAGATACCGGCGATGATATCCTCCATGTTCTCCGGACGAAGTTCCCGCATGAACTGGGTCATACCGGCACTTTCCAGCTGGAAGACGCCGTCAGTCTTTCCGGCACTGATCATCTGATATACTTCCGGATCATCCATGGAAATGCTATCCATATCCAGGCGGATGCCCTCTGTCTGATAGATATTATCGATCGCATCCTGGATCACGGTCAGGGTCCGGAGGCCCAGGAAGTCCATTTTCAGAAGCCCGAGTTCCTCGAGCGTGTTCATGGTATACTCGGTGACCACGTTGCCGTCGTTGGTGCAGAGCGGGACGAACTTCATCGTCTCATCTCCCGTGATCAGAACGCCGGCCGCGTGTGTAGAAGTATGCCTCGGCAGGCCTTCCAGACGCATGGCCATATCGATCAGTTTACGGATCTGCTCATTGCCGTCATAGACCTCTTTGAGCTCCGGGTTCCTCTCCAGCGCCTTATCGATGGTCATCTTCAGCTCATTCGGGATCATCTTGGCGATCTTGTCCACATCCCCGTAGGGAAGGTCCATGACACGTCCGACGTCCCGGATGACCAGCCTGGCCGCCATCGTTCCAAAGGTAACGATCTGCGCGACCTTATCCGCGCCGTATTTCCGGGTCACATAGTCGATGACTTCCTGACGTCTGCGATAACAGAAGTCAGTATCGATATCCGGCATGGAAACTCGTTCCGGATTCAGCAGCCGCTCAAAAAGCAGGTTATAACGAAGCGGCTCCACCGAGGTGATATAGAGCGTATAGGAAACCAGCGAACCGACGGCCGAACCTCGGCCGGGACCTACCTTGATCTCATTCTCGCGGGCATAGTTGATGAAATCCCAGACGATCAGGAAATAATCCACAAAGCCCATTCCTTCGATGACGCCGATCTCATACTCCAGCCGGTTCACCAGATCCTGCCAGGCGAAGCGCGCCTTCGCCGGAACGAACCCGGTTCTTTCCGGGTCGCAGTCCGCATAACGTTCCTTCAGACCTTTGTAGCAAAGTGAGCGCAGCATCTGGGACGCTGTCATTCCCGCCGGCACGTCATAAGCCGGGAGTTTTCTCTCATGGAATTTAATCTCGACATGGCACATGTCGGCGATCTTTACCGTGTTGGCCAGGGCTTCCGGCGCATACGGAAACAGCGCCGCCATCTCCTCCGGGCTTTTCAAATAATATTCACCTTCGTAGCGGAGACGATCGGAATCCGCCAGCTTCTTCCCGGTCTGGATACACAGCAGGATATCGTGCGCTTCCCGGTCTTCCTTGTAGATATAGTGAACATCATTGGTCGCGATCAGCGGAAGGCTAAGCTCCTTCGACATGCGGAGCAGCGCCTGGTTCAGGATCGTCTGCTCGGAACTTTCATGTTCCTGCAGTTCCAGATAGAAATGATCGGGGCCGAACAGTTCTTTGTAACGGATCGCTACTTCTTTCGCCTTCTCATAGGACTGGGTCAGAAGAGGCCGTGCCACGACACCGGCCAGACAGGCGCTGGTCGCGATCAGTCCTTCATGGTACTTTTCAAGCAGTTCAAAATCGATTCGGGGCCGATAATAGAAACCTTCGATAAATCCAAGCGAGACCAGACGCATCAGGTTTTCGTAACCGGTGTTGTTTTCCGCCAGCAGGACCAGATGATCATACCGGGCCCCGTTCTTTTCCTCTCGCTCAAAACGCGACCCGCCTGCCACATAGACTTCGCAGCCGATGATCGGTTTGATGCCTTCTTTTTGACAGGCCTTGTAGAAATCGATCGCCCCGTACATGACGCCGTGATCCGTGATGGCGAGCGCGTCCATGCCCAATTCCTTGGCCCGGTGCGCGATCTCACTGATCTTGGAGGAGCCGTCGAGCAGGGAATACTCGGTATGCACGTGCAGATGTACAAAGGGAATCTTCTCAGCCGTCTGTACTGTTTCTTCGGGCATGGGGCCCTCCTTTCTCTTCTTTACGGATGGATCCAGCTTACGATCTCATCGACCACATCTTCCGGGACCCGGCCGGGGCGTTCATATTCTTTATAATGACCGGCAAAGATCCCCTGCGACGGTGTCAGCAGGTGATTCAGGCCGTCGAATACTTTTAGTGTCACATTGGCAGCATTCCAGGAGGCAACCGTTTCTTCCCAAACGGAAAAATC
The DNA here is from genome assembly GCA_017620135.1 of Bacillota bacterium. Taxonomy (GTDB): domain Bacteria; phylum Bacillota; class Clostridia; order Lachnospirales; family Bianqueaceae; genus RUG760. The sequence goes on from JAFZQZ010000001.1 coordinate 10,915, forward strand.
ATCCTCTACGGTGATCTGATAATCCGCGCCGCCCTGGAGGATCAGGATCGGCGTGCCGCTTTCCGCCAGCTTCCGATATCCTTCCACATAGTCGAAAGAAAAATAATCTTTCCAGAAGGCGGCGGGTCTTGTCAGTGCAAATTCCTGGGTCAGCTTCTCTTCACTGACCTTAAGATAGTCGCCTTCCTTCACATAATCCCGTTCCATTTCGATCTTCTGGACCAGATAATAGATCTCGTCGCTCTGCCGGTCGATCAGTCCGTACCGGATATACTGATCATAGATCACATCATACCAGGGTCTGGGTGAAGTGGATACCAGAATGAATCCGGCAAAGCCACGAAGACTCTCTTCCTTCATCTTTTCCTGTATCCTGGAGCCTACCACGCCTCCCTGAGAATGACCCAGATAATAGATCCTCGACTCATCCACGAAGGCTTTCTCCAAAAGCGCCTTGTACGCGTAGATCGTATCTTCCGCGTATTCCCAGTCGACAGTAAAGACTTCTTTGGGAGCTGCTTCCGCCGATTCCTCGTCCGAGTAGGTATAGGTACGCTTATCAAAACGGATCGTGACGATCCCTTTCGCGGCCAGATCCCACGCGAGATCCTGATAAGGCCGTACCGAACCGGACTTCATATCCATGTTGTTGCCGCCGTCACCGCCGACCAGGACAATGGCCGGAAGCATAGAAGACGCGGAAGCATTGGCCGGATAGGTGATTTTCGCGGCCAGCGGATGATCGGTCCCTTCGCCCAGGATGATCTCTTCCTCGACCACACCGTCCGGTACTTCTTCCCGGCTCCAGTAGCCTTTTTCTGTTTCATACAGATCCGCCAGGGCCAGTTCATCGTTCGATGTAAAAAGCAGCGCCAGCATCAGCGTGCCGCCGTTTTCCATCTCCATCTCGCCGATATAGGCTTTTTCGTTTCCGTACTGATAGCCTTCGGAGAGGAAAATGCTTTCCGGCTGTCCGTAAACGGGAGAAAGCGCATGCCACTGATCAAAGAGTCCTTCAAACGTCTCCGCGTCATCCAGTCCCGCGTGATAGCCCATCTCATTGACTTTATCGAGGTCATCATTCCGAAGGGCGTCCATGACATCCGCCAGATACAGCCGTCCGTAGGAAAGATCGATATCTGAAAGCGCGTCCAGCGCCTTACCGTAGATGCGGACCGTTACACCGCATCCCGTCAGACTGATAAGGAGTGCCGCTATGAGGATCACAGCGGCAGCTCTCGTAAACAACTTTTTCATCATGTGATTACTGATTCGCGGACCAGGCCAGGTACGCGTTCATAAAGTTATCCAGTTCTCCGTCCATGACAGCCTGGATGTTGCCGGTCTCTTCCTGTGTGCGCAGGTCCTTGACCATTGTGTAGGGATGGAAAACATAAGAACGGATCTGCGATCCGAAGGCGTTTTCCATGACCTCTCCGCGAATGTCGGAAAGGCGGCCGGCCTGTTTTTCTTTTTCCAGCTGATACAGTTTGGCCTTGATCATCTGCATCGCCTTATCCTTGTTCTGATACTGGGAGCGCTCGTTCTGACACTGCACGACGATACCCGTGGGGATATGCGTGATACGGATCGCGGAGGAAGTCTTGTTGACTTTCTGTCCGCCGGCACCGCTGGAACGGAACACGTCGATCCTCAGATCATCCATGTTCAGATCCACTTCCACATCTTCATCCAGTTCCGGCATCAGATCACAGGAGCTGAACGAGGTATGGCGGCGGCCCGCCGCGTCAAAAGGCGAGATGCGGACCAGACGGTGAACGCCCTTCTCCGAGCGCAGATATCCATAAGCGTTCTCGCCGTTGATCTGGATGGTCACGCCCTTGATGCCGGCCTCATCGCCTTCCTGATAGTCCAGAAGCTCGATCGTATATCCGTGTTTTTCTGCCCAGCGGGTGTACATGCGGTACAGCATGGCTGTCCAGTCACAGGCCTCTGTTCCGCCCGCGCCAGCGTGCAGGGTCAGGATCGCGTTCTTGGCATCGAACTCACCGGTTAAAAGAGTCGTCAGACGCAGTTTTTCATACTGCTCTTTGAAGGATCTGATCTCTTCTTGCGCTTCTTCCGCCAGGGAGACATCCTCTTCCTCCTGACCCATCTCGATCAGAGCTTCGGCATCTTCGAACGCCTGTTTCAGACTGTCGAATTCATCCAGCCGGCGTTTGACGGAACCTGCTTCCTGCACGATCTTCGAGCTTTTCTCGGGATCGTCCCAGAAACCGGGTTCCATCTGTTTGTGTTCCAGCTCCTCTACCCGGAGCTTCAGTCTGTCCAGATGGAGCGCCTCCGCCAGCTCATTAAGCTGCGGCCGGTATTTTTCCATCTCCAGTTTCAAATTATCAAATTCCAGCATGATTAAATTAATATCTAAAACTTCCCACACCATGAATGGGGCTTAGCACCTTGAAAATTCAATAATACAGGCAATCTAATAGTCTTCAGGCAGCCATTGCCGCCTTTGCCAACGCTCTTTTCAGGTATTCG
>JAFZQZ010000045.1 GCA_017620135.1 Bacillota bacterium
CTCTCCAGCAGCTTTCAGACCATCTTTGCTTCTTCCCATTTCCGCATATGCGGCAAAAAAATCACTATTATCGTAAATATTTCTCATTGATAATTACCTCCACAACTCCCGATTTGTCGAGATCTCAGATTCCCGACACGCGCTTAGTATACCACAGGACTTTAAAGAATGTGTGACATTTCCAAAAAAGAAGGCGGCTCATGATCTCATGAAACCGCCCAGACTATCACTGGCCATCTCCAGCAGGCCTTCTATTACGCCGGCACTGGCAGTGATAAGAACCAGAAAGACCTCCATTGCAATCAGGATGGCCATGGAATTCCAGGTATGCTGAATGATCGTAAAGACGATGCAGCCGAATACAATCAGCATCAGACCGCCCAGAACGATCGACGAAAGGTTGATTCCGATATGCACCAGAAGGCGCAGAATGCCGAGGATGAGGATCACCGGCAGAAGCAGTATTTTGGCTATAAGTTTAAGCAGAAACATCGCGTATTCCTCCTGATTCTGATCTCATTGTACCAAAGCCAGGCGGCATCTCAAGGATGTCACCGGCTATGTAAGATGCGGGTTTGATCCCGCATCCCTTCCCGGCCCGATCAGCCGAACAGACCGGAAAGAAGAGGTACCAGGGTGATACCGATGAGAGCGACACCACCGCCGGCCATCAGCTGCTTCATGCCCTGGGACTTAGCGCCGGGGTTATCGTTGCCGTAACCCTCCAGCAGGTTGATAGCGCCCCAAATACCGAGACCGGCACCGAGCGCCACAACGAGAGTCTGCAGTACGCCGACTGCACTGTTGAAAAATGCCATACAGGCCTCCTTAATGGTTCCCCCGCAGGGGTGGATTTGCTTTGCCTGACTTATCCGGTCCATTGCCATACCCCTCGATTCTTTCGCCTCTACAGGCAGTGGGTGCGTCTGGCCTTCATTCAGACAACAAGCGGCCCGGAAACGGAACCGGACCGCTATGTATCGGCAGCCCGAAGGCTGCCTTAAGCCTGTATGACATCGAATTCTTCCTCGGCCTTCAGCTTCATGCGCCGGTTCAGGTATTTCTCGATGTCAAAGGTGTATTTCTTGTCGTAGTCTGCCGTGTACTTGTACATCGGGTGCTGGGTGTAATCGTATTTGTCCGAGAGGAATGGCCTGACGCCGCGCAGCTGCAGAATACATTTGCCGCCCGGCATAACGCTTATTTCGTCGCGGCTTAGGAGTTCTTTGCCTGTCTTTTGGTAATTTGTGCCGTAACTGGGATTGCTTCCTCTGGTATCCGAGGTGTTGAACGTATCGATGGTTTCCTTACCCAAAGCCTCGGACAGTTCCTTCAGTGTGGTTGGCTCCGAGCCTCCCAGAAAGATCTGTGAGTCACAGTTGCCGATGATGGTATCAGCATTGTCCTTGTAAATCGCTTTCAGCTGGGATCTGGCCTGCAACACCAGACAGGCTGAGATCTCACGGCTTCGTATCGTAGCAATCAGTTTCTCCAGGTTCGGGATCTGTCCGATGTTCGCCATCTCATCAATCAGGCACCGGACGTGGACCGGGAGCCTTCCGCCGTAAACGTCATCGGCCTTTTCGCAGAGCAGGTTGAAGAGCTGGGAGTAGATCATGGAGATCAGGAAGTTGAAGGTGGCGTCCGTGTCAGACATGATCAGGAAGAGCGCCGTTTTCTGATCTCCCAGGGTATCCAGCTCCAGCTCATCGTAGGCTGTGATCTCCCGGACCTCCTGAATATCGAAGACCGCAAGCCTCGCGCCGGCGCTAATATTGATCGAACGGGCCGTTTTGCCGGCAGCGAGCTTATACTTACGGTATTGCCTTACCGCGAAGTGATGCGGATCTTTCTTCTCCAGGGCATCAAACATCAGATCGACCGGGTTTTTGAAATCCTCATCATCTTCCCGGACCTCCATGGCGTTGATGAACTCGACCAGAGTAGCAAAGTTCTGTTCCTCTACCGGCGCTTCGTAGTGGATATAGCCGATCAGGGCACAGTAAAGCAGCGTCTCCGCCTTGGTCCAGAACTCATCACCGGACTTGCCGTCGCCCTTGGTGTTGGTGATCAGCGTAGTCACGAGCTTCAGGATGTCCTTTTCGCTGTGGATATAGGCGAAGGGATTGTAGTGCATGCTCTTGTGGAAGTTCTGGACGTTGAACACGCGGATCTTATAGCCGGAGACCTTCTGGAGCGCGTAAGCACAGGAGACTGCGATGTCGCCTTTGTCAACTGTTTTTTAGGACAAAGCCCGGCACAGAGCAGAAAAAGTGGTTTTACATCAGAAATTACCGTTCTCCACGTCCTTCTTGATGAGCTTCTTGACCTTGTCATCAAGCGTGTCCTTACTGGTCTCGCTGAAATGCAGGCCAATGACAAAGGTTGTTCCGCCGCTCTTCATGATCAGGCCGGAAGACTCCGGCGCGGTGGCCGGAATCTCCTTTACCATGGCCTCTTTATCGAGGCAGTCCATATTTCACCTTCCCTTCAAAGAGATCCTCTTCGGGATCCTCATCATCATCCGGATCCTCATCGTCAGGATCCAGATCGCTGTCATCCTCCCAGAGGAAACGTTCGCAGTCAAAGAGCTTTCCGATTTCCCACTTGGCCATCTTGCAGAGGGCGGCCCAGCTGAAATCGTCCATCCCGGCGATCCGCTCCTTCAGAATGAAGGCCCTGTCACGGAGATCCTTGTCAGGGAATAAGGAGCAGGCCTGTCTCAGCCTTTCCATGGTGTCCTTGCGGTCCGGGGTGCCGAACAGGCAGGCCAGGAGCGCGTCGTTGAAGATGAATCCGTTGTCGTTGTTCTTTTTCATGGTTTGATTGTCCTTTCTTTGATTGATTCTGCGGGGCATGTCAACGAAAAACGTCAACCAACCCCTTAACACTTATTGCGTCTATCTCCACCACTTCGCGACGGAATAAATCTTTTACCCCAAGTTGACGTTGTTGGTTGACATCAGGATGAACTATTCAGGAAATACAAGGGTTTCCAACTGTGCTGGGCAGGCTTTTCCTGTCAACGAAGCGTCAACCAAAGGTGTCAACGAAGTGTTAAAGATCAAAAGGAGTTACTTCTCCCAGGCCGACCTGATGGAATTCCTCGTTGGTTGACGCCTGTTGGTTGACATCCTTCCCTGGTTCCGGGACCGGATCTTTGATGCGTTCCCAGCCTTTCTGGGTGCCGTAATCCGTCCCCGGAAAGCGGCGCGGACTGTCGAAGTATCTCCATCCCGGCAGTGAGCCGTCACGGATCAGCTGGTTCATGATGTCGTTGATCTCGTTGTACTGCCACTTCTGAGGCTGGGCGAACTCGTTGTGAAGGGCTTCCCTGAAGAGCTGCTTCGAGCAGACCTGGTCGCCCTCAAAGAGAAGCATGAAATCGAGGATCAGTCCGGAATCCACGTCTTCCTGCATGAACCGTCTCTGCCTTTGGCGGACCTCAGCTTCCAGTTCCTTGGAAAGCTTCAGCCGGACCTTGCCGCCGCGCCAGATCTCCATCACCTCGGCCCACATTTGCCGGATATAGGCCCTGGACTCCTTTTCGTTATCTAGGATGAAAACCTCGGCATCCTTCTCTGAACAGCTGATAGGCAGGAACCTTCGGTTCCCGGTCCTGTCACTCGGAAGGAAACTGACCTTGTTCGTCGTTCCGGCGAAGACACACTGCCTCGGCCTGTCCTTCGGGTAATGCTCATAGGGCGTGCGGTAGACCTCTTTCTGGCGGGAGAGGAAGCTCTTGATTGCCTCATTGCTCTTGGCGTTGTTGGTGGCCAGCATCTCGGACAGCTCGATGATCCAGTGCCCCTGGAGCTTCTCGTAGACTTTGCCGGACTCCAGATCCTTCAGGTCATCGGAGAACCATTCGTCCTCGACAGCCAGGAGTCTGAAAAAGGTTGATTTCCCGGCTCCCTGGTCGCCGACCACACAGATGATATAGTCGAACTTCGCGCCGGGCTTAAAGACCCTTGTGATGGCCCCCAGCATGAAGAACTTCAGGATCTCATAGGTGTAGTCGCTGTCATCGGCCCCGAGGAAGTGGCGGAGTGCATAACGGACTCGCGGCTGGCCGTCCCATTCCAGGCTGTTCAGGAAATCCCTGATCGGATGGTAGGCGTTGCGGTTCGCTACGATGTTGACCGCTTCCTCGACAAGAGACTTCATAGTTATTCCGTAAGTCCTGTCGCAGTAAAGATGGAAGTTGAAGATGTCGTTGTCTGTCAGCGCCGGGCCGTTGCTCCCGCGCTCCCAGCCCATCGGCTTCACCACATCGACTCTCTGTGTCAGCTCGTTGTACCGGACACTGTCACGAAGGAGCGGATCATAGGACAGGATCATTTCCGCGTTTGAAACCGTGTTCCTGACCAGTCCTTTTTCCGTCAGATCCAGAAGCTCCCTCACTTCCTCCACCGACTTCGGCGGGGAGAGGACCGCCATCGTTTCGCGAAGCGCGTTCTCTGTCTCCGGACTTAAACTCCCTGATTCGTTTCTCAAGCTCGATCACCCCCTTTCCTTTTTCGATAACGACCTGAGCCTTGTCTTCCTTTGAACCGTAGAGCAGGAGATCCAGAAGGTATTCGACATAGTCCCGCTGGTGCATGGCCTCGATGAAAAGAGGATGGAGATCCTCATCCGGCGCTCTCGGCGCATACACATCCGCCCACTCGTTCAGGAGGTGGAAATAGTCGCAGTAGATGTCGTAGACCCGGTCCACCATCTGCTGGAATCCGGCTTCGTCCTGACGCTTCCGCTTGGCTTTCTGACGAATGCCAGGCTTCGCGTCCGGCCTGCTTTTCAGATCCACCGTAAGGCCCATATCTTCGATCAGTTTGCCAGCGGCTTCATAAGCCGGCAGGCCAAACAGCTTCGAGGCGAACCGGATCACGTCGCCTTTTTCCTGACATCCAAAACAGATGAAGTTCTTATCGACCTTCATACTCGGATTCCGGTCCTCATGGAACGGACAGCGCATCATGCCGTTCCGGCTGACCTTGTATCCATAATGCTCCGCGACTTCGCGGGTGCTGACCTGTTCTTTTATCTCTGAATAGATTCCCGTAATCATCACTTCCTTTCGCGCCGGGACATGAAAAAAGCGCCTGTCTTCAATCGGTAAACTCAAGTGAAAACAGACGCTTCTCATCGTTCCATATTCCTGTTTTTCTTTTTTCTCTGCGGGTCCTGATCGGCGGCTCTGGCGGCGTTGTAGGCATCCACCTTTTTCTGATTTCTGGCCAGTGCCTCGCGGATGGATCTGCGGATCGGCTCTTTCGCCTCATCCTTCCTTTCCGGTTCATGGAAGAGCTGCTTCAGCTTGGAACTGATCGCCTGCGTCATGCCAGAGAAGGCCTGCAGGAGATTTCCGAAGATCCTGTTGGCGAACTCTTTTCCTTTCGGGGAGAGCGCCGGATCGTTGACTACCTTTTTCCCCTGGTGCAGGACCATATCGAAATCGGCGTTATGCGTTTCCTCAACGACCTTATCTGTCACGACTTCGACCGCTTTCTCATAGGCCACTTCCGAGATTTCTTCAACGAAGGCCTCCGTGTCCTCGATGCGGACCGTCAATTCTTCCAGATCCGCTTTCTTCGATTCGATCTGCTGGTCTTGAACCGCCATCTGCTGTTTTTGCTTCATCAGGATGTAGTCCTGCTTCTCCAGATACTTACGTCCGCCGTATTCCGGTTCCTGATCCAGGTGGAGTCCGTGTCTGGCTGTGATATCGAAAAGCATGGCGCGGCAGGCGGCATCGAAAGTCATCTTTCTGTTGTTCAGTTTGCTGGGCTTCTGGTCTGGATTCGGCAGATCGAAACCGAGTGCTTCCAGTGCTTTTTCCTGTTGCGGCGCGACCTCGCCGTATCGGTTTTCACAATCGAAGACGTGGCGCTCATGGATGTGCGGCGTCGCCTCGTCCAGATGCAGTGACCAGTCCAAGATGTGGATGTGGGATCCGAAGCGGCGTTCAAATTCTTGAAAGAACTCTGCCGCGATCTCCGCCAAAACTTCTGGCGGCACGGATGCTTCCATCGTCCCGATCTGGATCAGCGATTCTTCCGGACAGGTCTTTTTATCCTTCCAGAGATCCTGCGGCGATCGGTCTCTTGACGAATGCCCGGTCTGTCTGTTTCGCTCATGCTGGCCCTCGCAGTAAGCGGAGTAGTGTTCCAGATAGTAGGCCTGCTCGATCTGCTCGAAAGAGTAAACGATCTTGTCTTCCTGATCCCGGTCCGCCGGAAAGTGAAATCCCTGGTAGCAGTCCCAGTACACGTTTTGCTTCGCGCGCTCCTGGTCGATATGGTCACTGTTCCCGATGTCGAAGCGGCGGTCATTGTGTTTTGGATTGTAAGCGCCGTTCTTCCCGGCCCTTCCATTGTGTCTTGTGAGTTTCATTGGTTCCTCCCATTTTTGAAAATCATGCTTTACCCCTGCCTCACAAAACCCGGAAAAACGGATCTCATGTCGGCAGGTAATACCCAGTACTAAGTGACGGTTCCCATCACTTAACTGGGCGGGGCCTTGCCCTCGACCCGCGCCGGACGTTTCTCCCCGGCACCCCGATAAGAGACTGCCGCCTCTTAACTCCGCCAAAGGGAAATGCTTTCCCCTTGACCCCAGCTCCCGGCAGTTCCGGATCTCGCCGTTTGCCCGGCGGCTCGTCCCGGCCCTTCCGGCTTTTGCGGAACCGTTCACCGGACGGTCCCACAAAAATAGCCGCTGATCGTTTCGCTGCCATCCACAAATGAGCGGGGAGCGAAGCATCAACGGCTTCCTCATCTGACTCAGCCAGAGCGGCGCCTTGGCTTTCGTCCTATTCGGTTTTCACAGAATCGTTGCGCACCGATTCTGCAATGGGCAAACCAAAAGCCCTCAACTTTTTTCACAGTTGAGAGCCTTTGGTTTGCTCATTACACTGGTTGAAACTTTCTTTTGAAAGATTTCAGAAATTCATTCCACGAAAGACATTCCATTAAATCTATCAGTTTAATTTCAAGCGGTCTTGGCCCTCCTACCGATGATAAGAGCGTGTAGTAACCAACCAAATGATCCGACCTGGAAATTCTAGGATAAAGAAGAATCACCTTGCTCACATTTTTTATACTTGTAGAGTAAGCGTTCATCTGATAAACGTCGGATTCTTTAGCAAAACGTCCTGGCATTTTCCATTTCGTATCGA
>JAFZQZ010000046.1 GCA_017620135.1 Bacillota bacterium
ATAGCTGCAGCTTCTAAAGTTTTCATGTAATGGTCTTCATCGGAAATGCCTTTATTTTGAAGCCGAACTCTTGTCTGTTCAATCATTTTGTTGATGTTTCGAAATTGCATTCCGGCAAGATTATCAACGTAGATTTCCATGTCTGAAAGAAAATTTATGTCGCCACCGCCTGAAATCAGACACCAGACCGCTACTCATGGGAAAGTAGACCGCTGAAAAAGGGAATTCATACCGGCGGCAAATAGTTTTAAACAAATGCATAGCACCTTACAATGAATGAGCCAAAAGGCAAATTCATTTTTAAGGAGGTAGCTATGTTAGACTACAAATCGATCATCATGCTAAAGAGACTTGGCCTGAACAATGCAGCTATAGCGAACAGCCTTGGCTGCAAGTGGGATTCCGTCCAAAGGATCGTATCCCGCTGTGAAAACGTGTGGGGCAGCGTGGATGGTGTCCCAGATGACCTGACGAATGAGGAGATCGCCGATGTCCTGTTCAGCTCCAGGAAAAGTGTGGATCTGGATTATCTCCAGCCAGATTGTGAAAAGATCCTGGAAAAGCAGCGCAAGGGATTTCTTCGCAATGAACTCTGGACAGAATACTGTGCCGAGGCCGGTGTCAGAGGGAAGAAAGCGTATAAACTTAGCCGCTTCAATGAGGTCGTCTCTGATTACCGCAGCAAACATGATATCAGCTTTACGATGAACCATGTGCCCGGACTGGAAGCGCAGGCTGACTGGGCCGGAGATAAGGGCCATTTTATCGACTGCGATACCGGAGAACTGGTCGAGGTGCATGTATTCGTCATGACGCTTCCTTACAGCGGATACTTCTACTGTGAAGGCTTTCTGGATGAAAAGATGCCCGCCTGGTACACCGGCCATTCGAATGCGTTTGCCTTTTATGGCGGTGTTCCTGCGTTTATCATTCCGGACAACTGCGCAACGGCCGTTGACCGGCAGCACTTTGACGAAAAGGGCATTCTGAACACCCGGTATGTTGAGTTCCTTGCCCACTATGGCGCGACCCCAAGACCAACGCGAATCAAAAAGCCCCGCGATAAAGGCCATGTAGAGCGGCACGTACGCATTGTAGAGGACGATATCATCCGCCCAATGGAGCGCCTGGATATTTACTCACTGCAGGAATACAACGACATCATGCGGCGGAAGCTGATCGCCAGGAACAACAGGGATTACTCCAAGAAGCTTGGTTCCCGGACATCTATCTTTGAAGCGGAAGAAAGACAGGCTCTTCTGCCGCTTCCGGTACTGCAGTATAAGTCCTATGACGAGAAGGAAGCCACTGTTTGGAGAGACTTCCATATCCAGTATGATTGCGCTTTCTACAGCGTTCCGATCCGTTACGTAGGAAAGAAAGTAACTGTTAAGGCAACGAATGAGCAGATTCGGATCTATTATCAGGAGAAGCTCATCGCAGAACACAGGCGTGCCATAAGGAAGTGGCAGAAATCCACCCTTGAGGCACACATCCCCGGAAAGGGAGCCGATCTCCACGGAGCCTACTCTGCAGATGAACTGATCCGCTGGGCTGAGAAGTTCGGGCCTTATACAGTACGCTGGGTAAAAACTGAACTTGACCGATTCGAGTTCGAGGTACAGGCGTATCGTCCGATTACATCCGTGCTGCGCGTATTGAACAGGCATACGCCGGAAGCTGCCGAAAGTGCTTCGGAGGCTGCGCTTGCTTCTTCTGTCTTCACGGTGAAGGGTTTTAAGAGTATCCTGAGTGCCCAGTCCAGGATCCATCCTGCAAAAGCAAACCGTGCAAATCTGAACGATGTGCTCTGTGCGCACGAAGACAAGGAGGGCCTTGACTATGAGGACTCATGAAAACGTGCGTAAGATCTGTGAATCGCTTCAGGCGCTTGGCTTCAGCTCTGCAAGTGACAGGATTCAGGAAGCCGCCGCACAAAGCCTGGATGATCCTCTGGCATTGGTCAGCCTTGCGTTGGACTCTGCTGTTACGACGGAGAAAAATGCAAAGTACGAAAAATGCCTGCGTATATCCAAACTCGGCGATCCGATGTTCCTCCGGGATCTGTTGACATACAAAGTCAGGCAACTTGATCTGGAGTATATTCACCATCTTGGTGAGCTCCATTTCGTACAGGAGCGCAAAAACCTTATTATCTGGGGTGCCCCGGGAACCGGCAAAACCTGGATGGAGAAAGCCATCGCCACGAAAGCCTGCCAGGAGGGTGTCCGCACAAGATGGGTCACCTATCCCTTTTTATGCAGGGAACTTATGCGCCTGAAGGCGGAAGACTCACGCAAACTGGAGGCCCGTATCAAGTATTACTGCGGTTTCGACCTTCTCTGCATTGATGAGTTTCCGAACTACGACATCGAGGATAAGTTCCTGATGCAGGAGTTCTTTAATCAGGCGAAGATCGCAGGGCATTCAACGATCGTCAGCGGTCAGTGTAGCCCGGAGAAATGGGATTCCCTGTTTGAGGTGTGGGTGGTAAGGTGATTTTGCCATCACACGGTAAGGAGTTTTTTCACGCCACGGTAAGCAGATTTTTACATCCCGCGGTAAGCTCTTTTTTCATAACACGGTAACCTGTTTTTGACATCGTCCGGTAAGCACTTTTTTCAATGGACGGTAAGCAGTTTTTTTATATTGGCGCTGATCTCCTGCCTGTGATGAGTATTGAAAGGAGGCGCCAGCGGCCTCATTGTATACTTGGACTTATCAAGTATTCAGAGGAGGTCAGACATGCTGGACAAAACACAGATGCAGGAGATACAAGATTTAAAATTATGCGGTTACACCAAAGCTGAGATCTTGACGTATTACAAGGATCAAGGCCGAAAGCCACCCAGCCGTCCTACGATATCCAAGTATTATGACATGGATGTCGTGCCGGAAGATCCGGGGGAAAAGCTTTCCAAAGATAAAGCTTTCGATGTTTCACCCTTCAAGGAGACCATAATCGCGATCCTGGAAGACAACAGCAGGAATGATTTCTGCATTTCTTCTGTCTATGATGTCCTTGAAGAAAAATTCATCGAGAACGGTGATCTGGAGAGCCTGCCCGGCAACGAGCAGACGCTCCGGAATTACGTACACTACCTGGAAGAATCCGGTCAGATCGATACAAGTGAAGAACACCGGCGCGTCTACGACCACGTGTTTGACACTCCCCCAGGCGAGCAGATGCTCATCGATTTCGGAGAAGTCAGGCTCGGCAAGAATGCAGCCATCCACTTCATTTGCCTTCTGCTGCGGTATTCGAGACTACTGTGCGTTTATGCGCAGGATCACAAATACGACGCCACAGAAGCCTGCCAGGCCATCTACAGGAGCTTTTGCAAGCTTGGAGGCAGGCCATCCCAGCTGGTCATCGATCAGGATGCTGTCTTCGTATCCAGTGAAACCTACGGAGAAGTAATCCGGACACGTGTCTTTGATGATTTTTGCACCGAGCAGGACCTGAAGCTCTGGGTATGCAATAAAGCTGATCCTGAAAGTAAAGGTCCGATCGAGAACTCCGTAGGGTTCGTGAAGAAAAATTTCTTCAGTGCCCGGAAGATCACATGCATCGACGATGTATGGCGTTCCCTGCCCGGATGGCTGAACCGGAAGAACAAACGCATCCACCGTGCAACACTGCATATCCCGTCCGCTGTATTCCGGGATATCGAACAGAAGAGCCTGAAGCCGATGCTTCCTTCTGTTTACGAGAGTTCTCCAAACAGTTTTACTTCCGTTACGCTGAATGGAATGCCCTACGTGCTATATAAATCCTGCCGGTATTCCGTGCCGCGTGAGTACGCGTACAGTACTTTGAAGTATAAGGTCACGACCGGGAAGATCCACATCTACGATGAGAACCTGAACTTCATCTGCACGCATCTGCTCAGTGAGCGGAAGGGGAGCTATAACCAGCTTCCCGAGCACAGGAAAAACGAAGCAGGTGACTGGATCGAAATCATGGAACGTCTGCGCAGCCAGTGGAACTGTTATGACTTCCAGCATTTCATCAACGGTGTCAAAAAGGAGAACCCACGCCATATCGCCAAACAGCTTGGCGCGATCGAACAGTTCCTGAATGCGGAGAACCCGGATAAGGCCCTTGTTGCCGAGGTCATGAAGATCTGCTGCAAAAACTACCGGTATCAGTTCTCCCGGTTCAAGGTGGTGTATGAATACACCAAAGCAGGAAGAAGCCTGGCTGGGACAGAGGGAGCTGAGGCAGCCATGAAAGCGGATCCCGTTGATTACAGGAAGATGGAAGCCTACAGCAGGGCGTTTGCTGACCGGGTGGCCACCACCAGAGGGGAGGTGACCGCATGAACCGTGAGATCCTCAAAAGCATGGACGCGGATCGCATCCCCATCGACCGTCTGGTATCCCTGCTCCAGACGTTTGCGCTGAAGCATTCAGCCAGGGCACTGCCGGATCTGCTTGAGACCGCAGACGCGCAGGGGGCAACCAACCGCCAGTTTCTGCTTTCAGTTCTTGAGACGGAAGTAAAAGGCCGGAATGAACGCCGCCGGAAGAGGAATTACTCCGCAGCGCATTTCCCTCCGAACGTCCGCCCCCTCGAGGAGTTCAACCCGGAGGAACTGGAATCCGGCATAACGCAGGCACAGGTGGACAGGCTGAAAGAGCTTTCCTGGCTCGACAATGGTGGCAACATCGTCTTTGCAGGCCCTCCCGGCCTTGGGAAGACCATGGTGGCTGTGGGGCTTGGGCTCCACGCCATCAACTGTGGATATACCGTCTGCTTCGAGAAGATGGTGAACCTTGTGAAGATCCTTGACACAGCCGAAACGGAGCGTTCCGCAGGCTTCCGTCTCAGGAACCTGAAGAAGGCACAGCTCCTGATCATCGATGAGATCGGATACACTCCGATCACCCGCAGCCAGGCCAACCGGTTCTTCACCTTCATCAGTGACACCTACGAGACATCCTCCATCATCTTTACGACAAACAAGGAGATCATGGACTGGGCTGAACTGATGGGTGATCCTGTGCTGACAACAGCCATGCTGGACCGGATTCTCCACCATGCGAACTGCTATTCCTTCCGTGGGGGTTCCTACCGCCTTAAGCACCCGGATGTATTCAGTTAGCAAGGTACCTGCCGGCCTGGCCGGCTACCTGACAAGGATAACCGAGTGCGCCCCATAGGGTAACACTTTATGTAAAAAACTCTTAACCAGGCAATGTAAAAAACTGCTTACCGTACAATGTAAAGAACTCCTTACCGAACAAGGTAAAGATCATCTTACCACATCATGTAAAAAACTTTTTACCATACGGTGTAAAAAAGTGCTTGACGTTTAGAGGTATAGCTCCCAAAGCTATTGGTCCCCAGCGTTCGGATCGACGAAGGAATGCTTACGCTTTCTACGCCCACTTCCACGGAATCAGACTCAGTCCCAAGATACAATGCATGCTCCTGAATGGTCTGTATTGAGTCAGAAAAAACAAGACTCTTGTCCTTAATGGAACAGCCATGAAAGGCGTTTGCTCCGATAAACTTTACCGGTGAAGCCGAAAAAGGGTATGTTTCCAGGGCTGAACGATCAAACCCGTGCTCTCTAATGCTCTCTAGCCCTGTTCCTCCTTCTAGTTCCTTCAAGGCTCCGCATTCACAGAATGCATAACGACCAATCTCTGTCACCGAATCAG
>JAFZQZ010000047.1 GCA_017620135.1 Bacillota bacterium
GCTTTAGCCGCATCCAGCGCGGACACGCCGGTCTCCTTATGCAGCTTGTCCAGGCTGATGACGAACTCGTGCATGCAGGTCACCGGGAACGCGGCCGGGAAGATGTCCTCCAGCGCTTTTCTCATATAGTTGGCATTGAGCACGGCATTTCTGGAAGCTTCCAGGACGCCTTCTCTTCCGAGCATCGTGACATAGGTGAGCGCTTTCACGACCACCAGGAAATTACCGAAGAACGAACGCATGCTGCCGAGCGATTTCTCCGGACGGACCAGATGAAGTTCTCCATTCTCGCCGCGTACCGGACGATAGCCCGGAAGGAACTTGCCGAGATCCTCCCGCACACCCACCGGTCCGCTTCCGGGACCGCCGCCGCCATGCGGTGTGGCAAATGTTTTATGCAGGTTCAGATGCATCACATCGAATCCCATATCACCAGGACGCGCGATGCCCATGACAGCATTCAGGTTCGCGCCGTCATAGTAGCAAAGACCGCCGGCTTCATGCACGATACGCGTGATCTCTTCAATATTTTTGTCAAAGATACCGACGGTATTCGGGTTCGTCAGCATCAGGCCGGCTGTATCCGGACCGACCGCAGCCTTCAGAGCATCGAGATCGACACATCCGTCCGATGCGGAAGGAATGTTCACGACCTCATAGCCGCACATGGCGGCGCTGGCCGGATTGGTACCATGGGCGGAGTCAGGAACGATGATCTTTTTTCTGGCTTCATCCCCGCGGTCTTTATGATAGGCCTTGATGACTAAAAGACCGGTAAACTCGCCGTGCGCGCCGGCGGCCGGCTGGAAGGTAAAATACTTAAGTCCCGTGATGGCAGAAAGCTTTTCCTCCATCTTTTCCAGCACTTCCAGAGCGCCCTGAACGGTCTTTTCCGCCTGAAGCGGATGGACGTTCGTAAATCCGGGAAGCGCGGCCATTTCCTCATCGATCGAGGGGTTATATTTCATCGTGCAGGAGCCCAGCGGATAGAATCCGTTGTTCACGCCATGCGCCCGGCGTTCCAGCGCGCTGTAGTGACGGGAGATCTCCGTTTCGGATACTTCCGGCAGCGCCGGCGCCTGTGCTCTTAACAGCGCCTCGTCCGGCTGATAGGCAGGAACATCCAGTTTGGGCAGGATGGACAGATGACGGCCTTCCCGGCCTTTTTCAAAGATCAGTTTCATCTTGCCACCTCCTCTGCGGTCCGGATGACTTCATCCATCATCTCACGGGTATTCTTCTCGGTGCAGCACCAGAGGATCCGGTTTTCGCCGAGCGGCAGGCCGCCCAGGATCCCTTTTTCATCCAGTTTCTGAAGAAGTTCTTCGCTTCCGGCTCCTTCGGTAACGAATTCATGGAAGAATTCACCTTCATACACCAGACCGAAGCCCGCTTTTTTCAGACCATCCGCCAGATAATGTGCTTTGCTCATGCAACTTTCAGCGACTTCTTTCATTCCCCGCGGTCCCATGGCGGCCAGATAGACCGCGGCCGTCAGGGCACAGAGCGCTTCGTTGGAGCAGATATTGCTGGAGGCTTTTTCACGTTTGATGTGCTGCTCTCTGGCCTGCAGCGTCAGGACATACGCGCGGCGTCCTTCCGAATCTGTTGTTTCACCGACGATCCTTCCCGGAAGCTTGCGCATCAGTGCCTGCGTCGCGGCCATAAATCCAAGATACGGGCCGCCGAATCCGATCGGCATGCCCAGAGGCTGTCCTTCTCCGACAGCCAGATCCGCACCGACCTCAGCCGGGGTCTTGAGGAGTCCCAGGCTGATCGGGTTGCAGTTCATGACGAATTTCGCGTTCACGCTGTGCGCGATCCCGCCGATCTCCTCCGCAGGTTCCAGAAGTCCGTAGAAGTTCGGCTGCTGGATGATCACGCAGGCTGTTTCCGGACCGACCATCTCTTTCAGTGCTTCGACTGAAGTTTTTCCGTCTTTTTCCGGAATGACCTGAATATCCGTATCGCGGCCGAAGGCGTAGGTCATGACGACCTTCTTCACTTCCGGAGCGATCGTATCCGATATCAGCACGCGGGTCTTTTTTCGTTCCACACACAGTTCGGCCGCTTCGGCTGTCGCGGTCGCGCCGTCATAGACGGATGCGTTCGAAACGTCCAGTCCGGTAAGCGCGCAGATCATCGACTGATATTCGAAGATCGACTGCAGGATGCCCTGGCTGATCTCCGCCTGATACGGGGTGTAGGCCGTCAGGAATGTTTCTTTGGAGACGACTCTTTTCACGATGGCCGGGATATAGTGATCGTAGCTGCCGGCGCCGCGGAAGATCGACTGATAGGTGCGATTCTTCGCGGCCAGATTCCGGATCGAGAGTTCGGTCTCCATCTCGGAAAGCCCTTCTTCCAGCGGAAGAGGCTTCTTCAGATAGACCGATTCCGGGATCACACTGAAAAGATCGTCAAAGCTGGTATAACCGGCTGCTTCCAGAAGAGCCTGCTGCTCTTCGGAAGTCCCGGGGACAAATGTTCCCATGCTGTTTCCTCTTTTCGGATTATTCTTCCTCTTCAAGCAGTTTCTCGTATTCGGCACAGTCCATCAGTTCGACGGTATCGGATACGTTTTCGACCTTGATCAGCCATGCGCCGTAGGGATCCTCGTTGATCTTTTCGGGTGCGTCCAGCAGTTCCTCGTTGATCTCGGCGACCGTACCGGTCACGGGTGAATAGACGTCCGATGCCGCTTTGACGGATTCGACATCCGCGAAAGTTTCGCCGGCTTCCACCTCATCGCCGACTTCCGGCAGGTTCACGAAAACCAGGTCGGAAAGCTCTTCCTGCGCGTAATCGGTCAGGCCGACAACATAAAAACCATCTTCTTCCTTGACCCACTCGTGGCTCTTGGTGTACTTCAGTTCTTCGGGAATGTTCATGATAAATCCTCCTTGATATATTGATCTGATTATTTACGTTTGTAGAACGGAAGCGGGATCACTTCCACCGGGACTTTGCGGCCTCGGACATCCACTTCCAGCGCCTGTCCTATCTCCGCGTATTCCTTTGGAAGGATCGCCATCGCGACCGGCTGATTCAGATACGGACAGAAGGTACCGGACGTCGTATGACCGATCTCCTTCCCGTCCAGCAGAACGCTCTGATGCTCTCTTAAGATACCGCGGCCGGTGACTTTCAGACCCACACGTTTGACTGTCGGTTTTCCTCTTTCGACCAGCGCCGCTTTTCCGATGAAGTCTTCCTTTTTCATCTTGACGAAGATGCCCAGTCCGGTCTCTCTCGGAGAGATCTCGTCGTTCATCTCATGGCCGTAAAGCGGCATGGAAGCTTCCAGACGCAGCGTATCCCGGGCACCCAGTCCGCAGGGGATCAGACCTTCCTCTTTTCCGGCATCCAGCAGCAGATTCCACATTTTCGGTGCGTCTGCCGGTGACAGATAGATCTCAAATCCGTCTTCACCGGTATAACCGGTGCGGGAAACGATGCAGTTCATTCCCTGGACATTACGGTCGAATTTCGCGGTATAGTAACCTTCGGGAATATCTTCTTCCGACGCCAGTTTTTTCAGGATCTCTTCCGCCTTCGGGCCCTGAAGCGCGATCTGGGCGAAGTCATCGGAAGCATCCGTCAGTTCGCTGCCCGGAAGCAGATGTTCTTTCATCCAGGCAAAGTCTTTATCCTTGTTCGCGGCGTTGACAACGATGAAATAATCGTCTTCCGCCTTTTTATACACGATCAGGTCATCCACACAGCCGCCGTTTTCGTTGCACATGGGGCTGTAGCGGGCGGCGCCGGGCGCCATCTCGGTGTAATCGTTGGTCAGCAGGTGGTTCAGGTTTTCTTTGGCGTTCGGGCCCTTCAGCAGGATCTCTCCCATGTGCGAAACATCAAAAAGACCGCATTTTTCTCTGACCGCCATGTGTTCGGCGATGACGCCGCTGTACTGAACAGGCAGCAGCCATCCGGCGAACGGAACGATCTTTCCGCCAAGGCGAACATGCTCCTCATAAAGCGGTGTTTTTCTTTCCATACCCTATACTCCTTGTAGAAGTTTTGCGTGCGTTCGAACATAAAAACGGAGCGCAGGAAACTATGTCCCTGCGCTCCGTATGTTTACCTGAGAGAATTACCCCATTGGTACCGGCAGCCAGGCCCTGCGGCCATGTGTCGGATTTTCCGGAGGCTCGTCCAGACCCGGTCCCTTTTACCTGAGAGTTTCGCCCCTTCGGTTCCGTCTTAACAGTTTTTGACGGCATCTCCCTGGTCCTTCATTCGAACGGCACTACTATAGAATAATTTACCACTCAGGGAAGTACATGTCAAGAAAAATCAGCCCACAGCGTAACCTGTGGGCTGACTCTTTTCATAGACTTCACAGAACATCAGAAGCGATTCTGAAGGTCTGCCTGGATCGCCTGCGTCGTCTGAGCGGCCTGAATGGCGCCGACGCTGCTCTCCTCGTGGATGCACGGATCTTCTTCGACTTTCGGCTGAGGTTTGGCGCTCTTGTCGATGGGCGTATAATCGCCGATCCCCAGTGCCTCTCCGGCTACCCCAAGATTCGCGACGATATTCGTCAGATCTGAGGGCATGTAGATCTTGGTCGCGCGGCCATCCGAAACTTTGCCGAGCGCCTCGATGCCTTTCAGCTTCAGTACGGACTCATCGATATTGGCGGCTTTCAGGGCTTTCAAGCCATCCGCTTCTGCCTGGTAGACCAGTTCGATCGAACGGGCGCGGCCCTGTGCCAGCGCGATCTGCGCGTCTCTCTCCGCTTCCGCGGCGAGGATCTTTGCTCTCTTATCACCTTCCGCACGGGAAACGACCGCTTCCTGATGTGCCTGCGCTTCCAGGACGGTCTGACGACGCTCACGCTCTGCTCTCATCTGCTTGGTCATAACTTCCTCGATCTCTTTCGGAGGCTGAATGTTCTTCAGCTCCACACGGGTGACCTTGATGCCCCAGGCGTCGGTCGCCTCATCCAGGATGACCTGCAGCGTCTGGTTGATTTTGTCACGGGAAGTCAGCAGCTGGTCGAGTTCCATTTCACCGACGTTGTTACGCAGGGTCGTGGTAGCCAGGTTCTGAAGACCGGCGATCGGGCTTTCCACACCGTAGGTATAAAGGCGCGGATCAAATACACGGCAATATACGACGCTGTCCAGCTGGAGCACGATATTATCTTTCGTGATGACCGGCTGGGGCGGGAAGTCCAGCACCTGCTCTTTCAGGGAGACCCGGCTGGCAACTCTCTCGAAGAAGGGGATCTTCAGGTGAAGGCCCGCGTACCAGACAGTTTTGAATTTACCGAGATTCTCGATCACGAACGCCTGTGCCTGCGGGACGATCCGGACGTTGGCCAGGATGACCCAGATGATGATCACAAAAAGAATGATCAGAAAAATAATCGTTCCAATTCCATCCATTTTTCATTCCTCCTTTGGGAACCGCAGCTATTCTGTCTGCGTTCCTTCATTGACTATGGGTACATTATAACATGAATCTCGAAAAAGATAACCCTTTTCTCTAAATGGACGGAAAAAATGTTTATTCGGCAAAGTTTTCGATCCGTTTTTTCCAATCTTGACAAAAAGCCGTCAAATGACGTAGTATGAGCCAAAGCTATCTCGAGGGAGGAATACGATGTCCGGCCTGCTTATTTTCATCATGATTTTGCTCTACAGCTTTCAGACGCTGTTCTGCAAACAGTTTTCCGACGCCTATCCCGACGGTCCCGACCGCGCCAGCCAGGTATTCTGTTTCCTGGAAGCCTTTTTCATTTCTATCCTGACTTTTATCTTTAACGGGTTCCGTTTCCATCTCTCGGGTTTTACTCTGCTTCTCGGCTTTCTGAACGCCCTGATGCTTTTCACCTATAACACTTCTCTGATCAAA
>JAFZQZ010000048.1 GCA_017620135.1 Bacillota bacterium
AAGCCCCTTTTCCGCGCCTTACGGACACCTTATGTCCTTCGCCTCCGATCAGGCCGCCCATCGAACGGTTTCCTTCCTGCTGACCCTCTTCCACAGATTCTTTCATGATCTGCCAGGAATGGGCCATCCGGGCAACGATCTCCTCCCTGGCCCCCTCAAAATACTGTTCTTCCCGGCGGAGCATCGCTTCCGAGATCCGGATCTGTTCGCTTTCACAAAGAGTGAGAAGTTCTTTCCCTTTTGAAAAATTCATGCTCACACCTCCTTACAGACGGATCAGATTGACCTGCTCGACAGCAGGGATCTTTCGCAGCTGCTCGATCAGCGCGTCCGGGATATCCCCGTCGGCTTCGATCACCGAATAGGCGTGTTCATGTTTGTTTTCACGGTAAGCGTTCAGATAAGCGATATTGATCCGATGTTCATACAATACCTGTGTGATGTGCGCGATGACGCCCGGAATATCCTGCTGCCGCACGACCACCGTCTCCAGTTCACCGGCGATATCCACATACACTCCGTCGATCCTTCTCAGCCGCGCGTTGCCGCCGCCGATCGATTCACCGACTACATCCGTCACATGTCCGTTCACGTCTTCCGCGATGATCTCGACGGTATTGGGATGAACATCCTGATCTGTCGTATTCAGTGTGAATTTATATTCGATCCCGGCCTCATCCGCCAGACGAAAACTGTCGCGGATCCGTCTGTCTTCAGTATCGAATCCCATCATACCTCCCAGGAGGGCCCGGTCCGTACCGTGTCCCCGATAGGTCCTGGCGAAGGATCCGTACAGGATGAACTCGACCTTTTTGATCGGACCCTGACACATCTTACTGGCCATCAGGGCGATCCGAAGCGCGCCGGCCGTATGGGAACTCGAAGGTCCGATCATATTCGGACCGATCACATCAAAAACACTGATCTCTTTCATGGCAGAAACCTGGATTACAGAGTGATCTCCTTATGGGCTTCGGCGCTGTCGTAGATCGCCTGCATGATCTGGGATGTCTTGATGTTGACGTCGATACGGCTGGGCAGCGGCTCACGGGTGGTCACATCGTCGACGAATGCCGTGATCTCATTCAGGAACATATCGGATTTCTTGAATTTCGGTTTGATTTCCGTCAAGGCGCCGTTCTCGGTGCCATAGATCACGAAATCACCGCCGTAGGTCAGACGGATACCGGCTTTCGTACCCATAAAGTCGATATAGGTCTCGGGAATGCCGATATTCTGAGCCCAGGCGCCGTTCAGGGTAATGACAGGTCCCTCGGTACGGATGATACCGCAGACGGAATCATCGACATCGTAGGTGCCGTTGACGTCCTTGGTCATTTCAGACCACATATTGGTATAGACATAATTCTTCATGTCCACGCCCAGCTTGCAGAAAGTCTCGCCGCTGACGGTGACGGGTTTGGGATCTCCCGTGCAGTACATGACGATATCCAGGTAGTGCACGCCCCAGTCGATCAGTGTGCCGCCGCCGGCGACCGCTTTGGTCGTGAACGCGCCGCCAAGGCCCGGGATCGAACGATGAGCACGGAAGGCGACATGGATATGATAGATCTCGCCCAGCAGGCCCTGATCGATATACTCTTTGATCCTTTTTACGCTGTCATTGAAACGGTTGACGACGCCGATATTCAGGATGCGGCCCGTCTCGTGCTGCGCTTCCTGCATCTTCAGCGCTTCCGCGTAGGTGCGGGCAGCGGGTTTTTCACAAAGAACATCCTTGCCGGCCTTCATCGCGTCGATAGAGATCTGCGCATGCATATAGTTCGGGGTGCAGACACTGATGGCCTGAACTTCCGGATCATTCAGGGCGTCGTGATAGTCCTCGATCGCGATACCGGATCCGTAACGCTCTACCGCCGCTTTGGCTCTCTCGGGGATGATATCGCAGAAATACTTGATCTCCGCTTTGTCCCGAATCTGCATATAGGAAGGAATATGCGCGGAATTCGCAATGGTACCGCAGCCGATGACGGCAATGACAATCTTATCACTCATAAGAATAGCCTCCTTGGTATTTCCAGTTTTTGTCTGGATCTTATCCCTATTGTATCCACTGTTCCGGGATTTGGCAATCACTTTTTAAGGAATTGAAAAAAAGCCAGCCTTGCAGTTCGGATCCAAATCTGATACTATAAATAAATAGAAAACTGACACTTTTCATATGGTCAGTTTTGCATATAATGAGAACCATCCAAAGAACGAAAGGGGATCCATTCCATGTCAAACGTGAAACATAATGATCAGCTCATCAAAGTTGTCCTGGCCGGCCTTATCGGCGCACTCGCGTACGTTACCTTTGCCTTTTTACGGATCGATATTCCCATCGGCACATCCAGTACCGCCATTCATCTGGGCAACGCGATCGTTGTTCTTGGTGCGCTTCTGATCGGCGGCGTCTACGGCGGCATCGGCGGCGCCATCGGACTTTCCATCAGCGATCTTTTCTCCGCCAAATATGTCACCAGCGCGCCGAAGACCTTCCTGATGAAACTCCTGATCGGTCTGATCGCCGGATTTGTCGCTCACAAAATCTTTAAGATCACGAAAACCAAGGAGCCCAAGAAGTATTTTAAAGGATCTCTTCTGGCCTCGATCGCTTCCTTACTGTTTAACGCGATCTTCGATCCGATCATCGGTTATTTCTATAAACTGCTCATTTTAGGCAAACCTGCCGCGGAACTGACCATCGCCTACAATTTCCTTTCGACCGGGATCAACTCCGTCGCTTCCGTGATCGTGGCGACCGCGCTTTACATGGCCGTCCGTCCGGCACTGGAAAAAGCGCATCTGCTTCCGAAGGTAGGAAAATAGGAAACCTTCACAGCTCTGCAAGGTAAACTCCGTTTGCCTTTTGACCTCCGAAATGCTATAATTTCCTAAATATGCATTTCGGAGGTTTTTTGTTCGTCTGCCTATGAAAACTGCTTTCCGCCAAGTGTTCGCACTGCTCATCTGTCTGTGCCTGATGGTCAATTCCTTTGGCACAGTCCTCGCTGAAGATACCGGTGATGATCTCGATTATGACCGGCTTTTGGCGCGCAAAAACCAGGTCTATGATCCCGGTTCGGCGGAGCTTTATCCGGTGGAAGGCATGGAAATACAGGAGCAGGCCCGGTATACTTTCATGATCTACATGACCGGTTCCAACCTCGAAAGCAAATACGCAAGCGCGACCAAAGACATTCTCGAGATGCTGGATTCCGGTATCCGTCTCGATGACGTCAATCTGATCCTCTATACCGGCGGGGCCCAGACCTGGAAGAGCAAGATCCCTTCCGGCTCGAACAGCGTTATCGATCTTTCACTGCCAAAATCGGACTACGTGGTCGCCTCCACCGCGGCCAACGCGGACATGGGCGCCTGGGAGACCCTGCAGAAATTCATCAATTTTACGACGACTTATTATCCCGCGGACCATTACGCGCTGGTTTTCTGGGATCACGGCGGAGGCCCGCTCTGGGGCTATGGCTCCGATGAGCTTTTCGATTCGGACTCCCTGCTCATGGACGAAATGAAGAACGCCATGAACGGGACGATCTTTTCCGGCTATACCAAACTCGATCTGGTAGGCTTCGACGCCTGTCTGATGGGTTCCTATGAAGTCATGAACCTCTGGTCTCGCTACGCGAAATACTATATCGGTTCCGAAGAACTCGAACCCGGTGACGGCTGGGATTATCATTTTCTGGGGCTGCTGAATGAAACGGACGATCCTGCCGTGATCGGCCGGTCCATCGTGGATCATTACGGCGCCTACTATGACGCGCAGCGAAGCGAGACCTATGATCCCGATACGACGCTTTCCCTGATCGATCTGTCAAAGATCAGGACTTTTTCACGCACGCTGGAAAACCTGTTTATCCGGATGAACACCGGTCTGCAGGAAGGAGAGCTCTCCACCATCACCAAAGAACGCCTTGAATCCAAGACATTCGGCATGGTGGAAACGCGTTCTTCGGGTCTTTACAGCTATGATCTGGTGGATATGCAGGATCTGCTCCTGCATCTTCAGACGATCTATCCCAAGGAAGCTTCTGACTGTCTGGCGCTTCTGCCGGATCTGGTCGTCCATCAGGCCTCCAGTCTTCCTGAGGCCGGCGGCCTCACTCTTTACTATCCCTGTCACAATATAGGACAGTATGAAAAGCTGAAGGATTCCTATCGGAAATTCGCCTCCTCCGCCTATGTGCGCTTTCTGGATCAGATGACAGAAGGCTGGCTCTACGCCAAGAGTCATGACTGGACTCTCGGGACTATGCTCCGCGAAGGCAACGAATATCAGTATGCCCTCACAGAGGAACAGTCCGATCAGCTGGCCTTCGCCTATTATAACCTCCTGCAGGATCTCGGTGACGGCACCTACCAGCCGGTCCTCGAAGAGATCCGCATCCGGCCCGATTACGACGACGTCCTTCATATTCCGCTCGATCCCTATGTTTTCTGTCTGGATTCCGATGACAGCTCTTCCGAGATCTGGCCCATGATCCAGTTGGAGCAGAACACCAAGCGTGAAAGCTACCGCACGCTGAGCACGGGACTGATCAGCGACCAGAACCCGTTCCTTCGGATCATGGATACCGAGACAGAGCGCATCTCCGCCCTGATCCTCGTCGATCCCGCCACCGGGCTTTTGAGCGTCGGTGCTGTTACTTCCTCCGGGGAAGAAGCTGAGCTCGGAAGCAAGGATCAGGTGGATCTTTCCACCTGGGAAGGTGTTTATTATTCACTGGCGGAATCCATCCCGTCCCGTGATCTGTCCGGCCATCTTCTTCCTTTCCATCAATGGGACGAGTATGATGATCTTGTAAACACAGTCATCGTCCCCTTTGATCACAGCTTCTCCTTCAGCCGACATCCGGTATCGGAATTTGCCGGTGATTTTGTCCTGCAGCTGGTACTGGAGGATATGAACGGCGAACGGTATGCCAGCGAACTGGTCAAAGCGGCTTCTCTCTATTACTATGAACAGGTGATCCCGACACCCGATGGTCAGATGACCTTCCGGATCTTCGAAGATCACGCACAGCTCAGTCGGTATATCGGTCAGGACCTTCTTCTGACCATTCCGGAAGAAGTAGATTCTCTGCCGGTCACATCCCTGGGCGTCGGATCTCTTTCTCCCTCTGTTCTGGGAGATGATTCCACGGTCCCTGTCTTTCAGAGCATAGAACTTCCTTCCTCCCTGACCGAGATCAAAGCGCAGGCTTTCTATGGCTGCGAGTTTCTTGAGAGCATCGAGATCCCCGAAACTGTCACTTCGATCGGCACCAGTGCCTTTGCCGGCTGCAGCTCCCTCACGAAGATCCGGATCCCCGAAAGTGTCCATACGATCGGAAAGGCCTGTTTCGATTCCTGTATCAGCCTGAAAGAGATCCAGCTTCCTTCCCGTCTTGAAAAGATCAGTACCGGACTGTTCACGGGCTGTGTAGAGCTCAGATCCATTGAAGCAACAGCCGTTTCCGGTTATCAGTTCAGGGATGGGGCTCTCTTTGATGAAACCGGGAAAAAACTCCTTTCCTATCCCGCCGCGCTCACCGGATCCTTTACCGTCCCGGAAGGAACGGAAGAGATCGCCTGCGGCGCGTTCTACCAAACAGCTCTTCAGGAGATCATCCTGCCGGAAAGCCTGAAGGCCATAGGGAGTTATGCTTTCTTCGGCGCACAAAGCCTGTCCGTACCTGTCTTTCCTGAAGGTCTGGAGGTGATCGGCCAGCAGGCTTTCGGAGCTGAGACCGGTTCTCTTTCCATAGGATCCTCTTCCCCGGCCGTGATCCGGATCCCTGCCGGTGTGCAGGCGATCGGGGCCGGCGCTTTTGATGTTTTTCCCGTCAAGACTTTTATCGTGGATGAGGAAAACCTCTTCTACGCGGAAAAAGCCGGTCATCTGACCGGCAAGGCCGGTGATACGATCGTCAGCCTGGCAACGAATGCCGCGCAGGTCTATCAGATCCCTGAAGGTATCTCTTCCTTTGACTGGAGCCTGCTCGATCACCGGCTGGATCTTGCTTCCGGCTCTTCTTCCGCACGGATCCATCTGTTCTTTCCGGAAAGCGTGACGCGTATCAGCGGCGATGTTCCGCTGGATATCCGTAATTTTATCTTCCATGTCCCGCTGACTTCCTACGCCAGGGAGTACGCGGAAGAAACCGGTATATCCTGGGATCAGGAAACGGCCACGGATTATGAAATCGTCGAACTGCCAACGGAAAAGGGCACTTTGTACGCGCGCGTCTATGAAGATCACGCTGCCGTTCTTCTCTATATAGGCGAAGATGAATCGCTGACCATCCCCGACACGATCGCCGGGAAACCGGTCACCGTCATAGGCGGCGGAGAAGATCCCATTGAATATGTCGCTTACGGTTCCTACTTTGATCTTGATCTCGATCGGAAAGCCCTGGTCACAAAACCTCTCCTTCAGCTGGTCCTGCCGGAGACAGTGACCGTCCTTTCCCGCAAGTCTTTGAAAAACTCCTACAACGCTTCCGAGAGCCTCGTCCTGCCTGCATCCCTGCAGATCATAGCGGACGACGCGCTTCCTTCCCACAAGGGCGAAGGAGTCTTCGTTCTGCCACAGCATCTTCGGTATATCGGGAAACACCTGCCTTCTCAGATCAGCGCGATCCCTGTATCCGCCGATCTTGCCTATGTTTCCCCACAGGCCCTGGACTGCCGTCCGACGGCGGAAGGTTTTGCCCAGCTGGAAGAAAACGAATCCTACCTGGTCCGGGACGGCGCCCTCTATTCCGCGGACGGCAAGACCCTGCTGCTGCTCCCCTGTGCGCCGGCAAACGGGACACTGATCATTCCTTCAGGTATCGAAACGATCGGACCTTACGCTGTTACCGGCGGGTTCTTCTCCCGTCTGGAGATCTCTTATGGCGTGAAGACGATCGACGAACATGCTTTCGAAGGCTCTTCCGCTCTCACAGAACTGTCTCTTCCCGATACGCTTCGTACGATCGGACCCTATGCCTTTGCTTCCTGCATGCAGCTTTCCGAGATCTCTTTCCCATCCGGTCTTAAGCGGATCGAACATCACGCTTTCTGCAACGACAAACAGCTCCGCAGCGTAGAGTTTTCCGAAGGCCTTGCCTATATCGGAGATCAGGCTTTCGCC
Source organism: Bacillota bacterium (assembly GCA_017620135.1). Classification (GTDB taxonomy): domain Bacteria; phylum Bacillota; class Clostridia; order Lachnospirales; family Bianqueaceae; genus RUG760. The sequence continues at coordinate 7,142 of JAFZQZ010000048.1, forward strand.
TATACCATCATCACCCGGATCGATCTTCCCTTGACCATTTCGTGGCTTGGTGATAAACTGTTCCATCGGGTCCGGGAAGTCCCGGCTTCGGAAGATCTTCGTCCGGATGATCCGTCTCTTACCCTTACGCTTGGCCCTGAACTGATGCATATCGGGGAGGATGCTTTCGAGCATCTTCAGATCGCCTCTTTTGAGGTCGATCCCGGAAACCCGTATTTCTCATCCGTGGACGGCTGGCTCTATGACCGGACCGGACGCGTTCTTCGATATATTCCGCCGCTTGGGAGGTAACATATGCAGGATACCCTGATTCAATGGTTTCAAAATACACTGGGAGGCCTCGTCTCCAACGACGTGATCGTGTTTATCATATCCATGGTGCCGATCCTGGAACTTCGCGGCGGTCTGATCGCCGCCCGTCTCATGTCGATCCCGTACGTTCGCGCCGCGATCCTCTGCAGTGTCGGCAACCTTGTTCCCATTCCGTTTATATTGTGGTTTATCACACCCATCTTTACCTGGCTCAAAAAAACAAAGCTTTTCCGACCGTTGGTGGAAAAGCTTGAAAAAAGAGCCATGGGCAAAGCGGACAAAGTCGAGAAAGCGGAATTCTGGGGACTGGTCCTGTTCGTCGGGATCCCGCTGCCGGGGACCGGCGCCTGGACCGGCGGACTGATCGCGAGCATGCTCGGGATCAAGTTCAAAAAGGCCTTTCCGGCCATGTGCCTGGGCGTATTTCTTGCCTTAACGCTCATGAGCATTTTTACCTATGTGATCCCGTATCTGGTCAGCCTTTTCTAACCC
>JAFZQZ010000049.1 GCA_017620135.1 Bacillota bacterium
CAAGTGGTGGATGGATGAGATCCTCCGGGATAAAGATTACAACGCGGCACAGGCGGAGATCGGCGAGCTGGGAGAGAACCATGTGTTCTTCCAGCCCTACCTGATGGGCGAGCGTTCCCCGCACAACGATCCGAAGGTGCGCGCGATGTTTATCGGCATGAGCATGGATACCACCCGCGCCGATATGGTGCAGGCAGTCCTGGAAGGCGTCATGTTCGGCCTTCGCGACAGCTTTGAGAATGCAAAAGCCATGGGCAACGATATCCGAAGCGCCAGCATCTGCGGCGGCGGCGCGAAGAGTCCGCTGTGGAGAAAGATCGCCTCGAATATCCTGGGCATCCCGATCCATACAGTCGAGAGCGATGAAGGCCCGTCCCTGGGCGGCGCTATCCTGGCGGCTGTCGGATGCGGCAAGTATGCTTCCCCGGAAGAAGCCTGTGCGGCGATCGTAAGGGAGAAGGCAGTCACTGAACCGGATCCGGTTCTCGTGGAGAAGTACAACGAGCGCTATGCCGAATTCCGTGCGCTCTATCCGATGACCAAAGGATTCTTTGCCTGAACAGATGCCCATACACGGGCAGCCCACACATGGTCAGGCCAGCCTGAGAAAGGAGGCGTCCATTTGATGTTTCGTCCGATGCGCAGAGCCAAACAGCAGATTCCGGAAGAGGAATGCATCAAAATATTAAAAGAAGAACCCCGCGGGGTGCTGTCTGTCCTGGGAGACGATGGCTATCCCTACGGAGTTCCGATCGATCATTATTACGATGAGAAGTCAGGCAAGATCTATTTCCATGGCGCGAAGGAAGGACACAAGATCGACGCCATCCGCCGCTGCGATAAGGTTTGTCTTACGGTCATGAACCAGGGATATAAGATCCCCGGCGAATGGCCCTGGCATATTACCAGCGTGATCGTGTTCGGGCGGATCTGCGAAGTGACCGATCCAGACATTCTGAGGGAAAAACTTACCGCCCTTGGGGGGAAATATTATCCATCCAGAGCGGAAGCTGAAAGCGAAGCCTCCCGGGCGATAGGCCGAGTGGCTGTCCTGGAGATGACGATCGAGCACATGACCGGCAAAGCGGTCAAAGAATCGTGAAAGAAGATAGATTTGGGCTTATTTTCAGTTTTTTTCTTATCCGCCCCATTCTCTTGGGGCGGATAGTGCATTTTTAATCCACACCACCCAGTACATTCTTGCATTTTTGGGCGGCGCATCAATTTGACGAACTATTTTTACCAAATTCTGGGCGAGGAGAACTGATCGACGGATATCTTTCCCAGAAATCTGAATGAATGGAAGATTCGTCTGGGCGAAAAGCTTTCTTTACAGACTATCTTTTCTAATTCCTAGATAAGATAGCTCGTCAAGTTGGTATATGCCCCAGAAATCATATGGTTTTCTGGGCGGCTGAACGATCAAAAAGGATAAACGCCCCAAAAGACTCATAGAATGACAGTTTCCCTTATTGTCAGGTGTCCAGAAGCAGACGTTCGACCATGTCAAGGGTCGGCATGCCGCTCTGGGCACCTTTTTTTGTGCAGGAAAACGCCGCGGCCGCGTTCGCGAAGCGAAGGCTGTCGGTGAAAGGAAGGTCGCTCGCAAGAGCGTAAGCCAGCGCACCGTTGAAGGTGTCGCCGGCGCCGGTCGTATCGACCACTTCGACCGGGAACGAGGGGATCTGCCGGACCTGAAGGCTGCCTCCTGCTTGATCGTCCTCTGTACAGCAAAGAACGCCGCGGGAACCACAGGTGATAATCAGGCGGCCCTGGAACCGACGGACAAGGTCTTCGGCAGGTGTCACCTCGTCGGACAGGACGATTCTCGCTTCATGCTCGTTCGGCGTCAGATAGTCGACGAGCCGGATAAGATCCTCGCCGAGCGGGTAGGCCGGCGCCGGATTGAAGATGATGCAGCGTGGGCCGGAGGCGGCAGCGGCATCGCTCGCTGCACCGGCAGAAGAGGCGGTTTGCGCCGCTAAAGCTGCCTCTTCGGTCCGGACTTTTCGGATCAGATATTCGACCGTCTCATGCGGGATCTCCGCCACGATGAGAAGGATGTCGTTTTCCAGGATCCTGGCAAAGTGCCGGTCGATATAATCTTTCGTTACGCAGGCATTGGCGCCGGGTACGACCGTGATCGCGTTGTCACCCTCAGCGACCGTGATCATGGCAAGGCCGGAAGGCGTCCCGGGCAGGATCTCGATCTCGTCCGTAACGATTCCTTCTGAAGCGATGTTCCGCACCATTCCCGGGCCGAAGGCGTCATTGCCCACACAGCCGAAGAAGGTAACTTTGGCGCCGAGCCGGGCAGCGGCCACGGCCTGGTTCGCGCCTTTGCCGCCGGGGAGATAGATAAGTGAAGAGGCCAGGATGGTTTCTCCTGGCCTCGGGATCCGCTCCGCCGAGGCGGACAGATCCATGTTGATACTGCCTATGACAGCGATCGTTTTCATCATTCTTTTAACTTGAAAATTTTATCGGGGTTCAGCAGGTGCTTGGGATCGAAGGCGTCCTTGATACCGGCCATGAGGCGGATCGGACGTTCGCCCAGAAGTTCTGCCAGGTACGGCCGTTTGGCGTAGCCGATCCCGTGTTCACCGGAGACCTGTCCGCCGTATTCGCCGGCCAGTGCATACATTTTCTCAAAGCAGATGGCAAGCTTTTCTTTCCAAGTTTCTTCCGGCAGGCCGTCACGGCAGATATAGACATGAAGGTTACCGTCACCGGCATGGCCGAAACTCGGGATGCGAATATTCTGTTCCTTTGCCAGCTGATGCGTGAACTTGATGAAATCGGCGATCCGCTTACGGGGCACAACGACATCACATTCATCCATCTCGTCCGTCGAGGACTTGATGGCTTCCAGGAAAGCGCCGCGGGCGGACCAGACGGGTTTCTTGCGTTCGTCGGTATCGACGAAGTAGGCGTCGATCGCGCCGTGCTCTATGACGAGCTTGCAGGCTTCGGAGTAGTTGTGCTCGACTTCCTCGGGCGTCTGACCGTCGTAGGTGAGCAGCAGGTAGGCTTCGTGCGCGGTATCCGGGAACTTCTTGGACAGGTAATCCTGCGCGTACAGGATAACGTCCTGGGACATATATTCGATCGCGGTGGGATTCGTTCCGGAGCGGACGAGGAACGGCACGGTGTCGAGCGCCTCGTCCATGGACGGGAACGGGATCAGCAGTGAGATCGATTTCTTGGGCAGCGGTAGGAGCTTGAGCGTCGCCTGGGTGATGATGCCGAGGGTCCCCTCGGAGCCGATCATCAGGTTGAGCAGACTGTAGCCGGAGCTGTTTTTGACCACTTTGCCGCCCAGATGCACGACTTCGCCGTCCGCCAGGACAACGGTCAGCGCACGGACATAGTCGCGGGTGACGCCGTAGCGGACCGCGCGCATGCCGCCGGCGTTGGTGGAGATGTTGCCGCCGATCGTGGCCGTTTTCTCACCGGGATCCGGCGGATAGAGATAGCCGTGTTCCTCGGTGTAGGCAGCGAGTTCCATCAGCAGGACGCCGGGTTCCACCGTGACCGTCAGGTTATCCTCATCGAGCTCCAGGATATGGTTCATCTTGGAGGTGCACAGCAAGATGCCGCCGTGGACGGCGACCGCCGCGCCTACCAGACCGGTGCCGGCGCCTCGGGTCGTGACGGGGATATCGTGTTCGTAGGCGTAGCGCATGACCGCGCTCGCCTCTTCGGTGGACAGGACAAAGACCAGCACTTCCGGTTCGGCTTCCGTACCGGAAAGTTCATCATGATAGTAATCGGAAAGGATCTCGTCTCCGGTGAGGACCCGATCTTTCGGCAGGATCTGCCGGAGGGCGTCCAGATCTTCCTGTGTCAGTTTATGATACATTTCAGGCCTCCTCCAGAGAATCTAATAGATGCATGAGCTCGTCCGCGACTTCATAGAGATCGCCGACGAGGCAGTAGTGCGCAATATCGAAGATCGGCGCGGCAGGATCGGTGTTGACGGCGATGATGCAGTCCGAAGTCTTCATTCCGGCGGCGAACTGGACCGCCCCGGAAATGCCAAGCGTGATGATCAGCTTGGGCTTGACTGTCTTGCCGGACAGGCCGATCTGATGCGAAACGTCGAGCCAGCCGGTCTCCACGAGCGCGCGGCTGCAGGCCAGGTGGGCACCGAGCTTGTCTGCAAGAGCACGGGCCATCTGAAGGTCATCCGGGGATTTCAGTCCGCGGCCGACCGCCACGATGCGTTCTGCTTCGGAGATGTCCTTAATGGGCGGGAGCCCTTCGATATTCCTGACCCGGATCCGTTTGTCCTCCCAGGCGGGATCGACTTTCATGACCTTGATCTTCTCGGCAAGCTCCGCCTCGGAAAGGCCTTCGATGGATGACTTAGGCTGCGCTTGGAAGATCTTATAGCGCACCGTCGCGAACTGCGGGCGGGTGTTCGTCGTGATGATCTGGGCCATGATGTTGCCGCCGAAGGCGGGACGGATCTGGACGAGATCGGTGTTTTCCTTCATTTCCAGGCTCGTGCAGTCCGCGGTAAGACCGGTCCGGAAGTGGGCGGCTACGCGCGGCGCCAGGCTGCGACCGATGTTGGTCGCGCCGACGAGTACGGAAGAGGGACGGACCTTCTCGATGAAATCCTCGAAGGCTTTCGCGAAAGTCGTGTTGGAGAAGAAGGTGAACATCGGGTCTTCGTAGGCGTAGACCTTATCCGCGCCGTACTCAAGCAGTTCCTTCGCGCATTTATCCGCGCCTTTCGGTGTGATCAGCAGGGCGTAGACTTCATGTCCGGTGACTTTGGCCAGTTCTTTGGCTTTGCCCAGAAGTTCGAATGAGACCGGATGGATCTTGACCGTACCTTCCGGACCGAGGGTCGCGTCCGCATAGACGGTGATGCCTTTCCAGGAACTCTTGTCCACTCCTTCCGGAGCTTTTTCTTCCACAAATTCGATGACGCCGGCCGGTCCTTTGCGCACACACATGCGGCAAAGCTTGCAGGCCGAGGAGATGTCCAGCTTCCCGTTTTCATAGGAGATCGCGGCGAAGGGACAGAGTCTGATGAGATCCGCCGCGTTTTCGGGCGTGACCTTTTCCTGATGGATTCTCAGTTCAGCCATGGCAAACTCCTTTCGCCTACAGCAGTTTCCTGGTCTTGAGGCTTTCGACCAGGGTGCGGGTGCTTTCCCGCGGGTCGCCGGTAAGGAAACTGTGTTCTTCGTTTTTGTCCGGCGGGAAGATCCGTTCGACGGAAGTCGCGGATCCCTTGAGACCGTAATGGGTCGGATCGTGATCGATGAAATCATCCAGGGTCAGGACCGTGATCAGCTCGTCCAGCTTCGGGTCGACCGCGCACTTGCGAAGGTAGGACGGCAGCCGCGGGGTGTTGATCTCGGCGTCGGTGCACAGTACGCAGGGCAGCTGGATGTCGGCAGTCAGGATATCCGTGCCGAGGAGCGAGACGATCTCAAGCGCGTCGTTTGTACCGTCTTTCAGCTTCAGGCTGCGCACGTTGCTGTACTGCGGGAGATCCAGGTATTCGGCCATCTCGGCGCCTACCTGGGCGGTGTCGCCGTCGGTGGTCTGCTTGCCGCATAGGACCAGGTCGACCTTCCGGTCTTCCGTCTCCAGCGAACGGATCGCGGAAGAAAGGGTGTAGGAAGTCGCGAGCACGTCCGCGCCGCCGAAGCGCCGGTCGGAGATCAGGATCCCTTCGTCCGCGCCCATGTAGATGGCCTCCGTCAGCACAGCCTTCGCCGCGTTCGGGCCCATCGTGATCACCTTGACGGAGCCTCCGACCTTCGCCCGCAGGCTGAGCGCCTCTTCCAGGGCAAACAGGTCGTAGGGATTCATCTTGCTCTCGATCCCGTCACGGATGAGAACGCCTGTCACAGGATCCACTTTCACATTGGAACTGGCAGGCACCTGTTTGATACATACAACGATATTCATCAGCATTTTCTCCTTAGAGATTCTCCGTAGAGAAGAATAGACTTATACTTAGTTTTGATGATAATACAAATCCGGGGAAATAACAAGAGAAGAAACAAAAAGGTACGGAAGCATCCTTGCTTTCCGTACCTTTTCAGCTATTATTTGTTTACGACATTGACCGGATTGCCGGCGATGAACTGTTTCAGGTTGTCCACCGCGATATCCATCAGCCGCTGGCGGCTTTCCTTAGGCGCCCAGGAAATGTGCGGGGTGATGAAGCAGTTCTTCGCGCCAAGCAGCGGGTTGTCGCCCTTGATGGGCTCCGTGCTCACGACGTCCAGGCCGGCTGCGTAGACCTTTCCGGAGTTTAAAGCGTCGGCGAGGTCCTGTTCCACGATCAGCGGTCCGCGGGAGTTGTTCAGGATGATCACGCCGTCTTTCATTTTCGCGATGCTGTCCTTGTTGATCATGCCCTGGGTCTCCGGGAAGAGCGGGCAGTGCAGGCTGATCACGTCCGAGGTGGTCAGGACTTCATCCAGGGATACATAGTCGGCGATCGCTTTGCCGGCGTCAGACTGATAGTTGTCATAGGCGATGACTTTCATGCCGAGCGCTTTGGCGATCTTGCCGGTCACCTGGCCGATCCGGCCGAATCCGATGATGCTCATCGTTTTGCCGGCCAGCTCGATCAGCGGGTAATCCCAGAAGCAGAAATCCGGGTTGCTTTCCCAGCGGCCCTCGTGCACAGCCTGGCTGTGATGGCCCACATGGTGGCAGATCTCGAGCAGAAGAGCGATGGCAAACTGGCCCACGGCCGCGGTGCCGTAGGTGGGGATGTTGGTGACGGGAATGCCCTTGTCTTTCGCGGCGGCGACATCGACCACGTTGTAACCGGTCGCGAGGACGCCGATGAATTTCAGGTTAGGCGCTTTCTCGATCACGGCACGGCTGAGCGGCGTTTTGTTGGTGTAGAGGTAATCGGCGTCGCCGATCCGCTTCAGGATCTCGGCCTCGTCAAAAGGCGTGCGGTCGTAAACGGTCAGCTCTCCGAGTGCTTCGAGCCCGGCCCAGGAAAGGTCGCCGGGGTTTTCGGTATATCCGTCCAGAATCACGATTTTCATGTTAATCCTCCAGGAGCGCCCAGGCGCGGTTCAGGCAGCGTTTGGTGCCTGCCAGCACGATCTTCTCGTCCTCGCCGGGACGGAGCGTCACTTCCATGCTGAGCACATAGGGTTTCTCCGCGTTGAAGAATCCTTCGTTCTTCAGAACACGCAGGTAATCTAAAAGTTCCGGCACATCGTTCGCGCTTTCCGGATAACCGAAGCGCGGATGCAGATCGCCGTAACCGTCGCAGCCGGGTTTGACCACGGCATTGCCGAAGTGGAAATGGGTGATGTAGGGACGCAGGGTACGGATGACGAATTCGCTGGTCTCATAGGTGGTGGGGAAGTGGGACAGGTCCACCAGCAGGCCGAAGTTGTTGTGGGTAGTGCGCATGTCGGCAGCGAATTTCGCGGCATAGGGGGCGGGGCCGATCAGCGCGGCCTTGTCCATATCGAAATCGAAAACTTCCAGCTCCACGTTCATGCCTTTTTTGGCCGCGTAGTCACAGACGGCGCGGGTGGTCTTTAAAAGCTGGGCATAAGCTTCGTCTTTGGTCTCGGGAGCCCATTTGCCGGCCAGGAACGCGATGCCTTTGGCACCAAGATACTCGGCTTCGTCCACGGCTTCGATCAGCGTGGCTTCCGCCTTTTTACGGCCTTCCTCGTCAAGGTCGTTCGGGTTGAGTTTGGGACCGAGGAGTCTTGGCTGCGCACCGTAGCAGACCTTCAGGTGGCTCTGGTCAAGCAGCTTTTTGGCTTCCTCGTTCTTCGGACCATAGCCTTTCAGCTCAATGGCGTCGAAGTAGTCATCGCTGCAGATGGCTTTCAGGGAATCCATCGGGTCGCTTAAGGGATAGCTCATCCACTGTATGGTTCCTACCTGGAAATACTTATGAATGGATTCTTTCATCTTTGCGTCTCCTTTTAGAATGGTTGTATCAACATTTCAGCTTTCGCTGCAATCGTTTCACTGTCAAGTCCCGCTTTTTTCAGGATCTGTTCGTAATCTCCGGACTCGGAGAAGTCCTCGATCCCCATGCGGCATACTGGCACAGGACAGGTCTCGCTGAGGACTTCACATACGCTGCTGCCAAGTCCGCCGTCCTTATGATGTTCTTCCACGGTCAGGATGCGTCCGCATTTCTTCGCGCTTTCCAGCAGCAGCTTACGGTCGATGGGCCGGATGGTGTGGATGTCCGCCACACGGGCCTGTATGCCTTTTGCTTCCAGGATCTTCGCGGCATCGAGCGCTTTGTGGACCATGTAGCCGGTCGCCAGGATAGCGATGTCGCTGCCTTCCCGAAGGACGATCCCCTTACCGATCTTAAAATCCATGTCCTGAGGATAGATCACCGGGACGGGAGCGCGGGAGAGGCGCAGATAGACCGGGCCGTTCAGCTTTGTGGCAGCGAAGACGGCTTTCTCGGTCTCGACCGCGTCTGAGACGACGATCACGGTCATGCCCGGAAGGGACCTGACACAGGCGATGTCTGTCAGAGAATGGTGGCTCGCGCCGTCGTAGGAATCGGACAGGCCACTGTACGCGCCGCAGAGTTTGACGTTCAGATGGTCGTAGGCGATCAGACTGACGACCGGATCCAGCGCGCGGGTCGTAATAAATGTGGCAAAGGTGTTGACGAAGGGGATCATGCCGGAAAGGGCGAAGCCGGCTGACATGGCGGTCATATTCAGTTCGGCGATCCCTACATTGAAATAGCGCTCCGGGAAGGCCTTGCCAAAGACGATGCTCTTGGAGGAACTGCCGACGTCGGCGTCGAGGACGACGACCTTCTCATTCTGTTCTCCCAGTTTTTTCAGCGCGGCGCCGAATGCGTCGCGGATCGCGATCTTCTCACTCATCGGCGGTACCTCCCAGTTGTTCCATGGCCAGCTGGTAGTCCTCGTCGCTGATCGGTTTGCCGTGCCAGGTATTCTTGCCTTCCATGAAGGAAATACCCTTGCCCTTGACGGTCTCACAGATGATGACCACCGGTTTTTCTTTGATCGTTTTCGCCCGATCCACTGCATCTGAGAAAGCGGCTATATCATGGCCGTTGCATGTCAGCACTTCCCAGTGGAACGAACGGAACTTCGCGGCGAGGTCGAAGAGCGGCATGATCTCATCGTTCGTACCGTCCAGCTGGACGCCGTTATGATCCACGATGGCGATCAGGTTGCCCGGATCATATTTCGCGGCAGCCATGGCCGCTTCCCAGCAGCCGCCTTCCTGCAGTTCTCCGTCTCCCAGAAGGACATAGACGGTATAATCTTTTTTCTGGAGTTTTCCGGACAGTGCCATCCCCAGTCCTACGGAAAGGCCCAGTCCGAGCGGGCCGGACGAGACGTCTACGCCCGGTGTTTTATGCGCGCATGGATGACCCTGCAGAAAGCTTCCCGCCTGACGCAGGGTGGCAAGATCTTCTTTCGGGAAAAATCCCTTTTCTGCCAGGTTCAGGTACAGCATCGGAGCCGCATGTCCTTTGGAAAGAACGAAGCGGTCCCGGTCCGGATCTCCGGCAGAAGGAACAGACATTTTTTCCTGATATAGTGTCGTGATGATCTCCGTCGCGGACAGTGAACCACCGGGATGTCCGGTCTGGATAGTATGTAGGATCCGAATCAGTTCTCTGCGGAAGGAAAGGCAGAGGGCGGAGAGCTCCCTGACTCTTTCTTCGGACAGTCCCATAGATACCGGCCTCCTTTCGTTGTTTGATAGGCGGCTGCCCGCCGTCTCCGGACAAAATCTAATTTCAATATATATGGGGGGACCGTAAAAGTCAAGCGAAAGGAAGCCGGAGAAACGCTCTGGCAGGATAGCGATAAAAAAGCCCTGAAGAAGGCAGGATCCTCTCTTCAGGGCTTTTGATCCATGTAGGTTTTTACGACTCCAGGAAATCCAGGTGTGGCTTTTCCTCACGCTTGGGCTGCGCGTCGAAACGGTAGTCGCGGAAGTAATACTCTTCGTCATGCTGATCGATCTCGCGGTAGACCTTGCAGGGCGTACCGAAGGCGACCACGTTCGCGGGAATGTCCTTCGTAACGACGGATCCCGCGCCGATCACGGAGTTCTCGCCGATCGTCACACCGGGCATGATGACGACGTTCGCGCCGATCCAGGCGCCGTCCTTGATGGTGATCGGGAAGGAATACATACCCTCGAAGCGGTGGTTCGGGGAGATGGGGTGTCCGGTCGTGCAGACGGTCACGTTCGGGCCGAACAGGACGCCGGACCCGATATGGATCGCCGCGTCGTCGATCAGGGTCGTGCCCATGTTGAAATAGCAGCCGGATCCGATCGTGGTGTAAGCGCCTACCGCGACCTTGAGCGGAGGTACGATCCATACGGAATCGCCGCACTCGCCGAAGATCTCTTTCGTCAGCGCTACGCGCTCGGCATTCGCGTCCGGCGGGAGTGAATTATACTTTTCGATCAGGCCTTTGGTGCGGGCCTGCATGGCCATGTTTTCATCATCGTCAAACCAGAGGTAACCGGCTTTCATTCTTTCCTGTTCTGTCATGGGTTTTCTCCTGTTGTATAGGTTGATGATTTATTATAACTTTTTTTTCAGGAAAACACTATCATTATTTGATGAAGCGGGCATAACAATCCTGTCAGGCTGCCACGCGTTGACAGATGCCGGTTTTTTCGCTATACTGGTTCAAAATCTTTTTGAAGAGGTCTCCTATGAAACAGCCTGTCATCACGCCGGATAAAGTCAAGACGCTTTTGGATACACGTTTTATCAAGGTCTTCGATCTGCAGTACGAAGAAGGAAAACACTACTACGACGCGAGCCGTCACGGGCTCGGGGATCTGACCGCGATCAAATCCGGCGAAGAGTTCCGCGCGATGAGCGCGGATGCCGCCACCTGTTTTGTGATCGTGGAAACGCCCGGCGATGAGCCAAGGTTGCTTTTGACCTACGAATACCGTTATCCTACGGGACAGTTTCTGCTATCACCGCCGGCAGGCCTGATGGATCCGGCTGACCGCCTGGAAGAGGAACCGGTGCTGGTGACGGCCAGACGGGAGATCTTCGAGGAGACGGGGATCCGCCTTCAGACAGATCAAAGGGACGACGGCCTTCCGCAGGACAGGCTTTTTACTGTGAGCCCCCTGGTATTCTCCACGCCCGGGATGACGGACGAAAGCAACGGGCTCGTCTGCGCGGTAGCGCATCTTTCGGATTTTTCTTCACTGACCCAGAAAGGGGCGGAGGGGACCGAATGCTTCGACGGGTTTGAACTGCTTTCCCGTGAGGAAGCCATGAAAGTGCTGAAAGACGGGCGGGACAAGTACGGGAATTATTATTCCGCCTATACCTGGATGGCACTCATATATTTTGTTTCAGATCTTTGGAAAGCGTGAAACCTTTCACGCTTTTTTCCGTCTTATATAACGGAACAGGAGGAAGTCATGGTACCAATAGAAGATGCCGCGATCGTGGATCTTTACTTCGCGCGAAATGAGGACGCGATCGTAAAGACACAGCAGAAGTTCGGATCCTATCTTCTGAAGATCGCGATGAATATACTGACCAGCCGGCCCGACAGCGAGGAATGCGTCAACGACACCTATCTGCGCGCGTGGAATACGATCCCGCCGCAGAGACCGAATATCCTTTCGACATTTCTGGGCAAGATCACACGGAATCTCTCGATCGACCGGCTTCGTCATCTGCGCGCGGCCAAACGCAGCGCACAGCAAAGTCACAGGGAGACCGACATGGATGGAAGCGTGATAGAGATCACCGGAGCACAGTATGATCTGTCTCTTTCCGAACTGGAAGAAGTGATCCCGTCCGAAGCACGGCCGGACGGGAAAGTAGCCGATACAGTCGGTGAAGAGCTGGAGGCAAAAGAGCTCGGCCGGGCGATCAGCGAGTATCTTCGCACGATCTCGGAAGAGGCAAGGAAGCTGTTCATTTACCGCTATTATGATATGGAGTCGGTGAAAGACGCCGCCTCCCTTCTGGGGATCACGGAAGGCAAGGCGAAGACGCTTCTCTTCCGTACGCGCGCGGGACTCAGAACATTTCTGGAAAAGGAGGGCTATCAGATATGACCAAAGCGGAAAAACTGATCGACGCGGTCGGTTATCTGGATGACGATCTGATCAAAGAAGCAGAACGTGTCCGGTTCAACAAGACACTGCGCAGGACCTATTCCAAGCCGATGCGCTTCGCGGCCCTCGCCGCCTGCTGCGCGATGCTGGTCTTCGGTGCCTTCCTGTTCCCGAAATTCTTTATCAATCTTGGAAACAAAAGCGCACAGGAGGCTGCCGCGCCGGCTTCCGCCGAACAGATGGTCATGGCCGGCGGGACTTCGGAAGCAGCCGTCGCGGAAGAAGAGATACTTGAAGAAGCAAAGACAGCGGATAAAGCCGAGACCATGACGGTCACGAATGAAGCGGTCGAAGAGGAAGCTGTAGACGAGAACGGACTGACGGAAGAAGGCGTCACACCTGCCGATGCCGGGACAGCTTATGGCGGCACGGAGCTTCTCATCTGGACAGACTCCGCGGCGACCGTGACGCTCGATGGTATACTGTATCAGGCAGCTGCCCGGAAGGATCTTGCCGAGGGTATTCGCGGGTCGGAAATGACGATAGATCTTTTCGATCTGAGCGCACCGGCCGGAACGGTCAGCGAATCAAGCGACCAGGCGCTCGTGGGATCTGCCTGCTATCAGACGACGGTCGATGAGGTCCGCTACCTGCTCGTGGAGCAGCCGGACGGACTGTACCTCTTCAAAGAGAAAACCAAATAACTTCGATCCGGGGCCGCGACATGTATGCTGCGGCTCTTTTTTTTATCATCACTGTGATGCCACATCAGCTGGTCCATCAACAGGACGCCACTGACACCGTCAAGGGACTACTTTTTTTCATATATGCATTTTTTATCCCTTTTGATCTGCATCAACAGGACGAGAAGGGTTACGATTTTTCATATATGCAATTCTTATCCCACATTTTCTGACTTTTATTAAAAAAGTGGGATCATAAATGCATATATGAAAAATGTTGTCCCTCGTCCCGTTGATTTGCAGCTCAAAAAGGGAATATAAACCGCGGTTTTTGCAATTCTTAGTCCATCGGCTTTTACCAGGGGATCACTGCTTGGTCTTGAGTTGGTTTCTTTCGCCATTCTGCCCATACGCGGCAGGGGGATTTTCATAGAATTATGCAGACAGGCTTTTCAAAATCTGGTATAATATGTATATACGTGTGTCTTTTTCTTTTGACACTTCAAGGAGGCTTTGTCCCATGAATAATTGGCTTCGTATCGTCCTTGCGATCGTCCTTGCACTGACGATTTGCTGCGGCTGCACGGGTACAGGAGGGGAACTGCCGGAGAAGCCGGCGAATTCCGATAAATTTGCTCAGGAATCCATAAAAGAAGAGTCCGTGACGGAGTCCAGCCAACCGGAAGAATCCAGCAAACCGGAAGAGTCCTCGACGGAGTCGAGTCGGCCGGAAGAATCTTCGACGGAGTCGAGTCAGCCCGAAGAGTCCTCTGAACCGGCCCCCACACCGAACTATACGGATGGCAAGTTCAATGAGATCCAGTGGCATACCGGCATCGCGATGAGCGACCCTTATATCCTCGGCGGGGATGAAGACCCGCTGACCTATCAGGGCGGCATGATCGGTGAATTCCTGTTCAACAATGACGGACTGAAGATCTGGGTCAACAGCTGCTATTCCGATAGCGCCGGTTACCACTGGCAGATCGGATACGAGAACGGGCGGCCGGAATCCTTCCTCGTCCAGACCTCTGATTTTACCCTGAACGGGATCGCGATCAATTCGTGGTGGAGTCTTATGATCATGCCGGAGAGCGACGGGTTTTCCGAGATGACCTGGACCCTGAACGATATCCTTACGACCGGCCTTCATGAGATCACGATCGGCGAGTTCCTTCTGACGATCGAAGCCGTGGACGCGGGATTCAATCTCGTGGAAAACGAGGCCTGGTCCATCCAGACAGGCACAGGGATCCCGTATTATTACAGCTATATGCCGGTGGAAGGAAGTCCCTATACGATCATCTATGATGACGAAGGGATGACCATCCTGGCGACCTGGTATGACGGATATGAAGGCGTGATCATCCAGGAACTCGTCATGCTGAACGGCAGCGACGTCGGCCAGAGCATGGATATCAATCAAATGGCCTTTAATGACCAGTGGATCGACTATTTAAACTATTTCTATGTGCCGGCGCACAGCACCAGGATCGCCCGGATCTACTACTATGCGGAAGACCTGGATAAGCTGGATCTTACCGCTGATTATTTCATCGTCAAGCTGGATGTGACGATCTACGCACCATCGGGCGATCGGAACGAAACCCTGTTTATATCTTATAACTAATTGAAAAGAGGTCAGCTTGATCATGGAAACATTTAAGCTGAGAGAATATACCGCGCCGGACTTTACCAAGGAACCGTTCGTTTCCGCTCCGGACGCAAAACTGACATCCGTCCTTCAGGACGGAGTCGCCCCGTTTGATTATCACGCACTCTCCATTTACCCGGAGTATTTTAAGATCAACGGACAGTGGGTGCTGGCGGAAGAAAGCCGCATGGATACGGTACCGGTCGTTCGTTATCAGCCGGACGGGAAGATCTATATCGACACAGTGGAATTCCGTCATCTGAAAACGAGAGACGTGGTCATCTGCGGCAGGACGGAAGACGCGTCGGAAGGGATCTATGTCCACGCGAACGGATTCCAGGACCAGAGCAGACGCTGTGAGACCTTCGCGTTTCGCCAGGGAAAATCGCGGGAGACCGCCTTTTCCCGCGATTATGATGAACTGTACAGACTGCTGAAGTATGAGAGGGAACATGGATATGTGGTATGGGTCATGGGTCCGGCTTTCGCCTTCGATCATGATGCCCGCGACGCTTTCTGCAGACTGATCGACGACGGCTATGTGGATGCCGTTCTGGCGGGCAACGCGCTGGCCACCCACGATCTGGAAGGTTCTTTCCTTCGGACGGCGCTGGGACAGAACATCTACACGCAGGAAAATGTGCTGAACGGGCATTATAACCATCTGGATACGATCAACCGGGTCCGGTATTACGGCTCTGTCGCGAAATTCCTGGAAGGGGAAAAGATCAGCGACGGGATCATCTATCAACTGGAAAAGAACAAGATCCCTTACGTGCTGGGCGGTTCCATCCGTGATGACGGTCCGCTGCCTCCTGTCTATGGCAATGTTTACCAGACGCAGGACGCCATGCGCTATCATGTGCGCAAGGCCACCACAGTCATTTGCATGGCAACGATGCTTCATACCATCGCGACCGGCAATATGACGCCTTCCTTCCGGGTCCTCCCCGACGGAACGATCCGTGAAGTTTACTTCTACTGCGTGGATATCGCAGAATTTACCGTCAACAAACTGGCGGACCGCGGGTCCTTAAGCTCTCGCGGCATCGTCACCAACGTACAGGATTTCATCGTCAATATCGCGCGTGGATTAAAAGAATAAGGAGAAATTATGGTCAGACGAGTTTATGTGGAAAAGAAACCGGGATTTCGCGTAGAGGCAGCCGGCCTTCTGAAAGACCTTCGCTCCAACCTGGGGCTGAAGGACCTTCAGGACGTTCGGATCCTTCACCGGTATGATGTGGAAAATCTCCCGGAGGACCTGTATGAAAAGGCGATCGGCCGGATCCTTTCCGAAGCGCCGGTCGACAACGTCAACCGGGAAGATCTGCCCGCGGATGTGGAAGGAAAGATCCTTTTCGCGGTCGAATACCTGCCCGGTCAGTATGACCAGCGTTCTGACAGCGCCGAGCAGTGCATCCGGCTGCTCTCCGCCGAATCGGAGCCAACGGTGGCCTGCGCGAACGTGTATGTCCTGACGGGCAGCCTTACACAGGAAGAAGTCGATAAGGTCAAGAATTACTGCATCAACAGCGTGGATTCCCGGGAAGCTTCCATGGTCAAACCCGAGACGCTCGCGGTGGATTACGGTGTGCCGGATCATGTGGACGTGATCGACGGCTTCATCTCTATGAACGAGGATCAGCTGAAAACCATGCTGAAGGATCTGGGACTGGCCATGAGCCTGGCGGATCTTGAGCATACGCAGAAATACTTCGCCGGCGAAGAGCACCGGGATCCCACCATCACCGAGATCCGCGTGCTGGATACCTACTGGTCCGACCACTGCCGTCATACCACGTTCGCTTCCGTCATTGAAGACGTAGAGATCGAAAAGAGCGAACTTACCGCTCCCATCGAAGCCGCCTGGCAGGAATATCTGGAAGGCAAAAAGGCACTGGGACGGGAAGACAAACCCGTCTGTCTGATGGATATCGCGCTGGCGGCCATGCGGGAGATCAAGGCGCAAGGCGGACTTGCCGATCAGGAAAAATCGGATGAGATCAATGCCTGCAGTATCGTGATCCCGGTGGACGTGAACGGCGTCACGGAAGACTGGCTTCTGATGTTCAAGAACGAGACTCATAATCATCCCACGGAAATCGAGCCCTTTGGCGGTGCTGCCACCTGTCTGGGCGGCGCGATCCGTGACCCGCTTTCCGGAAGAAGCTATGTCTATCAGGCCATGCGGATCACCGGCGGCGCGGATCCCACAGCCCATATCAAAGACACGATCCCCGGCAAGCTGCCGCAGCGCAAGATCGCCCGCGAGGCGGCGCATGGCTACAGCTCCTACGGGAACCAGATCGGTCTGACGACCGGCTATGTCCGGGAGATCTATCATCCCGGTTATGTCGCCAAACATATGGAGCTCGGCGCTGTCATGGCGGCGGCCCCTGTGAAGAATGTCAAGAGAGAAAAAGCCGAGCCGGGCGACGTGATCATCCTGCTCGGCGGCCGGACCGGACGTGACGGGATCGGCGGCGCCACCGGTTCTTCCAAGGCGCATACAGAAGAGTCCATCACGACCTGCGGAGCGGAAGTCCAGAAGGGCAACGCGCCTACCGAGCGGAAGCTGCAGAGACTGTTCCGACGTCCCGAAGCGGCTCATCTCATCAAAATCTGCAACGACTTCGGAGCCGGTGGTGTGTGCGTAGCCATCGGCGAGCTGGCGGCAGGCCTGAAAGTCGATCTGGACCTTGTTCCGAAGAAATATGCCGGCCTCGACGGTACGGAGCTGGCCATCAGTGAATCCCAGGAGCGGATGGCGGTCGTCGTGGAAGAAAAGGACGCGGATGAATTTATGCGCCTCGCTTCCGAGGAAAACCTTGAGACGACGAAAGTTGCCGTCGTGACCGAAGAACCCCGTCTGAAGCTTTACTGGAGAGGACAGGCCATCGTGGATATGGCGAGGTCCTTTATCGATACCAACGGCGCCAAGAGCTACACGAAAGTCAAAGTGACCGCGCCGGAAAACACCCTGCCGCTTTCCGTACCGGAAAAAGCGGCGAAGGCCGGATCGTTCGCGGAAGGCGTCCGGATGATCGTTTCCGATCTTTCCGTCTGCTCGCAGCGCGGCCTGGTCGAAATGTTCGACTCGACGATCGGCGCGTCGACGGTGCTGATGCCATTTGGCGGCAAGTACCAGAAGACGCCTATCCAGACCATGGCGGCCAAGATCCCGGTGCTGTACGGAGAAACGAAGACTGCCTCCACCATGGCCTACGGCTATGATCCTTATGTTTCGTCCTGGAGCCCGTTCCACGGCGCCTCCTACGCCGTGATGGAATCCGTCGCGAAGACCGTCGCGGCCGGAGCGGACTATAAGAAGATCCGGTTCACTTTCCAGGAATTCTTCGAGCGCATGACCGAAGACCCCACCCGCTGGGGCAAGCCTTTTGCGGCGCTGCTCGGCGGCTACAAAGCGCAGCAGGCCTTTGGCCTGCCGTCCATCGGCGGCAAGGATTCCATGAGCGGATCCTTCAACGAGATCGATGTTCCGCCCACCCTGGTCAGCCTGGCGGTGGACACGGTTAAAACGGATGATGTCATCACGCCCGAGCTGAAAGCAGCCGGGAACGTACTCGTTTTTCTGACGCCCGGACTGAAGGAAGATCTTTCGCCGGATTATGGAAAAGCGAAAGCCATCTATGACCTGCTTCTTCCGAAGATGAAGGAAGGCCGGGTGAGATCCGCCTATGCCGTGACGGCCGGCGGTATCATCGAGGCCGTGTTCAAGATGGCGATCGGAAACGGCTTAGGCGTCACGTTCGCGGATGCCGTGAAAGACCTTCTGTTCGAAGCGCCGGTTTACGGTTCACTGGTCGTGGAGACCGATAACGCTTCCTGGCTCGATCCGCTGGAGAGCGGCATCAGCGTTCCGGCCGTGATCCTCGGCCGCGTAACGGAGGAGCCTTCCCTGAGGCTCGGCGCGGAAGAGATCCTTCTTTCCGATGCGGAAGAAGGTTATAACCATACCCTCGAGCGTGTCTACAAGACGCAGACCGAGGAACCGCAGGAGACCGGTAATGTGCCGCTCTTTGCTCCGGAGAAAAAACATGTCTATACCGGCGTTCGTACGGCGAAACCCAGGGTATTCATCCCGGTCTTCCCCGGCACGAACTGCGAATATGATACGGGCCGCGCCTTCTATCTGGCGGGAGCCGAGCCGGATGTCTTTGTCCTTCGCAACCTGACAGCCTCGGACATCCAGGAGTCGGTGGAAGAGATCGTGAAGCGTCTTTCGAAGGCGCAGATCCTGATGCTTTCCGGCGGCTTCTCTGCCGGCGACGAGCCGGAAGGTTCCGGCAAGTTTATCGCGACGGTCTTCTCTAACGACCGCATCCGCGAAGCTACGATGAAGCTCCTTGATGAGCGCGATGGTCTGGCGCTGGGTATCTGCAACGGTTTCCAGGCGCTGATCAAGCTGGGCCTGGTGCCCTATGGCAAGATCCTTCCGCTTCGCGAAGACCAGCCTACCCTGACTTACAACTCGGTCGGCCGCCATATTTCCTGCATGGTGAATACCCGTGTGACGTCCACGCTTTCACCGTGGCTGTACGGCTCCAGACCCGGCGACATCCATACGATCGCGGTCTCCCACGGAGAAGGCCGGTTCGTCGCGCCGCCCGAAGTTCTGGAGCAGCTGAAGCTAAGCGGTCAGATCGCGACCCAGTACGTGGACCTTAAAGGCGAGCCTTCCATGAACATCCCCTACAATCCGAACGGATCCATGTGGGCGATCGAAGGCATCACGTCCCCGGACGGCCGCGTATTAGGCAAGATGGGCCATTCCGAACGTATCGGCGACAATGTCGCGAAGAATATTTACGGCAACAAGGATCAGAAGATCATCGAGAACGGCGTCGCGTATTTCAGTTAATTTTGGAGAAAGAATATGAATAAAACAGTTCCGGAGAGAGTAAAAGCGCTGCAGGCCCTGATGGCCGAAAAAGGCATGGATACCTATGTCGTCCTTTCCAGCGACGCGCATCAGAGCGAATATGTCGCGGAGTACTGGAGAGCCAGAGCGTATATCAGCGGCTTCACCGGTTCGGCCGGTACGGTCGTCGTAACGAAAGACAAAGCCGCCTGCTGGGTCGACGGACGATATTTCCTGCAGGGCGAGACGCAGCTTGCGGGTACGGGCGTTACGCTCATGAAGATGGGCGAGCCCGGCGTCCCCACCTGGGATGACTGGGCGCTGGCCGAGACTCCTGCGAATGGTACGATCGGGATCGACGGGCGGACGATCGGCTTTTCCCAGGCGCAGATGCTGAAGGCCAAGATGAAGGAAAAGGATCTGAAATTAAGCTGTCAGGAAGATCTGGTCGGTATGGTCTGGGAAGGACGTCCGAGCCTTCCGGATACCCCCATCTGGGATTTCCCGGCATCCTATGCCGGCGAGAGCCGTAAGGAAAAGATCCGGAGAGTGCGGGATCATCTGGAAAAGAAGAAAGCGGACTATTATCTGGTCGCTTCGCTGGAATCCAGCGCGTGGCTTTTAAATTTCCGCGGCGACGATATCCATGATACTCCCGTGGCTTACGCCTTTACCCTTGTAGGCCTTAACAGCTGCGATCTGTTCATCGAACCCGTGAAGGTGACGGAAGAGATGAAAGGCGTCCTTGCGGAAGACGGCGTAACGGTCCGCGGCTACGGCGATCTGCCGGCATATATGGCACAGATCGACGCGGAAAAACCGGAAGGCAAAAAGATCCGCATCGACCTGGATCTTCGCTTTATCAACCAGCTCCTGGTGGAGAGCATTCCCGCGGGATGGGAAATGGTGAAGGAAGAGACCGACGCCGTCATTATGATGAAGGCTGTGAAAAATAAGGTAGAGCAGGAGAACGTTCGTAAGGCGCATGTGAAGGACGGCGCGGTCATGGTGCAGCTGCTGAAGTACGTCAAGGATCACGCTGCTGACGGACTCACGGAATGCGACTATGCCGACTGGCTGGACGCGAAACGCCGCAGCCAGGAGAACGCGCTGGGGATCAGCTTCGAGACGATCGCCGGCTACGGCCCCAACGGCGCGATTGTGCATTACAAGCCGGAGCGGCCGGAATGCGCGACGATACGCCCGGAAGGATTCCTGCTGGTGGACTCCGGCGCGCAGTACATGGAAGGAACCACGGACATCACCCGTACCATCGCCTGCGGACCGCTGACCGATGAAATGAAGGAAGCCTATACGCTGGTCCTGAAGGGACATCTGCAGCTCGGACATGCCATTTTCAAGGAAGGCATCACCGGGACGAACCTGGATGTCCTGGCCAGAAAACCACTGTGGGACAAGGGCCTCGACTACAAGCACGGCACCGGTCACGGCGTGGGCTTCGTGCTCTCCGTGCACGAAGGGCCGCAGAACATTTCCTTTGGGCTGAACAGGATCAAATTGGTGCCGGGGATGATCATTTCCGACGAGCCGGGATTTTATCCCACCGGCAAGTTCGGTGTGCGCATCGAGAACCTGGTCATGGTCATGCCTCATACGGAGAACGAGTGGGGGAAATTCTTCCGTCTGGAAGCGATCACCTACTGCCCGTATGAGCGGGAAGCCATCGTGAAAGAGATGCTCACGCCCGAGGAGATCACCTGGGTGGATGAGTATCACCGGACCGTTTATGAGAAGGTTGCGCCTCTGCTTGATGAAGAGCACAGGGCGTTCCTGGCCGAGATCACGCGGCCATTATAAAAAACAACATAAGGAGACAACATCATGAGTGACGAACAGCTGGGTTTTGAAGTAGATACCATCTTTATCCCGAACGATGAAGGCGGCGAAGACGAATACGCGATCCTCGATGAATTCGAGTTCGAAGGAAAGAAATATATGGTTCTTTCCATCATCGAGGCGGACGATACGCTCGGCGAGGACGAATACCTCTATGAGTATACCGAAAAGGGCGACGATATCGAGCTTTCCACGATCGATGACGATGAAGAGTTTGACCGCGTCAGCACCTATTATGAATCGCTGATGGAAGAGGAGATGGAAGAAGAGTAAGGCCGTCCTGTGGAGGGGACCGTTATGCTGACTAGCCAGAGAATGAGAGAACTTGCGCCGGAACTGGATCCGCTCCGGATCGGGACCGGCTGGAAACCGGAAGATCTTGGCAAGCCCCAGGTCTTTATAGAAAGCACGTTTGGCGACAGCCATCCGGGTTCCGGTCATCTGGATAAACTGGTGGAAGAGGCCCGGCGCGGTATAAAGGACGCCGGCGGCCACGGAGCCAGATATTTCTGCACGGATATGTGCGATGGCGAAAGCCAGGGCACGGACGGGATCAACTACTCGCTGGCCAGCCGCGAGATCATCGCGGATGCCATCGAATTTCAGGCACTGGCCACGCCCTTCGACGCGGGCGTGTATATCGCCAGCTGTGACAAGGGGATGCCGGGTAATCTGATGGGCCTTTGCCGCGTGGATATCCCTTCGGTCGTCATGACCGGCGGGACGATGGCGGCCGGACCGGAACTTTTAACGCTGGAACAGCTCGGTATGTATTCGGCGAAATACGAGCGCGGTGAGATCGATCAGGCGCGCCTTGACTGGGCAAAGCATAATGCCTGTCCGAGCTGCGGCGCCTGCTCGTTCATCGGGACCGCCTCGACCATGCAGATCATGGCGGAAGCGCTGGGACTTTCTCTTCCGGGAAGCGCGCTGCTTCCGGCGACGAGTCCGGACCTTCTGGATTACGCTTACCGCGCGGGCAAACGGGCGGTGGAGATGGCGGGCGATGAGTCCATGCGGCCGTCGAAGCTTCTGACGATGGACAGTTTCGAAAACGCGATCCTTGTCCACGCCGCGATCTCCGGATCCACGAACACGCTGCTGCATCTGCCGGCGGTGGCCCATGAACTGGGGATCCAAATCGACGGCGACACCTTCGACCGTCTGCACCGCGGCATGCACTACCTGCTGGATCTTCGTCCGGCCGGCCGCTGGCCCGCGGAATTCTTCTACTATGCCGGCGGCGTGCCCGCCATCATGGAAGAGATCAAAGACGTACTTCATCTGGACGCTATGACCGTCACCGGTAAGACACTGGGTGAGAATCTCGCCGAGCTGAAGGAAAACGGTTTCTACGAGCGATGCCAGAAGTGGCTGGACGCGGCGAACGAGCGCTGCGGCATCAGCCTGACGAAGGAAGATATCATCCGGCCTTATGATAAACCGCTCGGAACGGATGGTTCCATCGCTGTTCTGAAAGGCAATCTGGCACCGGAAGGCGCGGTCATCAAGCATACGGCCTGCCCGAAGGAAATGTTCAAGGCCGTGCTGAGAGCACGTCCGTTTGATAGTGAAGAAGAATGTATCGATGCGGTCCTGCATCATAAGGTGCAGCCCGGAGACGCGGTCTTTATCCGGTATGAGGGACCGAAAGGATCCGGAATGCCGGAAATGTTCTATACCTCTGAAGCGATCTCTTCCGACAAGGAACTCGGCAGGAGCATCGCGCTCATCACGGACGGCCGGTTCTCCGGAGCGTCCACCGGTCCGGTGATCGGGCATGTTTCGCCGGAGGCGCAGGCCGGAGGACCCATCGCGCTGGTGGAGGAGGGAGACCTGATCCGGCTGGATGTGAAGGAACGCGTGCTGGAGATCGTGGGCATCGCGGGCGAGGAGAAGACGCCGGAAGAAGTGGCGGCCGTACTGGCGGAAAGAAAGAAAAACTGGCAGCCGAAACCGGTCAAATATCCGAAGGGAATGCTTCGCATGTTCGCGAAACTGGCGGCGTCGCCCATGAAGGGAGCGTATCTGGATCTTGACTGAGGAAACGATGGTCCGGGTAAAGGACTATATTCCGGATATCCGGATCGATCTCAAATACGCCGGGGCGGATAACTTTCTCGGCCGGCCGATCTATACCTATGAGGATGCCTGGCTTAGGTACGGCACGGTGAAAAAGCTGACTGCGGCGCAGGAAGCTGTCAAAGCCAGAGGTTTCTCGCTGAAGATCTGGGATGCCTGGCGTGACCCGGCGGCACAGTTTCTCATGTGGGAACTGATGCCGAACGACGACTATGTCGCGGATCCCTACAAGGGCTTTTCCAAGCACAGCCGCGGTAATACCGTCGATGTCACGCTGGTGGATCTTTCCACGGGCCAGGAAGTGGAGATGCCGTCAGAGTTTGACGATTTCTCCGAGCGGGCCAACCGGGATTATTCACAGGCGTCGGTTGCGGCACGCTCGAACGTGCTCTTTTTGGAAGAGACGATGAAAAATGCCGGATTCAACGCTTACTTCGGTGAGTGGTGGCATTTTCATGACAAAAAAGTATATGATATTGTTGAATCAATATTTGCGGAGGATTCCTATGCGCAATCATGAAGTGACGAATCATCAGCTGCTGCTGGACGAAAAGGGAGAACTTCGTGAGCCCGGCTGGTCCAGAAGTCAGGTACAGCAGTACCGCCGGAGCATGATCAAAGCGCCGGTCTTCCGGATCAAGGAATGGGATTACTATCTGGTGCTTTCGGACAAGTTCGCCGGAGCCTTCACGATATCCGACGACGGTTATGTAGGCCTGCAGTCAGTCTCGTTATTGACCTTCGGAGAGAAACCGTGGGAACATACCGAGACGGTACTGAATGTTTTTCCCATGGGCAAGCTGAAGCTGCCGGAAGACAGCTCCGCCGGTGATACTGTGTATGAGGACAAACGTCTTCAGATGCGCTTCGCGCCGTCCTCGGGACAGCGCCGGATCACCTGTCATTTCGAAAACTTCTGCGACGGCAAACCGTTCTACTGCGATATCACCCTCGAGCAGCCGCCCATGGAATCCATGGTCATCGCCACGCCGTGGGACAAAAAACACGCTTTCTACTATAACCAGAAAATCAACTGCATGAAGGCCAGCGGCTGGATGGAATATGACGGGCAGCGGTATGAATTCGATCCCGCGACCGACTACGGTACGCTCGACTGGGGCCGCGGCGTCTGGACCTATGACAACACCTGGCTCTGGGGCTCGGGCAACTGTACGATCGAGACCGCGAACGGACCCGAAAGTCTCGGGTGGAATATCGGTTATGGCTTCGGCAACACGAAAGCCGCCACCGAAAATGTCATCTTCTATAAAGGCAAGATCCACAAGCTGGACGACATCACTTTCGTGATCCCGCCGGACGATATCATGAAGCCGTGGAAGTTCACTTCTTCCGATCACCGCTTCGAGATGACGTTCGAGCCGGTACTGGACCGGGCAGCCAAGCTTGATTTCAAAGTCATCGTTTCCGATCAGCACCAGGTCTTCGGCCGCATGAGCGGCTCGCTGACGCTGGACGACGGCACGATCCTGACGATCAAAGACGTCATGTGCTTCGCGGAGAAAGTGCACAATAAATACTGAATCTTTTCCGAGAATTCCTGCGAAAAGCGGTTCTGTCAGTCTTTTGGGGTGTTTAGCTTTTTTTCTTGCTCCGCCACCCAAAAGTCCCTGTGTTTTTTGGATGAGATATCAACCGGACGAGCTATCTTGCCCAGGGATTGGAAAGGATAGTCTTTAAAGAAAGCTTTTCGCCCAAACGAGACTTTCATTTATAGAAATCTCTGGGTGAGATAGAAGAAAGAAGACTCTTCTCGCCCAGGGATTGGAGAAGATAGCTCGTCAAATTGACACACCGCCCAATAATGCAAAAATGTACTGGGCGGCGAGGCTGAAAAATGCACTATCTTCCCCAGAAGGTTGGGGATCCCCAAAGGGTTGGGGTGGATAAGAAAAAACATGAGAATAAGCCCAGATTGTTTTAACTAAAAGAGGCCACAGCTTATGCCGTGGCCTCTTTTGTTACATAGGAATGGGCTTATTTCTTGAACAGGATCCCCAGCAGGTTACGTCCAAGGGAAGCGCCCAGGTTGCCGCCCAGGAGTTTTCCGAAGGAACCGAATTTGCCGAAGATGGATTTACCGACTTCACGGCCGACGGTGCCGACAACAGTGGAGCCCACGGATTTGGCTGCCTGTTTGCGGGCGTTGGCAGCTTTCTGTGCTTCACGCTCTTTCTCTCTGGCTTCTTTCTCCGCGGCTTTCTGCGCTTCGCGCTCGGCAGCGGCCTGCTCCTTGGCTTCCAGCTTTTCAGCTTCAGCCTGCTCTTTGGCTTCCAGTTCCTCTAAACCGAGTCTCTGCAGGATCTCATAAGCGGATTCGGGATCGACAGCAGTCGCATACTTGCTGTAGCAGAGGCTGGATTTGATCGCGGAATCTCTCTCTTCGTCCGTGATGGAACCGAAGCGGCTCTCGGGCGGAAGGATAAAGGCTTTCTCGCAGACGGTGGGGATACCTTTCTCGTCCAGGAAGGAAACGACGGCTTCACCGGTTCCCAGGTTCAGGATGGTATCATAGGTATCAAAGGCCGGGTTCGCGCGGAAGGAATCAGCGGCGGATTTGACAGCACGCTGATCAGCCGGCGTGTAGGCACGAAGACCGTGCTGGATCTTGTTGCCGAGCTGGGCAAGGACGGAATCCGGAACGTCTTTCGGGTTCTGGGTGCAGAAGTAAACGCCAACGCCTTTGGAACGGATCAGTTTGACCATCTGTTCGATCTTGTCGAGCAGGGTCTTGGTAGCGCCTTTGAACAGCAGGTGGGCTTCGTCGAAGAAGAAGACCATCTTGGGTTTGGCCTGGTCGCCGACTTCCGGCAGGACCTCGAAGAGCTCGGCCAGCAGCCACAGCAGGAAGGTGGAGTACAGACGGCCGTTGTTGATCAGGCTCTCGGAATCGAGGATGTTGATCATACCTTTGCCGCCTTCGCCGAGCGTCAGCCAGTCAGATACATTCAGCGCGGGCTCACCGAAGAACACATCGCCGCCCTCGGTCTCGAGCGCGACCAGTGCGCGCATGATGGCGCCGACGGAAGCGGACGAAACACGGCCGTAATCCGCCGCGAACTCCGCCGCGTGTTCGTTCACGTAGTTCAGCATGGACTTGAGGTCTTTGGTATCGGTCAGCAGCAGGTTTTTGTCATCCGCGATCTTGTAGACGATCGAAAGGATGTCTCTCTGCAGATCGTTCAGATCCAGGATGCGGCTCATCAGCAGGGGGCCGATCTCCGATACGGTCGAACGCAGCTGGATGCCTTTGGTCCCGTAGATATCCCAAAGGGTGACAGGAAATCCCTGATAAGTGAAGCCATGCTCCGCAAGACCGAAACGCTCGATCCTTGCCTGCATGTCTTCGGAGTCTTTGCCGGGTGCCATGATGGACGCGATATCGCCCTTGACATCCGCCATGAATACGGGAACGCCCATCGCACTGAAGGACTCAGCCATCACCTTCAGGGTGACCGTCTTACCGGTACCGGTCGCGCCGGCGACTAATCCGTGGCGGTTCGCCATCTTGGGGAGCAGGGATAAAGGCTCGCCGTATTCGTTGTTGCCAATCCAGATCATACCATCTCTTACCATGGGAATTCCTCCTGATATATGAAGATATTTATTCACGAACTATTTACAAAATTATAGCATACAAGCGGGTGCAAATGCAATGAAAAAGTGCTATACTAACTCTATGATCTATCAATCTAACGACGAACGTTTAGCCCTGGCGATCGAGCGCGCCAGGAAGCGAATGCCGGAGGGGATCGGGACCCAGTCCGAGCGTCTGGTCCACGCGGCACTCAAATACTATTATGCACCGGATGAGACCTCCCATGAGGTCAGGATCCGCGGAAAAAGACCGGACGGAAGTACTTACAGCCATGTCGCGGATATTTTCCAGAAGGAACGCGGCCATATCTACGAGATCCAGACCCGGGGCTTCGAACGCCTCAGGCAAAAACTGGAGGACTTTCTGGGCGAATACAAAGTGACGGTGGTTTACCCGATCCCGCATATCCGCTATATTTCGTGGGTCGATCCGGAAACGGGCGAATCCAGCGAAAAGCATAAGTCTCCCAAGACAGGCCGCACATCGGACATCCTGCCGGAGATCTATGCCCTTCCGGACGTCATGCTGCACGAGAATCTGGAGTTTCTCGCCGTCCTGATCGACATGGAAGAATACCGCTGTCTGGACGGATGGAGCCGGGACCGGAAACGCGGTTCCAACCGGATGGAGCGGCTGCCGCTCAGGATCGAAAAGGAAGAGATCCTGAAAACACCGGAGGACTATCTTCATCTGGTGCCGGATTCATTGCCGGATCCTTTTTTCCGCGCGGAACTGATGAAAGCGCTTCGCTTAAGCGGCCGCAAAGGGAGTAACGCGGTCAAAGTACTGGAGAGGGCCGGCGTGATCGAGCATATCGGTCAGATCGAAAGAAAGTTTATTTATGTCAGAAAGGATATAGTGAATGCAAGGTTATAACTGGCTCGATGATCTCGAGCGAAAGATCGGAAAGGCAGCGATCCCGAACCTCATGCGGTACGTGATCTTCGGAAGCGCGATCGTCTATGTGATCAGTCTGATCGCGCCGAACGCCGTGTATTTCCTGAATATGGACCCCGCTCAGGTGCTGAAGGGACAGGTCTGGAGACTCATCACCTTCGTTTTCGTCCCGAGTCTCGGCAATCCGCTGATGACGGCGCTTTCCCTGTTCTGCTATTACTGGATCGGCGGCGCGCTGGAGCGGTCCTGGGGAACGTTCAAGTTCAACTTTTACTTCTTCGTGGGCGTGATCGCCATCGATATCGTACTGTTTATCTCTTACTTCCTGGGCTATTCGCTGACCTACATGTATCATCAGGCCGGCTATCTGTTCCAGTCGATGTTCCTGGCGCTGGCCACGATGTTCCCGGATTTCCGCGTCCTGCTGATGCTGATCATCCCCATCAAATCCAGCTGGATGGGCTATATCTCCGCGGCGCTTCTGATCTATGAATTCATCATCGGGTCGCTGCCCATCAAACTGCTCATCCTGGCATCCATGGCGGGATATCTGATCTTCTTCGGTCCCGTGCTCTATCAGCGGGTAAAACGTCTCCTCAAAAAAGATCAGTTCCAGCGGACGATGAATTCCTCTCAGCAGACGAGAAATCCGTTCGAACCCGGCAGATCTTCCCGGACAGACTACGGCGCAGCAGGGCGAAGCGCGTTTAACGGCGGAACCGGTGGTTTCTCCTTCGGACCGAAGAAGGAAACGGCCTCGCCCGCGGGGCAGAGCGGACAGAACGTGACCAGAGTCGCGTTCCACCGCTGCACGATCTGCGGCATCACCGAACTGGACGATCCCAATATGACATTCCGTTACTGCTCGCAGTGCAACGGCAACTACGAATACTGCGAGAACCACATCCGCAATCATCAGCACATTCAATAAATAATTATTCGGAGGTACAACAAATGGAATTTGGCAGCAAACAGGTCATTGTACTGGAAGCAGGCGGCTACACAGCTTGGGCGGTCCCCGAAGCGGGCGGCCAGCTGATCGGTCTTTCCAAAGGCGGCATCAAGGCGCTGGCGGAGCCGGCGTCCTGGGAGGATTTTCAGAAGGGCACGACTTCCTATGGTCTGCCGATCCTCTTTCCTCCGAACCGGATCGACGGCGGAAGATTTGAGGTGGACGGCAAGGTCTATCAGTTCCCGCTGAACGAGCCCAAACGGTTCAACTCCCTGCACGGTTTTCTGCATAAACGGCCCTGGGAGGTCGTGGAAAGCCGCAGCGATTATCTGAAAATGCGTTTCGTCGGTGACGATACGACGGATTTCTTCGAACATTTTCCGGCCTATTTCGAAGCCATCCAGGAATACAAGCTGGATGAGACCGGCCTTTCCCAGACGGTCACCATCATCAATACCGGTGAAGATCTGCTGCCGGTGGGACTGGGCTTCCATTCCGCGTTCGCTGTGGACGAGGACAGCCGCATCCTGCTTTCCGTGGGAAAACGGATCGAGGTCGATGACCGGATGCTCCCGACCGACGTGGTCCGTGAGCTGAATGAAGAAGAAAGTAAGCTTCGTGAAGGCGGACTGGATCCGATGACATGGAGCATGGACGATCATTATACGGCGGAAGATCTGGAGATCAACGGTGTTTCGTTCCATGGCGGCGTCATCTACCGCAAAGGCGCCGTCGTGACCTATGAAGTGGATCCGTTCTACCGTCACTGGATGGTCTGGAACTGCAAACAGAAAGGCGGATTCGTCTGCCTGGAGCCGCAGAACTGGCGCATCAACGCCCCCAACCTGGCGGCGTCCATCGGACCGGATTCCGGTTTCGACCTGCTGCCGGCGGAAGAATCTCTGTCGGTCGACGCGCATATTTCCATCGATCTGACCTGATAACAAGACAGGAGGAAGATCCCTGTGTACGAAAAGATCCTGATCGTCGACGATGAGAAAAGCATCGTCGATATCATCAAATTCAATCTGGACAAGGAAGGCTACCGGACATTCACGGCGTATGACGGATACGGCGCCCTGGAAGAGTTCCAGAAGGAGAGCCCCGACCTGGTGATCCTGGACGTCATGATGCCGGGTATGGACGGATACGAAGTCTGCCGGCGGATCCGGGAGAGCAGCAATATCCCCATTATCATGGTGACGGCGCGCACCGAAGAGATCGATACGGTGCTCGGACTGGAAATGGGCGCGGATGAATATGTCACCAAACCTTTCAGCATGCGTGAACTGATGGCCCGGGTCCGTACGGGACTGAGACGCTATCAGGCGCTGACGAGAAAGGAAAACAGTCAGACGAATCCCTATACGGCCGGCGATTTCGTACTGGACGCCGCGAAGTTCTCCTGTCAGAAAGGCGGCGTACGGATCGACCTGACGCAGAGAGAGACAGAGATCATCAAGCTTCTCATGAGCCGGAGAGGCCAGGTCTTTCCGCGGCCGGAGATCCTGGAAAAGGTCTGGGGCTATGAGTCTCTGGGCGACGAGCGTACGGTGGATGTGACGATCAGACGGCTTCGCGAAAAGATCGAGGACGATCCCAGCCAGCCAAAGCTCATCCTCACGAAGCGCGGCGTCGGGTATTACTTTACGGACAAATAAACTGAGAAACAAAAGAGGAAAACACCATGGGCAGTATTAAATGGAAGATGGCGACCCTGTACTCACTGCTGGTCGTCGCTGTCATGCTGAGCTGTGGTGTTTTAATTATTTTCGCTTTCCGAAGCACCGAATACAAGAAGGTCTACACGGAATGCGAATATACGGCAGAGAGGATCGTGGATGTTCTATCGGTGCAGGAACTCACGAACGAAGAGGAGATCCCGAAGGCGTTCGGCGAAGTGGTCACCTCCCTGCTGATCGAGACCGGCGGCACTGACGCGGCACAGAGCAGCGAGAAGTCCGTTTATCTTCTGTCGGAGGAAGGGAAACTTCTTTACAGCCGGCGGAAAGATCTTTCCGTACAGGACTTAAGCTCCCGGGTGCTCATACAGGCAAGGAACGGGCAGAAACAGACAGAGATCTACGTCCATACTGCCTATGACGGTACGAGCTCCGTGGCGGACTATGTCACGATGTTTTCTCTTCCCGGGATCGATCATCCATACATGATCCTGATCCGTCAGCCTATGGAGACGATACAGAAAAATCTGCAGAGCGTTATTTACATTATTCTCCTGATCACGCTGATCGGCATCCTGGTCGCCGGTATCATGGGGTATTTCGTCGCGTCCAGCATTTCCCGTCCGATCCTGAAACTTACGAAGAAGTCCCAGGAACTGGCTTCCGGTAAGCTGGAAGAGGCGGCCGGAGATCCGGAAGAGGAAAAGAACGAGGTCCCGGAAAGTGATGAGCTGGGTCAGCTGGAGATCCACTTCGACGAGATGGCGCATGAGCTTTCCAGTTCGATCATTGAGCTGAAGGCCATGGAGAAAATGCAGAAGGAATTCGTGGCGAACGTATCCCACGAACTGCGCACACCTATTACCACGATCAAAAGTTATGTGGAGACTCTGCTGGACGGCGGGACGGACGATCCTGAAATGACCCGGCATTTTCTGACCGTCGTAAATCAGGAATCCGACCGTATGACGGCCCTGGTGACGGATCTTCTGGAACTTTCCAAGATGGATTCCCATCAGGCGACCGTAAGCAAAAAGCCGACGGATCTGGCGATGGTCCTGTACCGGGATCTGTCAGAACTGATGTTTGAGGCCCGGAAGAAAGGACAAACGCTCCAGTGGGCGCCGGATATGGAGACCGAGCCGGAAGCCGATGTGGGTGAGCGTCTGCCTTATCCGCTGGATGAGTTTATTATTCTTGGTGACAGTCACCGACTGGATCAGGTGTTCCGTAATCTTCTCACCAACGCCATGAAATACAGTCCGGAAAACTCCGGGATCTACGCGGGCATTTACCGCGTGATCAATGAAGAGACCGGTGAAAACGAGATCCGTGTAAAGATCGAGGACCATGGGATCGGTATCGCGAAGGAGGACCAGGAAAACATCTTCGACCGGTTCTACCGGGTCGATAAAGCCAGGTCCCGCGCGCTGGGCGGTACAGGTCTGGGTCTGGCCATCGCGAAGGAGATCACCGAGCTTCATGACGGAAGGATCTACGTGGAAAGCGAACTGGGTAAAGGCAGTACGTTCTGGGTCTCGTTCCCGGAAGGGAGCGCCGATGAATAAGCCGCGTGTTTTCCTTCTGGTCATTCTGACGTTATCCCTGCTTCTTTTCCTGAAACCGCCGCTTTCCTACGCGGAAGAAACGGGCGAGGAAGAAACGATCCACACACTTGAAGATCAGACGCTTCTAAGCGGGAAGACAGAGCCGGGGACGGACATCATCTGTACGGTCTATACCTATCAGAACGGGCGGGACCGGATCATCCTTTATCAGTCGAAACAAAAGACCGAAGAGAGCGGTCTTTATTGTCTTGTCGTACCGCTTCCGCTGATCGGGACGCAGTTTATCCGGCTGGAGCTGGGAGAAGAGGTCATTTCCGCACGTGCGGTACGTTATCCCAGGTCGCTGGTGGAAGAGATCACCGGCTATCAGCTGAATCTGTATGAATTCTTGATCGAGAACGGCCGGATCACGCCGGGAGGTACCCCATGATACGGCTGACAGACAGAAAGGAATGGGTCCTTTTCTGGTTCATCTCCTGGTTTTTAGTGGCGCTGGCGCTTTTCCAGATCGGAAGGATCTTCTGGGATCCGCTGCAGAAGGAAAATACCGCTGCCCAGGACGAATCTGTGGAAGTCCGTTCTTCCATGATCTCTCCGAAGACGATCTTTATCTCACTGAAAGGACAGACCGGATTTGTCGGCGTTCCGGACGGGACCGGCGATCATCTGGAACTTTTAGCCGAGAGCCTTGCGCTTATGCACGATGTGATGCCCGCCTCCATCCTGATGACCGAAGAAGAGAGCGAACTGCCTCTTCTGGGTACGGTCTGCTGTCTGGATCTTCCTCTTTCGCTGGGAGCGGAAGCGATCCGTTCGGAGATGGATGTGCCGGAAAACCGTTTTCCGGATGGGTCTTTTGATCAGATATGGATCGTCCCGGCCAGGAGCCTCACGGAAGATGTGAGGATCTGTTTTTATAATACCACGGATAAAACGCTGCGCATTTCCACCGGCGGTTCCTATACGATGGAGAGCAACCAGTCTCTTCTGAAAACGATCGTGGATCTGGTACACACGGTCGACACGGATTATGTCTGGCAGGAGCTGGCTTTTCCGGGTGTTTTTCCCCGGGACGGCTTTCTTCAGACAGAAGGAAGATCCTCCGGAACAAGAGGACAGATCCTTTCCGCTTTCCTTCAGGACGAAACCATGATCGAGGTAAGGATGCGGCGCTACGGGATGAGCTTTTTTGACTATCCCGACACCGTTACGGAGAAAACGCTGGGCGAGGATCTGCTGTTTTCCAATGAAAAGATGACGGTCCGCCTTTCTCCCAACGGACACATGGTCTATGTCCAGACCCTGACCGGTGACGAGAAAACACCCGTCGGCCTTTCGGAAGCTTATGATGCGGCAGCCGCTTTTATCCGGAAGGATATGGCGTCACAGAGCGGTCTGGGCTGGAAGCTTTCCGGCTATGAAACGATCGGTGAGGAAACCGTCTTTTATTTCGATTATGTGATCGACGGATATCTTTGTCCGCTGGATGAGTCCCTTCAGGAAGCGTGGAGCATGCCGGCGCCTATCGTTGTCACGGTCAGCGGCAGCAAGGTCCGCCGGTATGAACGGTTCGTCTGCACACTTCAGATGGGTGAAATCAGCGAATTGCGCTACGGATGGAAAGAGATCATGGACCGCTGCGCCAGAGAAGAGATCGAACTATGTGAACCGCCGCGCCTTGCCTATCAGATGACACACGGACAGCTGTTTCTCGTCTGGACGATCAAAAGTCCGGATAAGACGCTGGTTTATCCGGCATTGTAAGGGGAACAGGGGCATCCGGTGGCTGCAATCATGAGCCCCTGTCCAAACCGCTGCGCGGTTTCCAAATGCTCTAGGGAGATATTATGACAAGACGATTCGTACGTTTCATGATCCTGGGAAGCCTCCTTCTTCTGAACCTGCTGCTTCTCTTTTATTCCTGGCGAAGATCCAGGAATGAGAGAATGGTAAGTCAGGATCAGATGGACGCCGTCCTTTCCCTTTATGAGGAGAAAGGAGTAACGTTTGCCGAGATGCCGGACGCGGTGAATCCCGGTTTTACGGCGCTGGAGCTGAAGACCGCGGATGTCGACCGCATGACGGAGCGTTTCCTTGGAAAGGAAAGCTTTGACAAGTCCTATATCTACGGTTCCAAGGTCCAGTATAACAGCGGAAGCATCACGCTTCTGACCAACCGTCCCGCGCATACGATCACCTATACGGACGATTCGATCAAAGCGTGGCAGGCACCGGAGGATCTGACGGAGGAGGCCCTGTTTTCCATGCTGCAGCCGCTGGCGCGCCGTTTCGCGGAGAAGTGGCTTGACAGTGTGTTTCTGAGCGAATGGCGTCAGGATGATAACGGATATCGGTTTATTTACCGGCAGCTGGAGGGGGATCAGATCTATTATTTCAATTCCATCTCCCTGCTGGTGACGATGGACGGGGTGAAGACAGCGGTGCTGACTGTTTGGGAAGTGAGCGCGGAAGGAAGGTCCCTCGTAACACTGCCGAAGGATGAAATGCTGTACGCCGGCCTGAACAAGATGATAGAGCTTCGGGAGACGCCGGGAACGATCGAACGGATGTATGACGGTTATGTGATCGATTCCACGGAAAGCGACGGATCTGACGAGACGGCGGTAGCCGTTCCCGTTCAGACGATGATCCTCTCCTCCGGACGAACGATCACCATCCGGTATACGGGATCCGCCAATGCTGTCAGTCCCTGAAAGAAAAATTTATTTGCAAATGTCCAGGAATATGATATAATGTCAGATACCTATATATATAAAACGAGGTGTTGAGGTGGACAAGCTTTGTATTCGCGGACAAAATCCGCTGCGGGGGGAAGTCGCGATCAGCGGCTCTAAAAATGCGGCTGTGGCCATCATTCCGGCAGCTCTCCTGGCGAACGACGTCGTTACGCTGGAGAACGTGCCTCATATAGCAGATGTTGCCAATCTGGTATCCATCATGCGCGATATGCATGTCCAGGTAGACTATCTGGACGAACATACCCTGAGAATCGACAGCAGAAACATGGTGAACGACTGCGCGAATTCCGAAGGTGTTCGCAAAATGCGTGCGTCCTATTATCTGCTGGGCGTTCTTTTAGGGCGCTTTAAGCACGCCCGTGTCGCCTTTCCCGGCGGCTGCGATTTCGGCGTAAGGCCGATCGATCTGCATGTCAAGGGATTCGAGGCGCTGGGCGCCAGCGTGACGACCAAAGCTATTATCGAGATGAAAGCCACCGAGCTTCTGGGAACGAATATATTCCTGGATTTCGCCAGTGTCGGCGCCACGATCAATATTATGCTCGCGGCGGTTCTGGCACATGGTACCACTGTTATTGAAAACGCGGCCAAAGAGCCGCATGTCGTTGATACAGCCAGTTTCTTAAACTCCATGGGCGCGGATGTCAAAGGCGCCGGTACGGACACGATCCGTATCCGGGGTGTTCGTCGTCTGCACGGATCCGAATACGCGATCATTCCCGACCAGATCGAAGCCGGCACCTATATGGTAGCGAGCGCGGTCACCGGCGGGGATATCAAGATCACGAACGTTATCCCCAGGCATCTTGATTCCATTTCCGCGAAGCTTCGCGAGATCGGGATCCGGATCCGGGAAGAGGATGACGCGATCCGTGTGATCGGCGGCGGAAGACTCAAGCCAACCAAGGTCAAGACGCTTCCGTATCCCGGTTTTCCTACGGATATGCAGCCCCAGATGATGGTGCTTTTATCCATGGTCAACGGGACCAGTATGATCAACGAGTCAGTAACGGATAATCGTTTCCGTTATGTGGAACAGCTCCAGAAAATGGGCGCGAACATCGATGTCGAAGGGCATATCGCGATCATCGAGGGAGTAGACCGTCTGTCGGGCAGTGAAGTCGCGGCGACGGATCTTCGCGCCGGCGCGGCCATGGTACTGGCCGGTCTGGCGGCGGAAGGGACCACCTATGTTACCAACATCAACTATATCGACCGCGGCTATGAAGGCATGGTCGATAAGCTGAAACTGCTCGGCGCGGACATCGAGCGGACCGGCGGATCCGATCCGGTCCTGAGAGTCATCAAAGACCACGCCGGCTGACCCCAAAGAAAACCAGAGCGGTCACGGCGTATGCTGTGACCGTTCTTTCATTCAAGGAGAGCTGCAAATGGAGATGTTTCACTTTGATCTTTCCGAGATAAAGACCTGGAATCGAAATACATTCCGGCATAAGACATCCTGGAATCAGACAGAACTGAAAAACGCGGCTTGGAAATGCCTGCTGACCAACTATAAATGGTGTCTTCTGGTCAGTCTGATCCTGGGACTCATCACGCAGTGGCTGTACTATCTGTATAATCCCGGCCTGCTTTTGTCCATGGGCGTGATCCGCTGGCTTGCCCGCGTCCCGAAGATGAGCCTGGCGGCGGCGATCATCATCGTTCTGGGGATCTTTATCTTTGGCCCGCTGGAAGTGGGCTGCCGCCAGTTTTATCTGGAGAACGCCGAAGGCAAGAAGCCGACGGCACACGGCCTTTTATTCATTTTCAAGTCCGGTTATTACCGCAACGTGATGATCGTGATGCTGATCCGCAACGCTATGATCTATCTGGGGACCTTTCTACTGGTCGTGCCGGGGATCTATCTTTACTACCGCTATCTGCTGGTGCCGTATCTGCTGGCGGAACAGCCGGGTATGACGCTGAAGGACGCTATGGATATCTCGAGCCGGATGATGGAAGGACAGAAATGGGACGCGTTTTTGCTGGATCTTTCCTTCTGGCCTTTCCTGCTGATGTCCATGATCACCTGGGGACTTGCCGGCGCGCTGATCGGATGGCCTTACCGCCACGCGGCCGGGACGGAGCTATACCGTGAGCTGGTGCTCGAGAGGTATTTTCACTGATGATCCGTGTCACGCTGATCACGGTAGGGAAGATCAAGGAATCCTATTTCCGCGAAGCGATCGCCGAATACAGCAAACGGCTGCAGAGCTACTGCAGGCTTCAGATCGTGGAGGTCGCCGATGAAAAGACTCCCGACGGACCCAGCGCGGCGGAAGAAGAGCGGATCCTTCTGGCCGAGGGCGAGCGCATCCTTTCGAAGATCCCACAGGGCGCTTACGTGATCAGCCTGGAGATCGAAGGGAAAAAGATGGATTCCATGCAGCTGGCACGGCTGATCGAACAGAAAAGCGTCCAGGGAGAGAGCCACCTTGTGTTTGTGATCGGAGGGTCGCTGGGACTATCCAAAAAGGTGAAGTCAAAGGCCGATCTGGCGCTCAGTTTCTCGGATATGACATTCCCGCATCAGCTTATGCGGGTCATCCTTCTGGAACAGATCTACCGGGCCTTTCGGATCATCGCGAAGGAGCCGTACCACAAATAAAACGCAAAAAACCCGTCTTTCGAAAGACGGGTTTTTCATTTGAAGCGTGCCCTGCGGCGCGCGTTTTGATTATTTCAGTTTGCTGATCTTTGAGACGTTGGCGATCACGATCAGTTTCATGGACTGGGTAAAGGGACGGGACGGATCGATGTTCGTAATGACGGTTTTATCATCGATGATCGCGACCACATTGATACCATATTTCTTCCGAAGATCCAGTTCCAGCAGATTCTTGCCGACCCATTCCGGACGGACATCCATCTCGACCATGGAAACGTCCCGGGAGACTTCCAGGATATCGACAAAGCCGTCGCTCAGCAGGTTTTTCGCCATCCGCGTGCCGGCTTCGTTCTCCGGGATCACGACCTGATCCGCGCCGACTTTGCTCAGGATCCGGCGGCTTATTTCGTCGGCACATTTGACGATCACTTTCTTTACGCCGATTTCCTTGCAGAGCATGGTGGCCAGGACGCTGGCTTCGAGATCGGTGGCCATGGTGATGACGACAACATCGATGTTGGCGATGCCAAGCTGCCGGATCACTTCCGCGTCGGTCACGTCGGCACATTTGCAGAAGGGAATGTCTGCGATAGCGGAATTGACGATGCTTTCGTCGATATCAACGCCCAGTACTTCAGCGCCGCTTCTGACAAGTTCTTTCGCGAGAGCTGTTCCGTACAGGCCGAGTCCGAATACGGCATAGGATTGATTTATACTCATAACAGATCTCCTCATGCTATTTTATCCGACACTGATCTGCTCAGTCGGATTCTTGATGATATTGGGTTTTCCTTTGTTCGTGTTGAGCGCGATAAACAGAGAGACCGGTCCGACACGTCCAAGGTACATCGTTAAAATGATAATGATTTTTCCCGGCAATGTCAATGTAGAGGTGAAATTCCTGCTAAGGCCCACGGTCGCGGTGGCGCTGCAGGTCTCATAGAGGACGTCCAGAAAGTCCGAGCCGGTGAACGCTTCCAGAAGGAGCGTGGCCGTGAACATGATCATGAAAGAGACCATAATGACGGTCACGGCTTTGGAGACAGCGCTTTTCTGTATCGTGCGCTGAAACAGACAGGTATCTTCTTTGCCCCGGATCGCCGAGAAGCCGGACGCGAGTAGTACGGCAAAGGTGACCGTTTTGATGCCGCCGGCCGTTCCGGTAGGGGATCCGCCGATAAACATGAAGAGCAAAGACGTGACAGAGGACGCGCCTGTCAGGTTTTCCTGCGGGATCGTGGCAAAGCCGGCTGTCCTGGTCGTAATGGACTGGAAGAGAGCGGCCATGATCTTCTGCGGAAGGGTGTAATTTCCGATCGTATCCGGATTGTCGTATTCAAAAATGAAGAACAGGATAAAACCGGAAAGGATCAGGATCAGCGTCATGGAAAGCGCGATCTTACTGTGGAATGTCAGCCGGTCGAACCACTTCACTTTTTTCTTTCCGGGATTGCGGAAGGAATTGAGGACATCCCACCAGACGACAAAGCCGATGCCGCCCAGGATGATCAGCATGGCGGTGGTCGCGTTGACCACAGGATTCAGCACATAGTCGCACAGACTGTTTTCGGACAGGATATCAAGTCCCGCATTGCAGAAAGCGGAGATCGCGTTGAAAACGGAGATCCAGATCCCTTTGGGACCGTACTTGGGGACGAAGACTGTCATATAAAGCAGGGCGCCGGTACCTTCGACGATCGCTGTTCCGATCAGTACATTTTTGACAAAACGCACGATGCCGGAAAGCGAATTGAGGTTGAAGGCATCCTGGATCAGCATCCGTCCGCCGATCCCAATCGTGCGGTGGAGGCTGAGCATCATGGTGATCATCATCGTGACGACACCCAGTCCGCCGATCTGGATCAGGATCAGGATGACGACCTGTCCGAAGATGCTCCAGGTGGAGCCCGTCGGTACGGTGACCAGACCGGTAACACAGACAGAGGTCGTGGAAGTGAACAGCGCATCCATGAAAGGGACCGCCTGTCCGCTCGCGGAACTGATCGGCAGGGCGAGCAGTACGGTCCCTGCCGCGATAGCGGCAAGGAACGCGAGCATGATCGTCTGTGTCGTGGAAAACTTGGTTTTTCTTTTCATGGGGACCCTTTCGGATTATAGTTCCAGCCAGGCGCCGACCGGATAATGGTCGGACAGAGGCAGACCGTCCTTCTCATCCCGGATCGTGGCGGTACGCGAGATATCGCAGGGAAGGTTGGTGAAAATGTAATCGATCTTCTTGTCCCATCCGCCCTTTTTGAAACCGTGGAAGGTGGGACCGGCCCCGGCGGTGACATCGATCAGCCTGGATCCGCAGCCGTCAAACGAAATGATCGATTCATAGACCTTGCTGTCCGGTTCCACATTCATATCGCCGGTCAGGATGACCGGAAGAGGCCAGGTATCGTAATCGGCGGCGATCCGGCTCAGGATAAGCGAAATACCCTGCGCCTGCGCGAACGCGCCGATGTGATCCAGATGGGTATTGTAATGACGGAAGAGCTTGCCGTTTTCCCGGTCCCGCAGGGTGGCGCAGGTACAGATACGCGGGCAGCTGCTCTGATCGGTGGAGAAGCGGGAGCCCGGTTTGCGGGGAGTATCCGAGAGCCAGAAAGTCTCCAGGAATACGAGATCGAACCGGTCTTTCCGATAGGCGATGACATTGCTTTCATCCAGAAGATCTTTGCCGCGGCCTACGCCGATGATCTCGAAATCCCGGAAATTGTCCATCAGCCACTGACGCTGCGGCGGCTGGGTCTCCTGAAAGCCGATCAGATCGGGCTCGTGGCTTAGAAATAGCGAAGGAAACAATTTGGACCGTTCCGCGAACGTGGTACCGCCGGTCTTCTGACAGCGGTCGGTCAGGATATTGAAGGAATAAACATGGATCGCACTCATGACAGATCCTTTCTTTGATTAATCAAGTCTCTCGCCGGCTTTGACCGGTGTTTCGTGCCCGCGGCTCGTCGCATCTGTCAGTTCGGGACGGATCCGGATCCTGTCTTTTTCGAAGAGCAGGATGACCGTGCTGCCGCCAAAGAGGAAACAGCCCTTCTCCTCGCCCCGGTGAAATTCGGATACGGGATGGTTCCGGATCTTGCCGACCATCATGGCGCCGACCTCGATCTGGGTGACTTTGCCGAAATGTTCAGTTTCCATGAGTGTAACATCCCTGGCGTTTTCTGTAAAGACCGGAATATCACGAAGCGCGATCGGGCGGACCGTGTGCAGAAGTCCCGGGATGGCCCGTGTGTTAAGGACACGGCCCTCATCGATGAAGAAATAGCGGTGATAGTTCGTCACTTCCAGGCGAAAGACCAGAGCCAGACCATCTCTGTACTGATGCGCCAGCGCGGCGTCTTTCACGAGGTCTTCGATCCGGTACGCGCTCTGCTTTACGGGCAGGACCAGGCCGTCCCGGATGGGATAAGCGCTGAGCAGTCCGTCGCAGGGACAGACCGGATGAGAAAGATCAGGGTCGAAGGGGCGGACGTCCTCGCGGTAATGCCGGGTGAAACAGTCGTTGAAACTCTGAAAATCGGTCTGATCGCAAAGCGACAGATCCAGATGACAGGCCTTCACATAGAAGGGAATGAGTATTTTCGACAGCCGGGAAGACAGAAAACGGCCGGCCAGGCGGGAAATGCCGGGCCGGACCAGTATGGAGAGGATCATCCTTCCGGGGATCGTTCGATATAGGAACCAGGTGGAAAACGATGTTTTGGCCATTTTGACTCCTTAGTGTTTGAAGAAGACCCGCATGATCACCATGATCAGGAATTCGATAAGACCGATGCCAACCATGATCAGGATGCCTTTCAGGCCGGGTTTGGGGACTTTGATCGGGCTGATGAACAGAATACCGGTGGCCAGCGCCACAGGGAAATAAATGAGGGTCAGGTCCATGGGCAGCATATACTGCAGCATCATGACGGCCGGGAAGATCAGCGAAGCGGAAGTGACCGGCAGACCCAGAAAGTACTTACGGTTGCCTTTCTCCGTTTTCTGGCGTTCTTCTTCCGTTACGTTGAAATAGGCGAGACGGATCATGGCAGCGAGCGGGTAGAAGATCAGCAGAGCGAAGAGGACCCACTGAAGCACATGATAGGCGTCAAAATGATGCGGAACGAACAGTGCCTGCAGCGTGGCGGAGGTACGGATCATGGCTGCGCCGATACACGCGGGAAGTATGCCGAAGGCTACAAGGTCGGAAAGGGAATCGACCTGGATCCCGTATTTCTTTTCCATTTCCGAACGGTCGTCCTTGGTACGGGCTACACGGCCGTCGAACGCGTCACACAGACCACAGAAAAGAAGAAAGAAGGTACCGATATACGGATGACCGGTCCCGTTCAGAGAAATGATGATGCCAGTCGAGGCAGATAACAGCGACAGGTAAGTCAGGATCATGGTATAGTCATAAAAACCGATCATAACTTTCCCTCCTTTTTTCTTCGTAAATAAGCAATAATAACGATGATCAGCGCCAGGAAGACGCAGCCGTAGAACGAGATCGAACGGGACAGAAGCGCCAGAGCGGAGGCTCTGTCCGGATCGATGACGCTCCGGAAAGCATCGACCATCATCATGTCCGTAACGCCCATGGCGCCGGGGATCGGAATGAAGGTCGCGCCGATGCTGATCAGGCTCTGCGCGCCAAACAGGGATAAGGCGCGGGAAATGCAGGTGACGACCGGCAGGTGTGCTTCACCGGGTACGGCAATGGTCGCGAGGTACGTAAAGGCGGTGACAGCCAGCTGACAGGCACGCTGCAGGAAATTGAAGAAAAAGCACTTCCACAGGGCTTTTTCATGACCTCGGATCAGATCCGCGTAGAGCTTATATTCAGCCACGTTGCGCTCGAGGCGGTCTTCCCACTTCTCCCTGTCCCGGAGGATCCGGCAGCGGAGCAGCAGGTTGATCAGGAAATGTCCGAACGACAGAAGCCATTGATCCTTTCTCAGGATGATGAGGAACGACAGAAAGAGCAGGCTCTGAACGCCGAAACCAATAATGATCAGGATCCTTCCCAATGTACTGAAGAGCTGAAAGATCGGCGGATGCACGATCAGATTCATGACGCCCAGAACGATGATAGACAGCGTATACATGGCCAGATTCATCAGAAGGATCACGGACGTAAGGGTGAGAGGGATCCCGCTCTTGAGCATAAAGAAGGCACAGGCCGGCTGACCGCCGGTAGCGGACGGTGTGATCGCCGAGAAATAGATGTCCGAAGCGCCGTAGACCATACTGTCACGGACAGTGCAGGAAAATCCGAACGCTTTGATCAGGCAGCGGACCGCCAGTCCTTCAAAGATGATGAAA
The DNA here is from genome assembly GCA_017620135.1 of Bacillota bacterium. Taxonomy (GTDB): domain Bacteria; phylum Bacillota; class Clostridia; order Lachnospirales; family Bianqueaceae; genus RUG760. The sequence continues at coordinate 42,656 of JAFZQZ010000049.1, forward strand.
CCGAACATGCTGAGCACGGCGATCCCCAGATAAACAGGGGAAGCATTCTTCAGAAACAGAAGGAAGTCTCTTGGCGACAGGTCTTTGGACGCAGAAAAAACAGCCCAGATGGAACCGGCGGCAATAAAAACGAACAGCACCGCCCAAAGGGCTTTTCTTCGTATGTCGCGGGCCGAGGCAAAATCATCTTTCATGGGAAGTCGTTTTCCTTTTTCTTGTGATCAGCCATGCGCCGAGAAGGCCGATCTCACAGGCGACGATGCCGCCCGGGATATCCAGAAAGACATGCTGCTTGATGAACAGGATGGACAAGGCGATCAACACGTTCAGCGGAATATGGATCCACCGATAGAATTTCGGTGGTTTCTTTAAGCTGAAAGCAGCTCTCAGAGCGAGATGACTTTCGATGATATGGATCGAAGGGAACAGGTTATAGGGTTTATCGACCCCATAAATGACGTTTTTCAGGATCCAGGTAAAGACGTCCGTTACCTCTACGGAAGGACGGTCCATGATCGTCGGGAAGAAAACGAAGACAGCCAGACAAATGAGTTTGGAGATGATATCCGCGAACGCGAAATACCGGACAGCTTCCTTGCTTTCGCGGCTGATCAGGATCCAGCTGATGGCCCATTGAGCAAAGGCGAGCAGATAGATGACGACGAACCATGGGATAAGAGGGATCCGGTCATCGATCGGAAGCGAGACGCTGTACCGCGTGACGTCGTCCATCAGGATCTGCGTCAGGGAAAAGGCCACAAAATTGACCGCAAGAAACGATCCCAGATATACCCACGCATAGTCAGGGACCAGTTTACGAATAAGTGATAACAATCGTTTCATAATGGAAATATTTTATCACCAGAACATTATTAAAACAACTTATAAATCCCTTAAAATTCGATAAAATGATCCATCTGTCAGATTCTAAAACATTTTTAAAAAGTCTTGCATATGGATATTGTGATTTGGTACAATACTTTTATATCCATTTTCTGTGTCATCGGGGAGGAATCTTTCATGATTCGTCGTTTCAAAGGAAGCTATCTCAGCTATGTTCTGGTCTTTTTCTTCTTTTTCTTCTGCATGGCCGCCTTCAGCTCGGTGCTTTCCGTTTATCTGACGGGCATCGGGATAGGCGTCGCGAACATGGCCCGCATCGTTTCAGCTTCCGGTATCTTCGCGCTGTTTATGATCCCGATCACCGGTTACATGAGTGACCGAACAAGAAAACCACGTCTGATCGGCGGGATCATGCTGATCTGTGTCGGCATTTTTGCCATGCTCTTTTCTCAGAGCCGGACGGTCGCGCTATTATTTATTCTGAACGGACTGACCATGTCGTTCATCAGCGCGGTACAGCCGATCCTCGAGAGACTGGCAGGCGCTTCCAAATACCGTTATGGCATCCTTCGCGTCTGGGGGACCATCGGCTACGCGGTAGGCGCGCAGGTGGCCGGGCTGATCATCGGTACGATGCCTTCGGTCGTCCTGTTTATTACGATCCTCATCGGCGGCCTTCTGTGCGCGCTTGGTTTTGCCGGTGCGGAAGACCCGATCATGGATAAGAGAAAAAGCACAGAAGAAGAGCCGCAGGAAAAGAAACCGGCAGAAAAGATCAAACTGTCTTCCTTCCTGAAAAATCCCAACTATCTGCTTTTCCTTCTGATCACGGTCCTGTTCTGGGGCGCTTCCGGCGTGAACATGACCTATGTTCCGATCCTTTTAAGAGACCTTGGTATCGAGACCAGCCTGATCGGAACGGTCATTTTCCTCAGTACGCTGGTGGAGATCCCCCTGATCCTGTTTTCCAATAAATTCATGGATCGGTTCAGCGGCAAATCATTGATCTTTCTTGCCTGCGGTCTGACGCTGTTCGAGTTCCTGGTCTACGGTCTGGTCTCCGTTTCCTGGGTAGTCGTGACGGTCGTGATCCTTTTGAAAGCGGAGGCGACTACCACGTACGTCATGATCGTGCTGAAGATCGTCAGCAATCTGGTCGCGCCGGAGCTTCGCACGACAGGTCTTTCTCTGGTCAACACCAGCAACAGTATCGGCGGCATCATCATGCAGAACATCGCCGGCATGATGGTGGAAAGCCTGGGCCTCTCCCGCTTTTATCTGGTCCTGGCAGGGATGATCACGCTGTCCATTATCCTGGCTTCGTTCCTGAAAGTAAAGAATGACCTGAAGGTCTTTGAATGAACCTTCTTTCAATGATCAAACGACCAAATTGTCACAATGGCTTAATTTTTTAAGGGCACCTTGCTATATCCTGGAAACGGAATAGCAAGGTGTCTTCATTTTTCGGGATTATCTTGCTATGCCGATAGCAAGGTATACCAAATAAAAGAGGCCACCTTGCTAATAACCGAAGCATCATTAGCAAGGTCAGCCGGATTATCGTAAGAATCTTGCTAAGCCGTTAGCAAGGTGTATTCAAAAAAAGAGGCCGTCTTGCTAATAACCGAAGCATCATTAGCAAGGTCAGCCGGATTATCGTAAGAATCTTGCTAAGCCGTTAGCAAGGTGTATTCAAAAAAAGAGGCCGC
>JAFZQZ010000050.1 GCA_017620135.1 Bacillota bacterium
GACAGCAAAGCTGTAATATGATATATTACAGCTATCAGCTGAAATAACGGTTCAGATCCTTTCTGACCTACAAACCGGAGGTACCTATGCAGATCACAAGCAGATTCACAATAGCCGTCCATATCATCACAGCGCTCGATTATTTCAAGGACAGAGACCGGGTAAACAGTGATTTCCTTGCCGGGTCTGTGGGAGTAAATCCCGTCATCGTGCGTACGGTTATCGGAAAGCTGCGGGAGGCAGGGCTTGTTCATACACTCAAGGGCTCCAGCGGAGCCGAACTGGCGAGGCCTCTTAACGAGATCACGTTCTATGACATCTACAAAGCGGTGGACAGCGTGAATGAAGACGAAGGACTCTTTCATTTCCATGAACAGCCAAACACGGAATGTCCGGTGGGACGGAACATTCACAAGGCCATGGACGGAAGACTTTCCGCTGTACAGAATGCCATGGAAGAAGAAATGAAGAGGATCACGCTGGCCGACGTGGTCGAAGACACAAGGGCTGCGATCCTCGAGGAAGAATAGTAACTCCAGAAACCCATAAAACCAATCCAAAACGACTATTTACAAGGAGAATAAACACCATGAAAAAGATCCTCATCGTCAATGCCAGCAAGAGAAGAACCGGCAATTCCTACACTCTCGAGAAGAGATTCGCTCAGCAGCTCGAAGGCAAAGCAGAAGTCACCACTTTCCATATCGGAGAAAAGGATGTCCGCGCATGTCTTGCCTGCGACGCCTGCAAGAGACAGCACACCCCGAATTGCATTCAGAAAGACGACTTCACCGCGTTGATTCCTGAGATCGACAGCTGCGACGCCATGCTGATCCTGGCTCCGGTACATTGGGACCAGTTCCCGGCCCAGCTCAAGGCTTTCCTTGACAGAACCTATTCCTTCATGGACTTCACCCAGCCCGATTTCTCCATGGCAGGAAGAAAGGATAAGAAGCTGGCCGGTTATTTCTTCGCCGGTTTTGGCCCTGTCGATGTCTACACCAACATGGTTGAGACGAATCTGAAGAGCTTTGCCACTGCCGGCTTTGTAGACTACAAGGCTCATGTGGCAGGCGATGCCAATGTTCCCGGCAGCATCATGGAGAAGCCCGAGGATCTCGCGGTTGCTGACGGGTTTGCCGAGTGGCTCCTTGCCTGATTAAACAACGGCTGATATCTGAATAAAAGATCTGAGGAGGCCGGGCGGATATGTCCGGCCTCATTTTCCGGGGAGGATGGAACATGAACAAGAGACAAAATGGATTATCGATACGGATCATGACAGTGACAGCGGTTCTTTCTGCCGTGTCATTTGTTCTGGCGTTTTTTGAGTTTCCGGTTCCCCTCTCTCCTTCCTTTGCCAGGATGGATCTGTCGGACTTCCCGGCGCTGATCGGGGCATTTGCGTTCGGACCAATAGTTGGCGTGATGATCGAGCTGATCAAGAACCTGCTTCAGCTGATCTCATCCTCTACAGGCGGTATCGGAGAGCTTGCAAACTTCCTTATCGGCGCATCGTATGTTGCTACTGCAGGCTGGATCTATCAGCGGAATAAGACGAAGAGAACCGCTTGGATCGCCGGGATCATCGGGAGCATCGTAATGGCTATCGTGGCCGCTCTGGCAAACTACTTTATTCTGCTTCCGCTCTTTGAGCAGTTCCTGCCGGTCGACCAGTTGATCGCTTCCTTCAGCGAGTTCATGCCGTTTATTAAGACCAAGGCGGATGTTGTCCTGTTCAATGCACTGCCGTTCAATCTGCTGAAAGGGCTTGCCATCAGTGCTTTCTGCATGCTTGTATATAAAAGACTCAGTCCCATACTGAAGGGAACGAAAACAGGAGGTGCGGCTCATGTTCGAGCATGAAAAGTATTTTCGATATCTGGTAGAGGAGATCCACACGACCATCGTTGCTACTGTCGATGATGAAGGCCTGCCGGTGACAGCAGCAATCGATATGATGGACTGCGACGAAAAAGGCCTGTACTTCCTGACCGCAAAGGGAAAGAGCTTCTATGACCGTCTTGTAAAGCGAGGCGTTCTTGCACTGACTGCAATCAAAGGCGAGGACACGATGTCCTCTGCGGCAATCTCAGTACGAGGAAAAGTGAAGGAGCTTGGCTATGACAGGATACCGGAGCTTTTCGAGAAGAATCCTTACATGCACGAGATCTACCCGACGGGGGAATCGATGCATGCCTTGACGGTGTTCCAGATCTATGAAGGCACCGGGGAATGGTTTGATCTTTCGAAGAAACCGATTGAACGGGATTCCTTCACTTTCGGCAATGCGCAGAAAAAAGAAGAAGGCTATTTCATTACAGACGCCTGTATCGGCTGCGGCAGCTGCGCAGCGGTCTGCCCGCAGCAGTGTATCGACACCAGTGATATCCCCCATGTGATCCGGCAGGAGAACTGCCTGCACTGCGGAAACTGCATGACGGCGTGTCCGGTTGGCGCGGTGGTCAGGATGTAGGCAATGATAGTGCAGAGAAAGATGTACCGGAGTCAGACATCGGCGAATTGCCGGTGCCTGGCTCCGGTCTTTTTTTATTTTCCTTGTCTCAGAAGATTTCCTCTGACTGCATTGAAAACAGATCGGTATGCTTTCTGTTCAGAGGCAAGACAGGTGAGATAGTAGGTTGCATGAGCTTTTGGATCATTCAGCGGTATGGAAACTCTTTCAGGCGGTGCATAGCCTCGCTGCAGGAACTGGCTGGAGTTGAAAAGCGGCAGTCTGGAAGCCTGCACCAGCTCACTAAATGCATCGAAACTGTCCTGCACCAGCAGGTTTTCAGCGGGCAGTACATCCCGGCAGACCTCCATCCAGAATCCGATATTCCGGTCCATCAGGATCCGGAGCCCCTTCAGGTCTTCAAAAGATGCGCTCTTATTCTTAGCCAGAGGATGGTCCTCTGCCACGGAGATATAGAGCTGTTCTTCCATAAACCGTTGGCAGAATAAAGCATGATCATCTGGGTCATGATGCAGGACCACCAGCTGAAAGCTCCTGTTTTTCAGCCCGGCAATCAGACGCTCATCGCTTGCGATCTCCGTTGATATCGTCTTATCCGGCAATCGTTCCTGCAGCGTGGACATCAGATCATTCACGGGAAGCGGCGCACAGGAACCAACATAAATGGTCCTGAGTGAACGATGAAAAGCCGTTACATGATCGATCATCTCCTGGTTGGCATCCAATGCCCTTCTGGCATATTCGGCCGCGACCTTCCCCGTTTCGTTCAGAAGGAGCTTTTTATTCTCCCTGTGAAAAAGCGGCACGCCGAATTCATCCTCCAGCTTTTTCATGGAGCGGGACAAGGACGGCTGTGAGATGTGGAGCATTTCAGACGTTTTCAGAAGGGTGCCGTACTGCGCAAAGGCAGCAAACTGTTCCAGCAGATAGTTTTCAATCATTTTGATCCCTCCCTAATCATATACGTGTCGCGTATATGATTATAGCAGAGAAGCATTAGACAATCAAGGAGTTTTCGCTTAGAATAGGGGCGTAAACAGGAAACAAACAGTTAACCAAAACGTATATTACGATCTGGAAAGGAGATCAACATGGAATACTTCACTCTTACGACCGGAGCAAAAATGCCGATGGCAGGTATCGGAACCTTTATGATCAGCCCCGCGGATGCGGAAGTCGCGGTCGAGAGCGCTCTTAAGAGCGGCATCCGTCTGATCGACACGGCCAATGCTTACATGAACGAAAGCGCCACAGGACGCGGCATCAAGAACAGCGGTGTAGCCCGCGAAGAGATCTTCCTGGTCTCCAAGCTCTGGCCCACCGTTTATGCGAAAGAGACAGCTGTGGATGAGATGCTTGCCCGTCTGCAGACGGAGTATGTTGACCTTCTCTTCCTCCATCAGCCTACGGATAACTGGCGCGAGGGCTATAAGAACATCGAGAAGGCCGTAAAGGAAGGCAAGGTCAAAGCGATCGGTCTCTCCAACTTTCCGGAGGAACTTCTGGAAGAAGCCATCGAATGGGCCGAGATCAAGCCCCATGTGGTTCAGGTGGAAGCACACCCTTATTTCCCGCAGCATGAGCTTAAGAAGATTCTTGCGAAGCACGGTATGGGCTTGATGGCCTGGTCTCCGCTCGGACACGGTGACAAGAATCTGATCAATGAGCCTGTATTTACTGAACTCGCGGCCAAATATGGCAAGTCCAATGCCCAGATCATTCTCCGCTGGCATGTGCAGAGCGGAAACGTGGTCTTCCCCGGCTCCAGGAATCCCGCCCACATCCGTGATA
>JAFZQZ010000051.1 GCA_017620135.1 Bacillota bacterium
CCGTTGGGCTGCCGTTCCTCGTAGATCTGGATCTCATCGATCAGGGACTCCATCAGATGCCTGCGCTCGGCCTCGTCCATGACCGCGTACATTTTATCAAAATAAAACAGGATTTTATAGATGTTATCTCCCGTTATTTTCTCAGCTTCAATCGTTCTCTTCTTTGCCCTGGCGTCCAGCAGGAGTTCTTCCAGTTCATCGATCCGGTCATAAGCCTTGGACAAACGATCTTCCAGGTCGGATTTCCGGCGGAAATAATGTTTGTCATCGAAGTCCAGACCGTCGATCTCTTCCAGCAGCTTGTTTTTCAGGGAATAGAAGTGCCGCAGCTCTTTTTCATAATTCCCGATCTCATGATCGATCGCCGCGGTATCCACCTTCATATCGATCTTCGACTGCATCAGCGCCGCAAATTTGGGTTTCCTGACAAGCTGTGTGATCACTTCGGCTACCGCGTTATCCAGGACCTCTTCACTGATCTGCTTATGAAAATCGCATTTATGGCCACGGTTCGATAAACGGTGTTTGCACCCGTAGAAATAATAGTCCTTATATTTCTTGCCATCCCTGTGTTTGGTGCTTTTGTTGCCGTACATTCCGGCACCGCATAGCGGGCATTTCACGATACCGGTCAGAAGATGGATCCGCTCATTCTTGCCGCGATTCACATGCTCATATTTCTTTGCCTGGGCTTCCACCTTGACCTGGGCGGCCTGCCAATCTTCCTCAGAAATGATACCTTCATGGCGGCCGTCGACAAGGATATAATCGTCTTTCTCGACCAGATGGTAGTCATTGCGGGTACCATGTACTTTCTCAGTCCGTCTGCGCCCATATGCGATCTTACCGCAGTATACCGGGTTCTGAATGATGCGGCGGATCAGAGCAGCGTCGAAGAAAGGATTCTTTCCGTTCTGTCTCTCGATCTTGTGGATGCCCTGATTGGCAAGATACCGAGCGATACCATTGGACCCCATGTCAGTATGGATATAACGGTCAAAAATGATCCTGATGGCCTCTGCTTCGTTCTCGTTGATCTCCAGGGCTCCGTTTACCAGTTTATACCCGTAAGGGGCAAATCCGCCCACCCAGCGGCCTTCCCGGGCCTTCTGCATCCGGCCTTCCAATGTCTGGACTCTGATATTGTCCTTTTCGATTTCCGCTACTGCCGACAATACCGAAATGATCAGTTTGCCGGCGTCTTTGGAACTGTAGATCCCATCCTCGACGCAAATCAGATTGACACCAAAATCCTGCATGGTCTGCAGGGAAGAGAGGACATCAGCGGCATTCCGCCCGAAGCGGGACAGCTTGAATACGAGAACATAGGATACCCCGTCTTTGTCTGACTTGATATCCTCGATCATCTGATTGAACTGAACACGGCCCTCAATGGATCTGCCGGACTTTCCGGCGTCCTCATACTCGCCGACGATCTCATAGTTGTTAAAGTCCGCAAAGGCCTTCATACGGGCTCTCTGCGCGTCCAGGGAATACCCGTCGACCTGCATGGCTGTCGATACCCGGGTATATGTGTAGACCTTGATTTTTGCTTTCTCCATATCGTTTCTCCAATACCCGGCCTAATGCTTATTCTTTCGTGTTTTCCAGCATATTCAAATAGGCGAGGAGACGTTTTTTCTTATCTTCGGAGAAGGTGCGGAAACTGCCAACCAGCTGGCCTTCTGCATCTTCTTTGATCTCGGTTTCTATGTACGGAAGGCTGCCGGACGTTTCTGTCCGACCCCTTCCTGTCAGGAGCGTTTCAGGAGACACCTGGAGAGCCTCACAGATCACCATGATCTTATCTGCTCCGGGATTGGTCTTCTTGCTCCGCCAATCACTGATCGTTTTGGTGGAGATCCCGGTCAGCTTCGATAATCTGTACTGTGAGATTCCCTGCTCTTCCATAATCTGAAACATACGCTCGCTGATGGTCATGATGCTTTCTCCTCAAAGCCGGATATCTGTATATACGGACTATACCATATATCCGCTTTGATTTCAAGAGGGAGTTTCGCATCGGCGTCTTTTCTTGCCTGAAGGCTAAGCTGTATGAACCGGAAATACATATCCCGAAGTTCCTGGAGCATGATAACCTTCTTGGGATCCGGCCAGGAATCGATATCCAGTTCCTCCGCGTGTCTGGCGATAAGTTCTGCCAGGAAATCCGCGAAGTGTGCCCAGATATCGCCGCCCATTGGCCTGCTGCCGTCTATTACGCTCATTACCGGCACCTCCTGTAGAATAAGAGTCTCATTTTTACCTCCTTGTTTTCAGTTATCCACATCCTATCCCATCCTGAAGTGTGATTATCACACCCAATTTATACTTTCATATTTATTGAATGAAAGGATTGGATAGGATGGATATTCTATCGATAAGTACTTTTATAATTCTTTTTCTTTTATAGGACCGGGATCGCCTGTACAGGGAAAACCGTCGTTGGCTCCGCCTGTCAACTGATTCTCCAGTCCTGGAGAGTCTGTCCGTAGGTCTGCACCATGCTCTTTCTGATCCAGCGGACATTCCCGAACCAAATACTCTGTGTCTGCCAGCTGGCCGCTCTCTGTCCGGATCCTGTGCCTCGTAACATATCCGAACCGTTCCAATTCGTTCACGGTGCTGCGAACCGAATCGAGACCATCTTTGCTGAGCCGGGCAAGCCCTTTCATGTTGTAGTTCCAATCGTCCGGCAGACTCAGCATGACCGACAGCAGCCCCTTGGC
>JAFZQZ010000052.1 GCA_017620135.1 Bacillota bacterium
TACGGGCAGACGGAGTCTTCTCCCGGCAGCACGATGGGCGAGTGGACCGAGGATCTGTATCTGCGGACCGAGACAGTCGGCTCGGCTTTCCCGAACGTGGAATGCAAGATCATCGATCCGGAGACCGGGGAAGAGGTGCCGGACGGCGTGAACGGGGAGTTCTGCTCGCGCGGCTATAATACGATGAAAGGCTACTATAAGATGCCGGAAGCCACAGCGGCGACGGTCGATGCCGAAGGCTGGCTGCATTCGGGCGATCTGGCCTGCCGTGAGAACGGTTACTATAAGATCACCGGCCGACTGAAGGATATGATCATCCGCGGCGGTGAGAACGTCTATCCGAAGGAGATCGAAGAGTTCATCTATACGCATCCCGCGGTACAGGACGTCCAGGTGATCGGTGTACCGGACAAAAAATACGGGGAAGAAGCGCTGGCCGAGATCATCCTGAAAGAAGGGATGACCTGCACGAAGGAAGAGATGCTGGACTATATCAAGGCGTCGCTGGCGCGTCACAAGGTGCCGCGCTATATCGAGTTCGTGGATTCGTTCCCCATGAACGCGGCCGGCAAGATCCTGAAATACAAGATGCGGGAAGAGGCCACGAAGCGTCTCGGCCTGGAAGGCGCGGCCGGTATCGATACGGCGAAAGGACTGGAAAAATAAAAAGGTGCTTGACTTTTACTATGGTTTTTGATAGTATCGCATAGGCACTGAAAATAACGAAGAAAGCGAGGAAATCATGATGACTGCGATGAAAAGAGAGATGGTAACGGCGTACTATGTGATGACCTCGGTTATGTATTTCTGATCTGTCTAATAAGAAGATCCATATATGAACCGTGGCATTTTGTCACGGTTTTTTATTGGTTAAAAGCTGAGGTCTCCCTATGATTTTTGTATCGGAAAAACAACGAATGGAGAAGACCAAATTGAATCAAGTGATCATCAGAAAAGAAACAAAAGAAGATTATTACCAGACGGAGCACATGGTGCTGCGGGCGTTCTGGAATATTCACGGGCCCGGATGCAATGAGCATCTGCTGGTTCATAAGCTGAGGGACTCAGAAGATTATCTCCCAAAGCTAAGCCGTGTGGCCGAGCTGGACGGGCAGATCGTCGGCGCGATCTTTTATTCCAGGGCCTGGATCGTGGAGGAAGACGGTACGCGCCATGATATCCTGACTTTCGGCCCACTGGCGGTGGAGCCGACCTGTTTCAGCCAGGGGATCGGAGGGAAACTGCTGGAGGAAACGCTGGCGCTGGCAAAAGAAGATAACTGGCCGGGAGCCGTGATCCTGGGAGAGCCGGAATATTATCCCCGGCACGGGTTCGTCACCTGTGACAAATTCGGTATCGTGCATCCTGCATTCGGGAATGCGGCACCGTTCATGGCTTATCAGCTGAATGACAGTTTCCGGGACATTCACGGAATGTTTTATGAAGCGCCTGTTTTCGAGACCTGTGAAGATGAAAAGGAGATAGAGGAATATACCAGACAGTTCCCGTATTACAAACCGCTGAAGCTTTCCTGTCAGTGGCTGCATAAAGAGCGGCTCGGCCAAATATCGGAGATACAGAAAGGCCGGTATACGATCAGGTTCTGGGAAAAGGATCTTCCGGCAAAACTGAAAGGAAGCTTTTATGAGATGGAAGCGGATCAGCTGCCGGTGGTCGGCGATTATGTCACTTTCTACTATCAGCCGGCAGGAGACGCGATCATCCAGTCTGTCTGCGAAAGGACCAGCCTGCTTCAGAGGCCTGATCAGGCAAAGACCGGCGTCATGCAGTACATGGTCTCGAACGTGGACTATGTTTTTATTATCACAGCGCTGACGGAGGATTACAGTTTTAACCGGATCGCGAGGTATGTGAGCGTGGTCCTTCAGGGCGGCGCGGTCCCGGTCGTGGTACTGACCAAGTCGGATATGTGTCCCAATCCGGGAAGATTCGTACGGGAAGTTGAATCCATTTCAGACAAGGTCCGGGTGCATACGATCTGCGCGCTCTACGGGATCGGTCTGGACGAGCTGGAAGAGTATTTCCAGCCAGGGATGACGATCTGTCTGCTGGGTTCTTCAGGCGCAGGCAAATCGACTCTGATCAATGCCATCTGCGGCGAAACGGTAATGAAAACCTCCGAAGTGCGCGAGTCCGATTCCACAGGCCGGCATACGACGACACACCGACAGCTCATCCGGCTCGAAAACGGTGTTTCCATCATCGATACGCCCGGTATGCGGGAGATTGGTATGGCAAGGACGGAAGAAGGGATCGACGAGACTTTTTCGGATATCCTGGAGCTGATGGGCCAGTGCCGGTTCAGCAACTGCCGGCACGAGACGGAGCCCGGCTGCGCGGTCAAAGCAGCCCTGGAAAGTGGTGAGCTCTTAGCCGAACGATGGGAACTGTATCAGAGCCTTACAGCGGAAAACACCCGGAACTACGCGAAGAAAAAGCAGATCTCGAAATGGAATAAAGAACGGAAAAAGATCAAACGAGCAGAGGATGAGTCTTATTGACAAGAAAAACACCCCAGGAACGGGGTGTTTTTATGCTAATGGTCAGTAGAGCTTGGCGCAGAGGAATTCCTGATAGAGATTACCGTTCTCATCAGTTTCTCTCGGCTGGATCGGAACAGCTATAAAACTAACCGCTTGGCCTTTGGTATATTCTGCTTGCAGAGCAGTCATCTCTTCCAGTGTTCCGAAGACACCGAGCCAGATGACGTGATTGTTATCATCAGGCGTTGTCAGTGTAAACCAAAGAAGAGCATATCCACCGGGGTAGTCGTCCCATAAGTTAGAATTATAGAAGGTTGCGCCTTCCATTTTGATCACTTTCCCGGCATAGGTCACGGGATCATTGTATGACTGCATATAGGTAACATCTGAGACCAGAGCTTCCACTTCAGAACTGTCGGCGCCATAGAAGAATGCTTGTTCATGAGTTTTGATGAAATTATAGGTTATGAGCGGGATCAGGTTCTGTCCATATTCCTTGGCTATCATCCTGAGGGCGAAAATGCTTGAAGGAGTTGTATATAATGGTACCCCGTTTTCGTACGTTCTTTCGAAGATAAGGTCACCATCAGGCATATGATAAGTCGCAATGGCAGGACCGTTAAAAGAACCATTCACCACATTTCCCGTCTGGTCATAGGAGATATGATAATCGTTAACGGCAGAGAAATGGCAGTCGGTTCCGGACAAAGCACCGTCCGTCAGCGGGCCTTCATACGTCCCAAGATGTGTGTATGAATCAGTTTCATCAGAGCCGAATGTGATACCACAGTGATTGGTCTTCAGCGTACCGGTTCCAAGAGCTCCCTGACTGAAGGTGCCGGAGAAGGAAAGGTAATAACCTTCTGCATCCGCGGGAGCATCGAAGGAGCCTTCGCCGCTGGGAAGGAAAGCAGCGGTCTGTCCAGCGTACGTGCCGCTGAAGGAGTGGTCCTGGAAAGTGATCGAAGCGGAGATGGAAGAGAAAGTACCGTCACCGGTCATAGCGCCGGAGGAAAAGGTACCGGTATAACTAAGGCTGTCAGACGTGAAAGAGGCATCTCCTGTAAGAGCGCCTGCAGCGACCGGACCCTGATAAGTGCCGGAGATCTCTGTTCCATAGACAGTGACTTTCAGCGGGAAGCTTTCGATGCTTCCGTCTTTTACCGTGCCGGCCTCAAAAGAACCGGTATACTTGACCGCGTCAGCGGTGAATGTGCCGCTTCCGGTCAACACACCGCCGGTCACCGCTCCGCTGTAGGCGCCTGATAGTTCCGTTCCCTGGACAGTGACTTTCAGCGGGAAGTTTTCGATGCTTCCGTCCTTCAGCGCACTAGCTTCGAAAGAACCGGTATACTTGATCGCGTCAGCGGTGAATGTGCCGCTTCCGGTCAACATGCCGCCGGTTACCGCTCCGCTGTAGAATCCCGCATAACTCGTCTCGGTAATATTCAGGGATAATGCCAGATCGGCAACCGTTCCGTCCACTGCGGCACCTTCTTTAAATGTACCGGTATATTTTGTTTTGTCAGCTTCGAAGGCGCCTTCTCCTTCCGGGAGGAAGGAAGAGATCGGTCCGGTATAGGAGCCGGTCAGCGGCAGTTCGGCGATCGTCACAGAACAGGGGAAGCCGGTAATGGTTCCGCTCCCGGAAGGAACACCGCTTTCGAAAGTGCCCTGGTAGACAAGACTGTCACTGGTGAAGGAGCCCTCTCCGCTCATCTGTCCGGAGGTGACGTCACCCTGATAGATACCGTCTGTCACATTTCCCTGAAGCATGATCGTCATAGGAAATCCGCCGATCTTGCCGGTATCCGCCGTATCGCCGTTGAAGGTGCCGGTATAAATCAGTTTGTCGCTTTTGAACTTGCCTTCACCTTCGGGCTTATCTTCATTGAGTATGCCGGTGAAAAGACCGGTAAACTCCTGACCGGCGATATGGATCGTGCACGTGTGATCCGTTACGCTTTGTTTTTTGGGACCGCTCTCGAAGGATTCTTCTTCGACTTCATCGGTTTCAAATTTATCGGACTTTTTTCCTGGGCTGTCCGGTGTGGCCTGACTGCAGGCGATGAGAAGCACGGCCGCGAGAAGACAGACAATTATGATTAAAAGACGTTTGGGCATCGGGAGATTTCCTTTCGAGGATAGATGCAAAAAAGTATACCATAACCGGGGAGGATAGTAAAGGAAGAGAAAGTGACTGCAGCGGAAATCGGAAACAGCAGAAATTCTTCTTGACTTTAAAGTGTGAATGTGCTATCCTTTGTCTACTTGTAAAAGCGATGACGAAGACGATCGAAGGTAAGAGTTTTCAGAGAGCTGCCGGGTGGTGTGAGGTAGCAGCGAATCCTTCAGGATCCATCACTTCCGAGCTGGAGGTCCGAACCTGATTGGTGTAGACGCCTCCCGTTGCATGAGTTATGCTTCCCACGTTACGGGATAGGGCTTGTTGGAGCCTGAAGCGGCAGCAGTTTTGCTGCAAATTGAGTGGTACCGCGGTTCATATCGCCTCAAGGAGACTTGGGGCGTTTTTTTATGTACAGGAGAGGAAACAAACATGGTAGTTCAACCCGAAACAAACACCAACTCCCAGCTTTTGGAGATCGCGAGCCGTATCCGTGAGATGCGGTGGATCTCAGGACATTCGAAGGACGAGATGGCTCATCTGACCGGCGTTTCTCCGCAGGAATACGAGGCCTACGAGGAAGGTCTTTCCGATCTTCCCTTTACCTTCCTGCATAAGTGCGCGCTGGCCTTCGGTGTGGATGTTACCCAGCTGGTCGAAGGACATTCCGCCAAGCTTTCCAGCTATACGCTGACCCGTCGTGGCACAGGTTCCCTGACGGCTGCCGAGGAAGGCATTACCATTCAGAACATGGCGTCCATGTTCCGTGGAAAGCTGGCAACGCCTTACTGGGTCACCTACCAGTATTCCGATGACGCGCAGCATGAACCCATTCACACGACGACTCACGCCGGCCAGGAATTCGATCTGGTCCTGAAGGGAACATTGCGTGTGAAGGTCGGTGATCATGAAGAGATCCTGCACGAGGGCGACAGCATTTATTACAATTCCTCGACGCCGCACGGCATGATCGCCGTTGATGGCAAGGACTGCACGTTCCTCGCGATGATCATGGCGACGACTGAAGCGGAAGCCAGCCCTGGCGTCACACAGGAAGTAGCCCGCAAACAGGCGACGAGTGAGATCGCGAAAGAGTTTGTCGATCCGGTCGAGGATGAGCAGGGCGTACTGCTGTCCATGAAGTTCAAGAATACCGAACGGTTCAATTTTGCCTTTGATGTGGTAGACGCTATGGGCCGGAAAGATCCGGAAAAACTCGCGATGGTCCATATCGCGAACGATATGACCGAGAGAAAGTTTACCTTCAAGGATATCAAGGACGGTTCTTCCCAGGCCGCGAACTACTTTACTTCGCTTGGCATCAAACGCGGCGATCATGTTATGCTGGTGCTGAAGCGCCACTATCAGTTCTGGTTCTCGATCCTCGGCCTGGCCAAGATCGGCGCGATCGCGATCCCGGCGACGAATCAGCTGATGGAACATGATTTCACTTATCGCTTTGAAAAAGGAAGTGTCACCGCGATCGTCTGCACAGGTGACGGTAAAACAGCTGAGCAGGTGGAACTCGCCGAGAAAATGTGCGGCGTCAGTCTGATGAAGATCATGGTGGAAGCGACGCCAGGAACGCTGAGAGAAGGCTGGCATGATTTCAATAAGGAATTCAAGCTTTTCTCGCGCCGGTACGTGCGTGAAGCAGACGCGCCGGCAGGATCGGATCCGATGGTGGCGTTCTTCTCTTCCGGAACGACTGGTTATCCCAAGCTGGTCACACACAGCTACAAATACGCACTTGGTCACTATGTGACAGCCAAATACTGGCACTGGGTCGAACGTGACGGACTGCATTTCACGATCTCCGAGACCGGCTGGGGAAAGGCGCTCTGGGGCAAGCTCTACGGACAGTGGTTGTGTGAAGGCGCGATCTTCGTATACGACTTCGACCGTTTCGACGCGTCGAAGATCCTTCCGATGTTTGCGAAATACAATATCACGACTTTCTGCGCGCCTCCGACCATGTACCGTATGCTGATCAAGCAGGATATCTCACAGTATGACCTTTCTTCGATCCATCACGCGACGACAGCCGGTGAAGCACTGAACCCGGAGGTTTTCTACCAGTTCGAGAAGATGACCGGTCTTCGTATCGCCGAAGGCTTCGGCCAGACAGAAACTACCCTGACGATCGGCAACCTGACCGGTACCGCGTTGAAACCCGGCTCCATGGGCAAGCCCATTCCGGACTACGGTGTGACACTGCTGAAAGACGGCGAAGAAGTGCCCGACGGTGAGAACGGTGAGATCTGCATCAAGGCGGATCGGGATGATCCTCGTCCCGGCCTGTATCTTGGCTACTACGGCGATGAAGAGATGACCGCCAGTGCCTGGCACGACGGTTACTATCATACCGGGGATCTTGCCTGGCGCGACGAGGATGGTTACTTCTGGTATGTCGGCCGTGCGGATGACGTGATCAAGTCTTCCGGCTACCGGATCGGGCCGTTCGAGATCGAAAATGTGATCATGGAACTTCCTTATGTCCTGGAATGCGGTGTTTCTCCCGCACCGGATGAAGTGCGCGGGCAGGTAGTCAAGGCTTCGATCGTGCTTGTCCCCGGAAAGGAAGGAACAGACGAGTTGAAGAAAGAAATCCAGGATTACGTCAAGAAACATACCGCACCGTATAAGTATCCGAGGATCGTCGTTTTCCGAGACGATCTGCCCAAGACCATCAGCGGCAAGATCATCCGCAATAAGCTGTGATCGGAGAGCGGGATGGAAATCAAACGACTGACTCTTTTTGCCGGCCATTATGGCAGCGGAAAGACAAACATCGCACTCAATTATGCCCTGTGGCTGAAAAAATACGCGCCTGCTCTTACAACGACAGATGCAGGACAGGCGGATTCTCCGCGGGTCACGGTGGCGGATCTGGATATCGTTAATCCATATTTCCGCACACAGGATTCGGCTGTCTGGCTCAAGGAAGCCGGCATCGACCTGATCGTTTCCCAGTATGCCGGCACGAACCTGGACGCGCCGGCCATGCCAAAGGAAACCTATGGCCTGCTGGCAGACCGAACTACCTACGGTGTGCTGGATATCGGCGGAGATGACCGAGGCGCGCTGGCGCTTGGCCGTTATACGGACGAGATCCTGGCGGAAGGAAATTATGAAATGCTTCTGGTGGCAAACAAAGCAAGGCCGCTCACAAGGACTGTCAGGGACACTCTGGAA
>JAFZQZ010000053.1 GCA_017620135.1 Bacillota bacterium
CCGGGAGTTTGACACCTAAAGCATAAAATATGTACCGCTAACCCGCATGGTTAGGGGATTTTTTATGCCAAATTTTGAAATTATATCTTGCGTATTACTATGTATTATGGTATAATAGTGGTATATGGAGGTGTTTTACTATGCGTCTTAGTATCGTTCGTTCTGCCCACTCTACTTCCTATGCTGTTATTAAATCCGCCTATAAAAACAAGAAGATCACCAGCGTTGTTGTCGAGAGGCTTGGCAACGATAAGTACATCCGAGAAACTTACGGTGTGGATGACCCTGAGGCCTGGGCCAGAGCTCATGTTGAAGAATTAAACCGTCTTGCAGAAGAAGAAAAGGCCGGTTCTTCCATCTCTTTTTCTCCATCTGCCCAAATCGCTATGAATGAGCAGCGTTCCTATAATCTCGGCTATCTCTTTCTTCAAAATATCTTCTATCAGTTAGGCCTTCATAAGATATGCACGACTGTCAAAAAACGTCATTCCTTTGAGTATAATCTCACATCCATTCTCTCCCGTCTCATCTATACCCGTATCCTTTTCCCCGGATCCAAGCGAAGCTCGTTTAAAGACTCTTCCCTGTTCGTTGAACAACCTGACTTCGATCTTCATCAGATATACAGAGCCTTATCCGTTCTCGCTTCCGAGTCCGATTATATCCAGCAGACTTTGTATAAAAACAGCCTTGCTCTTTCCGGAAGAAAGACTTCCGTAATCTACTATGACTGTACGAACTATTACTTCGAGATCGAGGAGGCGGATCCGCAGCCGGGTCTGCGGCAGTATGGCTACAGTAAGGAAAACAGACCGAATCCGATTACGCAGATGGGACTGTTTATGGACAGTGAAGGCATTCCCCTGGCTTTCTGTATCAATCCCGGAAACACCAATGAACAGACAACTCTCAAGCCGTTGGAAAGAAAACTCATCTCTGACTTTTCCCTTTCAAAGTTTGTTGTCTGTACGGACGCCGGTCTGTCTTCTTTAGATAACCGGGTCTTCAACAACATCTCCGGCCGGGCATACATTACAGTCCAGTCATTGAAAAAAGCCAAAGCATTCCAGAAAGAATGGGCGATGGATCCTAAGGGATGGAAGCTGCTTGGAGATGATCCTAAGAAACTCTATGATATCTCTTCTCTTGACGAAAGTGAGGATTATGAAAAGATCTTCTATAAAGAACGCTGGTTCAACGAGAACGGTCTGGAACAGAGATTCATTGTCACTTACTCCCTCAAGTACAGGGATTATCTCGCCTCTGTTCGTGGAAAGCAGTATGCCCGAGCCATTAAAAAAGTTTCTCAGTTCAGCGGCAAAGATCACTATCAGCAGAATGACCCTGACCGGTTTATAGAACAACTATTCTTTACAGAGGACGGAGAAGTTGCAACTGAACACAAAAATGTCCTGAACGAAGAACGTCTCCGCGAGGAAGCCTCTTATGACGGTTTCTATGCGGTTGCGACAAACCTGGAAGATGATGCCTCCTCTATCATACGGATCAATCAGAGAAGATGGGAGATCGAGGAATGCTTCCGTATTATGAAACACGAGTTCATAGCCCGGCCGTGTTATGTATCCAGAGATGACAGGATCACAGCCCACTTTATGATCTGTTTCCTGGCGCTCATAGTTTTCAGATATCTTGAAAAATCACTGGATAACGAATACACAGTACAGCAGATCATAGATACATTACGCTCCATGAATGCTTTGAAAGTCGAAGGACGTGGATATATCCCAACCTATGAAAGAACTGAACTGACAGATCTGCTTCATGAGAAATATCACTTCACAACATCTACACAGATCATACCTATAGCAAAGATGAGAAACATCTGTAAACAGACGAAAAGTCCAGGAAAAGAAAAAAGCTGAGACTCAGCCTTCTGATCCTTTGTTTGGCTTAACGATACAATGCCACAAGTATTCCGCGTGTCAAGGCTGCAAAAGAACTTGTGGATTCAAGTTCTTTTGCACCGCGCTGCGGCTGTGGCCTTGACACTGCAGGAACACTTGTGGCAGATCATTAACAAGCCAAACAAAGGATAAACGGGTTCCGTAAAGGAACCAGAAAAAAACTTATGAAGATTTCAAAAACCAAAAGATAATACGCATATTTCTTTCAACAGCAAACCCCTCCAGAAGCCACTGTTTATGCGGCCTTAGGAGGGGTTTTATTATTCTTAGGTGTCAAAGATGGGATACTATTTGTGTGCATAAAAATCAACAAAAAAAATGCACTCTCTGCAATTTTTTCTCTATCTTTTCTTTCCTAATTAAATATAGTATAATTAAGCATCATGATAAGACAAGTATTCTTAAAATTCGTGAAACGGCTGCGGACGGATGACTTTATGGGTTATGCGGCGCAGATTTCGTTTTACCTGTTGGTATCCCTGATCCCGCTTCTGATCATGCTGGCTGCGATCCTCGGCAGTTCCGGGTTTATCGATTTCGATGATCTTCTGCTGATCCTGCGAACGACCCGTATCTTCCCAGACAGTACCCTTACAATGATCGAAACGATGTTCGATGGTGTAACGCTGCCCAGGCAGTCGATCCCTGTTTATATCGTGCTGGTCGTCTGGTTTGCGTCCCGCGGTGTCCGGGCGATCATGAACGGGATCCACATGACGTTCCGCACACGGAATTCCTTCAGCATTCCCCGGCATTTCTTCCTGTCGCTCTTCTATACGATCTGCTTTGTCCTGATGATCATACTGTTTATGGGGTTGATCGTTTTCGGCGGCCGTGTGTTTACTTTTCTTGCGAATACGTTCCAGATGCAGATCTTCGTTTCGGTACTGGTCACAGTCATTCGTTATTCGATCCCGCTGTTTGCCCTGCTCGTCTTTTACACGATCCTGTACAGGGTCATTCCGGGAAAGGAGCTTCGGATCCGGGATGTGCTTCCCGGATCGGTCGGGGCAACGATCGGTTCGTATGTGGTCAGCCAGGTATTTTCTCTTTTTATATCCTCTGCGGGCGCGGGTTATTCCGCCATCTACGGCGGGCTGGCCAGTATCGCCGTGCTGTGCACCTGGATGTGGCTGTTCTCACTGATCCTGATCCTTGGATCTGAACTGAATGCCTGTGTCTATGAGGTTAAAAATGATACGACCCTGATCAGTATCTACTGATCAGGGTCGTTGATATTTTCACCGGTTATTTCTCCAAATTGATCAAAAAGATCTTTCAGGCTCTTCTGCTGGTCCAGGACGCTCTGTATTTTCCTGCGCACCTTTTCCCAGTAGGCCTGTGATTCTTCTTTGGCTTTGTTTTCCATTTCTTCGCATTTAGCTTTAGTTTTCTCAAGGATTTCGGACGCTCTGGCTTTGCTGTCCGCGACAGCCTTCGCCGCTTCTTCCTTTGCGTCCTCGAGCGTCTTGCTGGCTTCCTTGCTGGCTTCTTCCTTCATTTTATCGGATTCCGCCTTCGCGTCAAAGAGCATCTTCTTGGATTCCTCCATGCTCTTGGCCATGATCTCATCTGCTTTGGCCTTGTGCTCTTTCTCGTAAGTATCCGCGCCGATTTCCTTTTCCTCGACAAGCATTTTCGTATTCTCAAGGTACAGGTCTGCGGCCTTCTGGGCTTCCTCAAAGATGTTTGTCAATTTAATGGAGGCTTCCGCGATGGATCCGGATTCATTGATCAGGATCGTCTTGTCTTCCAGTTTCTTCTTCAGGTCATCGATCTGTGCGTTCAGCTGTTCGATCTCCTGTGCCTGATCGAGTAAGATCTCAAGGAGCTCTGAACGGTTCAGCCGTTTTAATTCTTTATCTGTCATCTGTCATCGCCTCTTTTCTAATAATGCGTAAATCCATTTTATCATTGATGTTTGACGAATGCAAGGGGGCGTGTTATACTGCCTACAATCGTTTTATGCGTAAGGAGCCCAATTTGAAAAAAATCCTGACATCTTTTGCAGATTCTTTGGCAGAATTAAAAAATATACGGTCATTAACAGGTCTTTCGATGCTACTGGCACTTGATTTAGTGCTGAACCTCGTCGCTTCTATCCAGATCACCGAATCTCTGCGCTTAAGCTTCAGCTTCATCGCCGCAGCGCTGATGGGAATGCTTTACGGTCCGACCTGTGCCGGGATCGCCTGCGGGATCGTGGATATCCTCCAGCTGTTTATCAAACCGACCGGTCCTTATTTCCCCGGCTTTACATTGTCCGCTGTCCTGACCGGTATCATCTTCGGCCTCTTTCTATACAAAAATCAGTGCTCATTAAAACGAATCATCATCTCAAAGGCACTGATCAATGTTTTTATCCATCTACTGCTTAACAGTGTTTGGATCACTGTATTATACGGCAAAGCTTTCTGGGCAAACATTCCGGGCCGCGTGATAAAAAATGTCGGGATGCTCCCTGTAGAGATCATCATCCTGATGATCGTACTTCCCGCTGTCGTAAAAATACTGAAATCGCAGAAGCACTAAGTACATACTATGTAGTTTCAATGTGAAAACTGCGAAGGACATCCATCTCCAGGTTTTCCGTTGTCGCTTTTCTGAGTACCCATTCGCGGGAAGCTTTACCGAGCTTCCCGCATTTTTCCGGATCATCGAGCGCGTTTGCCAGTGCGTCATGCCAATTATGATCTTCTACCTGAATATCCGCGTAGCTGAATTCGGATATGCAAGGTACTTCCATCACGCCTGCCTCATTCGGTCGGCTGTCCATATGCAGAAACTGTGGATCGAAATGTTCTGAATGCGGGATCAGCAGATAGGATACCTCCGTCAGCTGTTCGGTCAGTTCCAGCCAGGATGAAAACGGAGCTATATCGATGCGTGAGTCAAAGTACTTCAGCGTTTCAGGGATCTGTTCATCTCCGATCAGTTTCAGCCTGAAATCTCCCCGTTCATCCATCAGTCTGCGGATATCCGGAGCGATGGAATCAAGATCCTCATAGGAACTCTTTCCTACGCTGACAAATCCGAATACCATCGGGCCTCCGGTCTTCGTTTTTCTAAGATCAATGGCCCTTTTCGCCAGTGTGCGCATTTCATAGCTGATGACGTTTCTCTGTAAAACGACTGTCAGATCCTTGTACTTCTCCATGATCTGCTGGCGCATCGGTTCATCAGGGACAAGACAGCCGCGGCTTCTTTCAAGGCCCGGGTCGATCAGATTGCTCTCAGCATCAAACTTGGACAGGCTGCTCCAGATCTCGATCCCGTTTCGTTCGGCAAAATTATAGAACCGGTTCATTCTTCGATTCCAGGTGCAATCAAAGAATACCACCTGGTCATATTTATGAAGCGTCCGGTTTTTCAGCTTTCCAAGCATACAAAGATCCGGCGATACACCGTATCCGAGAAGCTGTTCCCGCAAATGCTCAATCCGGAAACGCATAAAATAGTTTTCTTTTTCATAGACGAACAGCAGTTTCCTGTTGTAGGTCGTCTTCCGGATGCCCTGTCCTCTGGCAAATGCCATCAGCTCATCGAGAATACCTGGTGCATCCTTTTTTGACAGCAAAAGGCCGTCACTATACCGTCTCACCTGCTGCATCGCAGCGCCGATAGGAAGGGACGCGACCGGTACTCCCATATCCTGACTGACCCGGATGATATCCGAATAGACTTCCGGATACACCGCTGTATTCAGAAACATGTCGATATCCTCATGCAGGCACATCTTGGGAAGCTGTGAAAAACGGAAGTTTCCGCTCTGCACGAACTTTTTCGGAGCGATCTTCTCTTCTGTTTCACCAAACAGGACGATTTTCAGCTTGAGTGCTTCCATCTGCGCGGCGGCAGCCAGATCGGCTACAAGTTCACTGCCTTCCAGCTTTCCGATTTTTCCCATGAGACCGATATTGACCGTATCCGTCCGTTTCACTCTTCTTACGATCTTTGGCAGGGCGGTAGGCTCTTCCGGGATAATATGCAGTTGATCCAGTCGCTCATAGGTCTTTTTCATGATATGGAATGAATCTTCGGAGAACACACGGATCTCCTGGCATGCATCGAAGAATCTCTGCCATTTTTCCCGCCATTCGATGATCGAAGACGGCCTCATCATACCAAATGAAAGATCCATCTGTGCCAGACATTTCTGGCACTTCTCCACGAGCGGAAGCTCACAGTAGGCATCTTTTTCTCCCATCAGAAAGACACCCGGGCAAATGCAGTAATAATCGTGGATCATCGCGACCAGCCGGGAGCCTGAACGCTCCGCGTATCGGATCAGGGCTTCCTGATGTTCATACAGATCGGGGTATTCCCGCAGGTTTTCAGCGTTGATCCCATTGATACGGACGAGGTCACAGAAATGTAAAACTCCGCCAAGGTCCTGCATCCACAAAACTTCCGTGTGATCCTGATAACTGTATTCCAGTTTATACTGATGAGAAAACGGCTCATAGGAAACATAAAGAAAGATATCGGTCTTTCCCCGATGTTCCACACAGTAACGGTAATAGTAGCTGGATTTCTGCGCGGATCCGAGAATCAGATATTTCTTCTGCCCCAGATCGGCAGAGAGTCGGACGAATACATAAGCCCGTGCCGGCAGCAGTGCGTCATTGGTCGCGAAATAATCCTCGAGAAGTTTGTTGTAATTCGGATGTTTTTCGAGAATCCGTTTGGTAAACTCCTCATCCATCCGCCGGTGTTCTTCCGGACGATAGGCTCCGGTATGCCCGTGATATACATAAAGATTTTCTACCGCGACATTGCGGTAACCTGCCTGCGCCGCGCGGATACACCATTCCCTGCTGGAACCGTAACTCTTTTCAAAGGTCTGCTGATCCAGAATTCCGATCTTTTTGATGACATGTTTGTTCAGCGCCATACAAAAGCCGTCACCCATGGGGATCGTGGAGTACAGCGAACGTATCTGGCGGAAAGCGGCGTCTACCTGATCGACAGAAAGATCCGAAAAAATCGTATTTTCGACGTTATTCTTCGGGAAGCCGGTAATAATGCCAAGGTTGCTGAGCGGCGTACAGCTGGCGACGGTAGGATCCTTTATCAGCGGCGCCATCAGGCGCTCCAGCCACTCGTCCGGCATCTCTACGTCTACATTGAGGATGACGACATGGTTTTTGGTCATGACCAGCCCTCGGTTGACGGTCTTGATCATGCCGATATTGCGCTCATTCCGGATCAACCGGACGTTTGTATGCGTGTCCCGATACTCGCTAAGGATCCGAACCGTCTCCTCGTCCGTACTGGCATCGTCCATCAGGATGAGCCGGTAGCGGATCTTCGTTCTCTCAATACTGCGAAGACATTTTCTGAGAAGATCGGCACTGTTATAGACAGGGAGGACGATATCGACCAGGAGATCTCCCAACCCGCTGGTGATCTCATCGGATCGACGGACATACTGTTCCAGGATCTGGCGGTAATCCGCCCCGCCTCGGTTCATCTCCGCCTGACGCTTCTCGTTTCTGCGTTCTTTTGCGCCGCGAAGACCGGACTGAACGATCGTCTGCCACTGACCGTGTTTCAGATTATCCACTTGTCGTCCTCCTTTCTGTAAATTTTCTTAATGCTTTTTAGATCTTTCGGACCAGGATAGTACCTTCCGGGATCATCGATCCTTCCGGACACGGGATCCGGACTTTCTGCTGCGCGTGCGGCGCGCTTTCCTGCTCGGTCCCGTCTTCCGCCCGGATGTAGCTTACCACCAGCGGGATCATCGGACTTTCCGGTAACAGGAGAAACAGTTCCTCCCCTTTTAAGAATTTGCCGCGCTGTTCGATCAGCAGGCTCTCTCCTTCATCTTTCAGGACTTTCCCCGCGAAATCTATCTCTTTTATATAGGAAGCGGAAGAATAGATCTGATCTTCACTTCCCGGCTTACCAAGATAAAAACCGGTAGTATAGTCCCGGTGGCTCACTAGGGAAAGCTGTTCTTTATAATACTCTTTTTTGCTTTCATACAGATCCGGATCAGTAGCAAGATCATCCAGTGCTTCCCTGTAGACTTTTGTCACCATCGCGACATAAAGCGGTGTCTTCATCCGGCCTTCGATCTTGATACTGCCGATCCCGGCTTTCTGCATCTGCGGCAGATATTCGACCATGCAAAGGTCCTTGCTGTTAAAAATATACGTGCCTTCTTCGCCTTCGGTGATGGGGAAATACTCTCCGGGTCTGGTCTCTTCCATCAGCCGGTAACTCCATCGGCATGGCTGGGAGCAAAGGCCCAGGTTGCTGTCGCGGCTGGAAAGATAGGTGCTGAGCAGACAGCGTCCAGAGATGGAAATACACATCGCACCGTGAGCAAAAGCTTCGATCGTCAGACCCTCCGGGATCTTTTCCCGGATCTCAGACATTTCCGCCAGTGAGATCTCACGAGCGGCAACGATCCTTTTCACTCCCTGCGATGCCCAGAACCGGAACGTCTGATAGTTAGTGGCGCTGGCCTGGGTGGACAGATGGATCTCCATATCCGGGACAGTCGTTCTCGCGATCTGGATCAGTCCGGCGTCCGCCATGATCAGGGCATCGACACCGATGCTATTTAAATATATAAGATACTCCTCGATCCCTGTCAGATGTTCATTATGCGCGATGATGTTGACGGTGACATAGACTTTTACGTCATGCTGATGCGCGTAAGCGACCGCCTGGGCCAGTTCTTCTTTTTCGAAATTCCTTGCTTTTGCCCGAAGGCCGTACATCTCTCCACCCAAGTAGACCGCGTCTGCTCCATAAAGCACCGCGGTCCTGAGCGATTCGAAGGAACCCGCCGGAGACAGCAGCTCCATCCGGGGATCAGTCTTCGTCATCGTAGTCTTCATCTTCTTCGTAATCTTCATCGTCTTCTGAATCGCGGACGTAGGTACCGTTCGCGACTGCTTCGAATTCAGCGTAGTCAGCCGTAAACAGATGTTCTCCGGATCCGTCTTCAAATCCGATGAAGTACAGCCAGTCTCCTTCTGCCGGGTTCAGGACCGCTTCAATGGCGATCTGACCCGGATTACAAATAGCACCTACAGGAAAACCGGAATATTTATACGTATTGTAGCGGGATTCGACTTCCAGATCGGAATAGCTGACGAAGTCTTCGCCGGTACCTTCTTTGCCCAGCGCATAAAGGATCGTACAGTTGAGGCCCCAGGGAAGGCCATCCTCATTACGGTTGAACAAAACACGGGCTACCATAGGAGCTTCTTCTTCCAGCATAGCTTCACGTTCGATACAGGATGCCATGGCGATGACCTGATCGACAGACAATCCCATTTCCACTGCCTGCTGTTTCCAGAGGACGTGTTTTTCCCATTTGCGTTCAAATTCACGGAGCATACGTTTTACGATGCCCTCCGCGCCGTTCTCCGGGATGATCTCATAGGTATCCGGCCACAGATATCCCTCTAGAAGGAATTCACGGTCTCCGCGGCGGTTGATCTGTCCGTAATAATCGAAATCATAATCGGTCCTGTTGCAGGCAGCCTCAAATTCACTGGCCAGACAGATGTTCTGCTCTTCCAGATACTGCGCGATCTGACGGATGGACCAGCCTTCAGGGATCGTGATCGTGACACTTTCGGCTTTACCGCCTTCCTGCAGGACTTCCATGATCGTCTCCGCGGGCATGCCCTTTACGATCTTATAGACTCCATACTGGAAATTGTCCTCGGCGCCGATCAGCTTTGCCTTGATTCGGAATAAAAGGACATTTTCGATAAGTCCGTTTTCCTTGAGCAGTTCACCGATCTCTTCCGCGGTGGATCCTTCAGGGATATTGATGGTGATGACTTCGCCATCCGGATCATAGGTATCAAATTCATCGGTTTTGATGAAATTATAAGTCACACTGTAGCTTACGGCCATTATCCCGCCGAGAATAAGCGCGACAGCACCGAATAAGACCAGGTTTTTGATATTCCTCGCCACGAACGCGAGAAGCCGGTTGAACCCGTCAACTATGACTGCACCTACTTTAGCCATATTCTCTCCTCCACTTATTCATCGACTTCCATGATCACGGGAAGCACCATGGGGCTTCGCTTGATCTCACGCCACAGATATTCTCGGAGCGCGTCCCGGATATCGGTTTTGATGCTGCCCCAGTCCATCTGGCTTAAAAGGCCGTAATCCGCCAGGATCGAACTGACGACGTCGCGGCATCCGCTGATCAGTTCTTCTGACTCCTTTACGTAGACAAAACCTCGGCTGACGATTTCCGGTCCCGATACGAGCCGGCCGCTTCGTTTGCCGATCCCGATCGCGACGATCATCAGACCTTCCTGTGACAGGATCTTCCTGTCTTTCAAGACCACGTTTCCTACGTCACCGACGCCCAAACCGTCCACAAGGACAGGTTCGACATCGATCCTGTCAGTCACGACAGCGCTGTAGGAATCCAGCTTCAATACCATACCATTGGACAGGATCAGAATGTTCCTGGGGTCATGGCCCATGGAACGTACCAGACCGGAATGCGCGGTCAGATGCTTGAACTCACCGTGGACCGGGATAAAGTACTTGGGCTTGACCAGCGAATATATGAGCTTCAGCTCTTCCTGACTGGCATGTCCGGATACGTGCGCATCCTGATAGATGACTTTGGCACCGCGCATCATCAGTTCGTTGATGACATTGGTAACCGTCTTCTCATTGCCGGGAACGGGACGGCTGGAAAAGATGACCGTGTCCCCTTCCTTGATCTCGATCGCTTTATGCTCTCCGGAAGCCATTCGTGAAAGCGCTGCCATAGGCTCACCCTGGGAACCTGTCGTAATGATGACCAGTTCGTCGTCATCATAGTCTTTCATTTCAGAGATATC
>JAFZQZ010000054.1 GCA_017620135.1 Bacillota bacterium
CTGCTGAAGTCCGTGGGTCTGACCGGCAACCCCAGTCACCCCCAGTATTCCGTGATCGGCCTGATCCTGGCATACAGCGCCGGCGCTGGTCTGGGCTTCCAGATCGCCAAGGGCTTCTTCGACGTGATCCCCAACGCCCTGGTGGAGTCGGCCAAGCTGGACGGCTGCACTAACTTCCGGATCTTCCGCCGGATCATCCTTCCCCTGGCCAAGCCCATCATCATCTATCAGGCGCTGATGAGCTTCACCGGCCCGTGGATGGACTTCATCTTCGCCAAGGTCATCATCGGCGCGGATAACGCGCAGTACTGGACGGTTTCCGTAGGCCTTTACTCGATGCTGTTCGGTACGCATCCCGACACGAACCTCTTTACCCAGTTCGCCGCAGGCTGCGTGATCGTGGCGATCCCCATCGTCACGCTGTTCATGTTCCTGCAGCAGTACTACGTCGAAGGCGTTACCGCCGGCGCGGTCAAGGGCTAAGAGGCGGCATCGGGATTTACAAAACAGTTTTTGGAATGGCATGATCTTCGGGTCATGCCATTTCTTTTTACTTGAACTTGCGTCGTCTATTTGATATAATGTTATGTATCTATGACCATCAGCGGTCGTCAGAGGAAGAGTCGGCCGCGGAAAAACAGATAGATATACAAGAGGATGAGCTATGGATTTCAGCAGACAGAACAATATTAATAAACGCCTTACGAGAGGCGGATATAATGATAAACTTTACCGGAAGGTGGTCCTGTGGATCGTGAGGATCGCCTGTATTGGCGTGCTCGCCGTCATGTGTGTGGGGATCGGCGTGGGCTTCGGCGCCTTCCTGGGTATGCTGGACGGCGCGCCGAAAGTGGACCTTAACTCGCTGGCCATCAACCGTCAGACATCCGCGATCTACTATCTGGATACGGGCGAAAAAGTTACGGATATCCAGACCGCCGAGCAGCGAACTTCCGTCCCGATCACGGAGATGCCGAAGTACCTGAAAGACGCGGTCGTAGCCATCGAGGACCGCCGGTTCTACAGCCACAGCGGCATCGACCTCGAAGGTATCATCCGTGCGGGCGTCGCGAACCTTCGTGCCGGCGGTACCGCAGAAGGCGGTTCCACGATCACCCAGCAGATGATCAAGAAACTGGTCCTGACCTCCGATCAGAACTGGAAACGTAAGTTCCAGGAATGGTATCTGGCCCTGCAGTTCGAAGACCAGATGAGCAAGGAATACGGCAAGGACGCGACCAAAGACCTGATCCTGGAAGCGTACCTCAATTACAACTTCCTCGGCAACGCCTGCTATGGCGTCGAAGCCGCGTCGCAGCGTTACTTCGGGAAGCACTGCAAAGACCTGACACTGTCGGAGTGCGCGCTTCTGGCCGGCCTTTTCAACGCGCCTTCCGCCTATGATCCGATCGTCAACTATAAAGGGCACAGCCGGGAACGTCAGATCCAGGTACTGGACGCCATGCTGGAGATGGAGTTCATCACCCAGGCGGAATATGATATAGCCAAAGCCGATCCGGTCTTTACCCGGATCCGTGAATACAACAATCAGTATGAAGCGTCCGATGACGACGTCTACAGCTACTTCGTGGACAGCACGATCCAGCAGGTCATGGAAGACCTGCAGAACGATCTCGGCTATTCCGAGCTGGACGCGCATAACCTCCTGTACTACGGAGGCCTGAAGATCTATATCACCCAGAAACCGGACGTCCAGGCGGCGATCGACGAAGTCTATGCCGATGAGAGCAACTTCCAGGACAACACCTATTATGAACTGATGTACGATCTGACCCTGTTTGACGAGAAAGATCCGAACATCACGGACAACTATGGCACCTACGGACTTTTCTATACGCAGGAAGACGCACTGCTGGCGGCGGAGGAATTCAAGGCGCAGTACGTGACGGCGGACATGGAAAAGAATGTCCACTATATGGAATCGATCACGCTGACTCCGGAACCGCAGTACAGTTTGACCGTCATCGATCAGCATACCGGCTATATCGTAGGTATGGCAGGCGGACGCGGTAAGAAGACCACGAACCTGGCGCTGAACCGCGCGATGGATTCCACCAGGCAGCCCGGATCGACCTTCAAGATCCTGGCCTCCTATTCCGCGGCACTGGATGTCGGCGGATTCGGATGCGGAAGTTCCATGGACGACGCACCGCTGCAGTGGGGCGACTGGTCGCCGAACAACTACTACGGATCCTTCCACGGAAAGGATACGGCCCGTATCGGTATCTACAACTCGGAAAACGTGGTCGCGGCCCGGTTCATGCGGGCAGTGGGCATCGAAACGAACTTCGAATACTGCGAACGCTACGGCATCACGACTCTCCGCAGAGAGGCCGATGAAGACGGACTGACCGACATGGTCCCGTCGCTCTGCCTTGGGTCCGGTTCCGTCAAGAACGTGGAACTGTGTGCGGCCTATGCGGCCATCGCGAACGGCGGCGTCTATATCCATCCGACCCTGTACTCAAAGATCGAGGATGCGGAAGGCAATCTCTTCTATGAGAAGAAGCAGGAGACCCACCGGGTCATCCGTGAAACGACCGCGTGGATGCTGACCGACATGCTGAAGGACGTGGTCAAGTACTATGGTACTTCCCCGGTCTGTAACTTCGATGAAGAAATGGCGATCGCCGGCAAGTCCGGTACGACCGATGACTCGAACGACTACGCGTTCGTGGGTTACACCCCGTACTATACCTGCTGTATCCAGGCCGGTTTCGACTATGTAGCCTATCCGGAGATCTACTATGAATCACTGGGAACGACCAGTCTGAACCCGGACGGCTCTGTCAGTACCTACGACGACTACGGCGATGAATGGATCTACTGGAACGGCCACAAAGAACTCTGGGCCGCCGTCATGAGCAGGATCCATGAAGGCCTTCCGAAGATCGACGACTTCGGCGAGCCCCCGGAGGGCATCACTGAGGTCAGCCTGTGCCGTGATTCCGGTCTGCTGGCAGGTCCGTACTGCAGCCAGGATCCTCGCGGCAGCCGGATCACCTATGACTGGATCCACGTGGAAGATATTCCCACCCGCGTCTGCCCGAACCACATCCAGCTTTCCGTCTGTTCGGAGACAGGCCGCATCGCGACCAAGTACTGTCCGACGACAGAAACCAAAGTCTTCCTGACAAGAACAGAGGATGAGATCAGCGACATCTCGGCCAGCGGTCTGACAAGGATCAGCGATTTCAAGTATGCCGCCTATCCGTATAAATACGCAGACTGGATCGTCGGATCCGATGCCTATAAGAGCATGATGGGCGATACGAACTTCTCCACACCGCTCGTCGATGATATCGCGTCCTACGAACCGGAATGGTGCGGCGAGTGTCAGAAGCACCTGCACAAAGCGCCGGAGGAGTCTTCCGACATCGTACCGCTGGAATCCTCCGCAGTCCCGACCGCCACACTGAACGACGACCAACCCCCGTCAGCGATGGGCGGCACACTGGGCCGAAACCTGAATGATGAGGAGACCAGCTGGACGATCGACGCCCTACCGATGGAAGATAAAGTCCAAACGGCATATATTCCGTTAACAAAGAAAT
Source organism: Bacillota bacterium (assembly GCA_017620135.1). GTDB lineage: Bacteria > Bacillota > Clostridia > Lachnospirales > Bianqueaceae > RUG760. Next base: position 3,576 of record JAFZQZ010000054.1, read on the forward strand.
CGAGATACAAGAATCACAGATAAATAGGTTAATTATTTCTCGCGAAAGCGTAAAGAACCCAGGGCAGTTTTTGTTCCGACTTATGAGGCGCAGCCTCATCTGCGGAGGAACAAAAACTTCGTCCTGGGTTCTTCGCGTTCTTCGTCCACCAGAAAATGATGCTTGATTTTATCTGATAAAGGGCATTATAATGATTTTAAGAACTTCGTTTATTATGCAATGCCCTAAAGGAGGACCCTGATGGACACACAATTTAAGAAAGAATTTCTGGATCGATACCTTCGGCACGAAGAAGAGCTCAGATGGCTGTATCTGGAGCTTTATCAGGCGGACGAAAAGGCGTATGATTATTTTGTCTCCATGCTTTACCGCATGTGGGAAGGAAGAGGCGAAGCGCTGAAAAAGATCGACCGGAAAAGAGAGAAGGATCCCGACTGGTACAAAGGCCATGATCTGGTCGGTATGCTGATGTACGTGAACGCTTTTGCCGGCAATCTGAGAGGCGTCCGCGAGAAGCTGGACTACCTGACGGAAGCGAACGTGAATTACCTGCATCTGATGCCGCTTCTGGAAAGCCCGGAGGGCAGATCGGACGGCGGTTATGCGGTTTCGGATTTCCGCAAGGTCCAGCCGGAACTCGGCACGATGGAAGATCTGGCGGCACTGGCCGCGGACTGTCACGACCGCGGGATTGCCATGTGCCTGGACTTCGTCATGAATCATACCAGCGAGGATCACGAATGGGCCAAAAGAGCCCGCGCCGGCGAGAAAGAGTATCAGGACCGCTATTTCTTCTATGACAACTGGGATATCCCGAATCAGTATGAGAAAACGGTCCCGCAGGTCTTCCCCACGACCGCGCCGGGCAACTTCAGCTGGTGCGAGCAGGCGGGCAAGGTGGTCATGACGACCTTCTACCCCTATCAGTGGGATCTGAACTACGCGAACCCGGTCGTCTTCAACGACATGACCGAAAACATGCTCTTCCTCTGCAACCAGGGGATCGATATCATCCGTCTGGACGCGGTGCCTTATATCTGGAAAGAGCTCGGTACGAACTGCCGGAACCTTCCCAAGGTGCACACGCTCGTCCGGTTGATGCGAATGGCCTGCGAGATCGTCTGCCCGTCCGCGCTGCTGCTCGGCGAGGTCGTGATGGAGCCCAGCAAGGTCGTTCCATACTTCGGTACGGTCGATAAACCGGAATGCCACCTGCTTTATAACGTGACCACCATGGCCAGTACCTGGAACACGGTCGCGACAAAGAATGTCCAGCTTCTGAAACATCAGCTCGGGCAGGTCTTTGTACTGCCGAAGGAGTATACGTTCCTGAACTATCTCAGGTGCCATGACGATATCGGCTGGGGACTGGACTATGACTATCTCGAGAATTTCGGGATGTATCAGATACCGCACAAGAAATACCTGAATGATTATCTGACGGGCAAATGGCCCGGATCGCCCTCGAGAGGCGAGCTCTACAACGACGACCCCAGACTGGGCGACGCAAGGCTCTGCGGTACGACGGCTTCGCTGGTCGGTGTAGAGGCGGCCCGCTACGAGATGGACGATGTGAAGCTCGACTGGGCGCTGCGCGAAGATATCATGCTCCACGCGTATATGTTCACGCTCTCGGGCGTACCGGTACTGTACTCCGGCGACGAGATCGCGCAGGAGAACGATTATTCCTATCACAAGAACCCGCTGAAGGCCGCGGATTCGCGGTATCTGCACCGTGGGGACATGAACTGGAAGGCGGCGGAGCTTCGGCACGACGTTTCCAAGCCGGAAGGCCGGGTGTTTCAGGCGCTTCGGGAGATCGAAAAGATCAGAGCCGAGCACAGAGTCTTCTCCGGGCTCGCGGACACCTGGATCGTGGAAACACGCGACGACGCGGTGCTTGGCATCGGCCGGTACTATCAGGGTGAAAAGCTGATCGGCGTGTTCAATTTCGCCTCGGAGCCAAAGAGGTTCGGCGTGGATGAGCTGGGTGAGTTCAAGGACGTTCTGACCGGTGAGGACGTCAACAAGTACGATATGATCCTGCCGCCCGGCGGCTTCTACTGGCTGATCTGCGAATTCTGAAGGAGGCTGAAATGAATAGAAAATTACTTTTTCTGGACATCGACGGGACCCTGACCCCGGCCGGCAGCAACATTCCCCCCGCAAGCGCCATGCGCGTGATCCGGGAGGCACAGACAGCCGGACATGTGGTCGTCCTCTGTACCGGCCGCAACCTGGATATGCTGGCGCCGGTCCTGGCGCTTGGCTTTGACGGGGCGGTCGCGAGTGCCGGCGGACTCGTGGTCCTGCACGATGAGATCCTGTATGACTGCCCGATGACCGATGATCAGCGGGACGTGGCCATGAAGCTTCTGAAGGAACAGGGCGTGTTCCGTACGATCGAGGCGAAAGACGCGACCTACGGCGACGAGGATCTGGGTGATTTCCTGGCGAACGCGGGAGAGGGCAATTCGGAGCTGATCCGCTGGAGAAAAGCGCTCGCGGAGGACCTGAACATCCAGCCCATGAGCCGGTATGACGGCCGGCCGATCTATAAAGTGGTCTTCATGTGCACCCGGGCGGAACAGCTGCAGCCGGCCAGGGACGCGCTGGAGAAGGATTTCAACTTCGTCGTCCAGGATGTCGCGGCGCATAACTGCCTGAACGGAGAGCTGATCAACCGTCAGTTTGATAAGGGGACCGGTGTCAGATGCATGGCGGAGAAGCTCGGGATCGCGATCGAAGATACGATCGGATTCGGCGACAGCATGAACGATAAGGAAATGATCGAGACCGTCGGTTACAGCGTGGTCATGGACAACGGATCGCCCACATTGAAGGCGATGGCGGACATGGTCGCGCCGGCGGTGGAAGAGGATGGACTGGAGAAGGCTTTCCTCGCGCTGGGATTGGTCGAAAACGACAAAATCCCATCCTGATTTTTGGCTCTTTTGACAGTGAAAATTCGTTTACACTGTCATGAAAGTAAGGTATGATAGTTTTACGACTCTGTGATCGCATCTACGATCGCAAAAATACTCACAAGGAGAGTTTATTATGGCACTCGATTATCGCAAGTGTGCTGAGGAGATCTATTCCCATCTTGGTGGAAAAGAGAACATCATCAGCGCCGCCCACTGCGCCACTCGTCTGCGCCTGGTCATTGCTGACAACAGCAAGCTGGATATCAAGGCACTCGAAGAAGTAGATGGCGTTAAAGGCCTGTTCGATTCCAACGGTCAGCTTCAGCTGATCATCGGTACCGGTACCGTCAACAAGGTCTATGATGAATTCCTTGCTGTTACCGGTCTGTCTGCCGCTTCCAAGGCAGACGTCAAAGCAGCTGCCGCATCCCGTATGCCGCTCTGGAAAAAGATCCTGAAGACCCCCGGCGACGTATTCGTACCGATCCTGCCCGCGATCGTTGCGTCCGGTCTTATGATGGGTCTCGTCGAGGCCATTCCCAAGTTCGCTCCTGCGTTCGGCCAGAGTGACTGGTACAGCTTCCTCGACCTCGTCGCGAACACCGCGTTCGCGCTGCTGCCTGTTCTGGTAGCCGTTTCCGCTGCCCGTGTCTTCGGCGGCAATATCTTCCTCGGCGCTGTCATCGGTCTGATGATGGTCCATCCCGCGCTGATCAATGCCTGGACAGTAGGTAACTACGCCGCAGGCGAAATACCCACGTGGCACCTGTTCTTCTTCAACGTCCAGCAGGTGGGTTATCAGGGCCACGTCATACCGGTCATACTGGCGGTACTCCTGATGTCGACCATTGAAAAATGGCTGCATAAGGTGGTGCCGGAGATGATCGACCTGTTCGTCACACCTCTGTGCACCGTTCTTATCACCGCGTTCGTTACCTTCACTATCATCGGCCCCATCTTCTCCGTGCTGGAGAACTGGGTGCTGGCCGGAGCGAAATGGCTGGCCGGTTCCCTGCTGGGATCTCTGGTCATGGGCGCGATCTACCCCTGGACGGTCGTCATGGGTCTGCACCACATGTACAACGTCATCGAAGCCGGCATGATCGCGCAGACAGGACTCAACACCTGGATGCCCATCGCTTCCGCCGCGAACTTCGCTCAGTTCGGCGCCTGCTTGGCTGTCGCGCTGAAAGTCCACAACCAGAAGACCAAATCCGTGGCGCTTCCTTCTTCCCTGTCCGCTTCTCTGGGTATCACGGAGCCCGCGATCTTCGGTATCAACTTCCGCTTCATGAAACCGTTCCTCTGCGGTATGGCCGGCGGTGCTGTCGGTGCTCTGTTCGGCGCGCTGTTCAAACTGGGCGCTCCGGTTTACGGTGTTACCGGTATCCCGGCGATCCCCGCTGTCAACAATGTTCCGCTGTATCTGGTCGAGCTTCTGATCGCGGCTGGTATCGCGTTCGGCCTGACCTGGTTCATCTGGAAAGAGGATGAAGAAAGCAAGAAGAAAGCGGAAGCTCCCGCTCCCGAGGCCGCCACTGAAGAACTGAAACCCGGCGCATCCGTCATCCGTTACGCGGGTGGTGAAGTCCTGCAGCCCGTTCCCGGTAAAGTCATCGCCATGGAAGATATTCCGGACGACACCTTTGCCGCCGGTATCCTGGGCCAGGGCATCGGCGTCGAACCCAGCGAGGATATCGTCGTCGCACCCTTCGACGGCACCGTGACCATGGTCTTCGACACCAAACACGCGGTCACGCTGGAAGGAAACGGTATGGAAATGCTGATCCATGTCGGTATCGACACCGTCGGCATGAACGGAGAAGGCTTCGAGACCTTCGTCAAAGACGGCGACGAAGTCAAGGCCGGCCAGAAACTGCTGTCCTTCAGTTCTGACAAGATCAAAGCTGCTGGACACAGCAATACGGTCGCGGTCATCCTGACCAACGCCGACGACCTGGAAGGTCTGGAATTCGGACTGAAAGAGTAATCCTGCCGCTATTTCAATCTCATTTATCATAAGGAGGAATTTTCAATGAAATCATTCGAGTATGTCATTACGGATCCGGTTGGTATCCATGCTCGTCCCGCAGGCATTATGGTCAAAGAGATCAAGAACCTGATCGGCACGACCGTTACGATCGCAAAAGGCGAGAAATCCGCGAACGCGCTGAGACTGATGGCTGTTATGCAGCTTGGCATCAAACAGGGCGATACCGTTAAAGTTACGGTAGAAGGCGGAGACGAAGCCGCTGCGGCTGCTACGCTGGAGAAATTCTTCAAGGAGCACTTCTGATCGAAATCCGGAAACGGCTGCCCGATACGGCAGCCGTTTCTTTCCAACGATAGATACTTTTTGAGAGGAATAAGAATATGATTACGATTCAAGGTAAAGGCGTCTCTACCGGCGTCGCCGCCGGCCCGCTGTATTTTTACAGAAGAGCGAAAGGCACGATCACCCGTTTCACGGTCGAAGACCGCGACGCGGAGTGGCAGAGATTCAAAGACGCCCAGGCAAAAGCCATCGAACAGCTCGGCGAACTGGCTGAGAAAGCCAGAGTCGAAGCCGGCGATGAAGCCGCGATGCTCTTTGAGACCCATCAGATGATGGCGGAAGATCTCGATTACGAAGAGACCATCCAGGGCCTGATCATGGACGAAGGGCAGAACGCGGAAGCGGTCGTCACCGACGTCGGCGCGCAGTTCGCCGATATGTTCGCGACGATGGACGATGAATATATGAAAGCCCGCGCGGCCGACGTAAAAGACGTTTCCGGCCGTATCGTGGGGATCCTTCTGGGCGTTGTACAGGGCGGCATCGATTCCGACGTGCCGGTCGTTCTGGCATCGGATGACCTGGCGCCTTCCGAGACGGTCCAGCTGGATAAATCCAAGATCCTCGGCTTTGTGACCTCTGGCGGTTCCGGCTCCTCCCATACCGCGATCCTGGCCCGTACCATGGGCATCCCGGCGATCATCGGCGTGGGCGACCAGCTGAAGGAAGAGTACGAAGGCCGTGAAGTCATCATCGACGGCGGTACCGGTATCGTCGCGGTGGATCCCGATGAGGATACCCGCGTCCATCTGATGAAGAAACGGGAAGAACAGCTGAAGAGACTGGCGCTCCTGAACCAGCTCAAAGGCCAGCCGAACGAGACCAAAGACGGTCAGAAGATCAAGATCTTCTGCAATATCGGCGATCCGTCCGACGTCGCGGCTGTGCTGGAGAACGACGGCGGCGGCGTAGGCCTGTTCCGCAGCGAGTTCCTGTATCTGAACTGCGATGATTATCCCACTGAGGATTATCAGTTCGAAGCTTACAAGAAAGTCCTTTCCGATCTGAACGGCAAGGAAGTCGTTATCCGTACGCTGGATATCGGCGCCGACAAGCAGATCGCGTATTTCGACATGCCCAAGGAAGAGAACCCGGCGCTCGGCAACCGCGCGCTTCGTATCTGCCTGAACCGGCCGGAGATCTTCCGGACGCAGCTTCGCGCGCTGTTCCGCGCCTCCGCCTTTGGTAAACTGGGCATCATGTTCCCGATGGTCACTTCCGTCTGGGAAGTCAAGGAAGCGAAGAAAATGTGCGACCAGGTCCGTGCGGAACTGGATGCGGAAGGCATCGCTTACTCCGATGACGTGGAGATCGGTATCATGATCGAAACGCCCGCGGCGGCGGTGATCTCCGACCGTCTGGCGCAGATCGTTGACTTCTTCTCGATCGGTACCAACGACCTGACCCAGTATACCCTGGCCTGCGACCGTCAGAACAATGACCTTGGCCGTTTCTTCAACGCGCATCATCCGGCGGTGCTCCGCCTGATCAAACTCGTGACCGAGAACGCGCACAAGCATGGCGCGTGGGTCGGCATCTGCGGCGAGCTCGGCGCGGATCTGGAGCTGACCGAGACCTTCCTGTCCATCGGACTGGATGAGCTTTCCGTCTCTCCGAGAAGCGTTCTGCCGCTGCGCCAGAAAGTTCGCGAAACCACCGTCAGCGAAGTCAGAGAACGTCTGATGAACGATCTGATGAGCGACGCGAATACGATCTGATCTAAACAGACTGAGTAAGGCGACCGGGGAGTTCACCAGACTCTCCGGTCGTTTTTGATATGAGGAAATTCAGATGGAATACGCAGATGTTTATGACGCGCAGGAAAGGAAGACCGGCCGGATCGTGCCGAAGGACACCCCGCTGGGCGACGGCGAATACGTCATGTCGGTCGGTATCTGGATCCGCAATGCCGCGGGACTGATCTTTGCGACGCGCCGGAGCCTTAACAAACGGTTTATGCCGGGCAAGTGGGAAAACACCGGCGGACATGTCATGGCCGGCGAAACACCGGTCGAGGCGGTCATCCGTGAACTCAAGGAAGAAACGGGTATCGATGTCACCGCCGATCAGATCACTTATCTCGGCGAAGCCACGCGGGAAGCGCACGGGATCGGGAAGAACTACGGTGTTCAGATGGAAGTGGACCTGACGGAACTGTATTTCTCCGACGGGGAAGTCATGGACGCCCGCTGGCTGACCCGCGAGGAGTTCGAACGCATGCGGGACGAGGAAGAATTCGCTCCTTCGGTCTTCCGGTTCATGGAAGGCTACAGGGAAGGCTTCCTTCGCTTTATGGGCTGGTCATGATCACCGCGATTTATTCCTTTCTTCACTTTATGATCGACGGCATCTGCGCGGCCGCCCTGTTCAGCCGGTTTGCTTCAGAAGGAAATGTTCTCCTGAACTTTCTTGTCTATAATTTCTGCGCGTTTGTTTTGCAGATGCCGTTTGGGGCGATCCTTGACGTCCTGGCAGGAAAAGACAGCAAAAAAGCTTTCCCGTTTGTTTTCGCGGCGGCCGGCGCTGTGCTGACACTGACTGGCGCGTTTGTTTCACCGGTCCTTCTGGGGATCGGCAACGCGCTCTTCCATGTGGGCGGCGGTGTAGAGACCATCAGGGAAGACCGCCGCAAACAGACACGAGGACGGCAGCTGGGGATTTTTGTCGCTCCAGGCGCCATGGGGATCTTTCTGGGCCGGCTGATCGGAACGGGAAGTATATCCTGGCATCCGGTATTCGGGATCAGCCTCATCCTGATTTTGATCCCGCTGTTTCTCCTATACCGTCTGATCTTTCATCCGACCACGCCGGACAGACAGGAAGAAACCGCGCCGGAACATGGTTCCGGGTGGGATCAGCCGGACGGCGAAGAGAAACCTCTCGCAGCCGGCGATGGCGCTTCCTTCTACGCGGCCCTGCTGCTTACCGGCTGTTTTCTGGTCGTGATCCTTCGCTCGCTTACCGGACTGGCGGTCGGATTTGCCTGGAAGAATACTGTATGGATGAGTTTGCTGGCTGTGACGGCTGTCGTTTTAGGGAAGATCCTGGGCGGTATATTCGCCGCTTCGCTGGGAAGACAGAAAACGGTCATCTACAGCCTTGCCGGCGCGGCACTTTGTTACGCGTTCTCGGAAAACCTGGCGGCAGGACTTATGGCGCTCCTTCTGTTCAATATGACCATGCCGGTCACCCTGCAGATGCTGGTGGATCGTTTCCGCAGGAGGCCCGGGACGATGTTCGGCTTTCTGACAGTCGGTCTGTTTCTCGGTTATCTGCCCGTTCAGCTTCATTTGAATCTGCCGGTCACCGGAAAATGGCTGGGCGTCTTCGCGAGTGTCATTTCACTTTTGGTCCTTGTCTGCCAGAGGAGAGAGATGACATGATCATTCTTCGCATGTTTCTGGTTTCTCTGGTTTTGACGCTTATTATTGAGACCGTGGTCGCTCTTTTCTGGAAGGTCCGGATGCCGGGACTGATCGTGGTCTGGCTGGTCAATACCCTGACCAACCCGCCGGCCGTTCTCCTGGCGTGGCAGCTTGTGAGGCTTTTCCCCGGCATATCTTCGCTCGTTATTCAACTGCCGATCGAATGTATCGTTATCCTCGTCGAAGCCCTGATCTATTGCGGCTTCGCCAAAAAAGAAAAATGGACGATCCGTCATCCCGGTTTACTCTCTGTCACCGCGAATGTGATCTCCTGGAGTATCGGACTGATGATCCGGACATTCAGATAATCAAGGGAGGTTCCTATGAAAAAACAAATTTCTGTTCTTCTGCTGATCCTGGTGCTTTGCGTGTGTCTCTTCGCCGGCATGGCAAAGGCGGACGTGATCGAGATCGAGGAATACTGGGAAGAGTTTTTTTATACCCATCATGAAGACTGTGAGACCGTTAACACCTACTATACCGTCAACACGAAGGGTGGTGAAACGAAGGTGCGGGAGGACGCGAGCCGTCTTAGCAAGACCCTTCTGGAAATCCCCAACGGGGAAGAGGTGTTCATCAAGTTTATTTATCATGTTCCGAATGGTTCCGACTGGGGCTTCTGGCTGGATGATCGTGTAATGGGTGAATATCATACGGAAGCCCTCTGGATCCTGATGTCCGATCTCTATGATCCCGAAAATCCACCGGAGGATCTGGTGATCTATGAACAGAAAGGGTCTACGGTCACGGACGAGTCTTCCACGGCCGAGTCTTCCGATGAGGAAGAATCGTCACAGATCACAGAGCCTGGATCCGGAAACGGGATCACCCTCGCGATCGTCATTTCCGCTGTCGTTTTAGTCATGCTGATCAGCGTGCTGGTACTGGTCCTGATCAAGGACCACTGAAACAGGCAGGTGACCCGGCGTATGACCGGTGAACTTCCTGTACACTTTGATGAAATATCCCGGATCCGAGAAGCCGAGCGCCTCCGAGACTTCCGTGACCTGCATGCGGTGTTCGGAAAGAAGCAGCGAAGCTTCCCGGATCTTGCTTTTCTGTATATAATGGGTCACCGTTTCCCCGGTGGCCTTTTTGAATTCCGTGCAGAGATAGGACTTGCTGTATCCCAGATCCTCCGCGGCTGTCGCGAGAGAGACCGGTTCATACAGATGGGCCTGGACATAACGGCCGAGCCGCGTGACCAGCGGGGAAGAGGAGGCATCTTTCCGCAGCTCGGCGATCAGCCGCGTATAGCGCAGGGAGAATTCCAGGAAGATGTGATTGAAATCTTCGCGGGAAAAGACCGCTTCGATCCGCTCGCCATACATATCCGCGAGCTGATTGACAAGATCCAGACTGACGCCTTCCTGGACAGCGATCCTGGACATATACATATTTGCGCCAAAGAGATAACGCTGCTCCTGGCGCAGGTTATCGAGCCTGACCGGGGAATCGTAGAGGAACAGTTTTTCGTTAAAATACCGGACCAGTTCCTTTTCTTTTCCGCCCCGGATCAACCGGACGATCTCGCCTTCCAGATCTTCACCCTCATCCCGGATGACGGGAGCGGACGGGGCATAATGACTGCGGAACGCAGGTGCCCAGTGAAAATCCAGCGTTTGGATCTCACATTCCACTTGGTCATTCAATAAATGGTTCAGGAAACGAAGATAGTTCTGCAGCTTCTTCATATCACAGGGAGAAGACAGGTTCATCTCCCGCTGGAGACCGGAAGCGGCGCTATCCGGAAGAGAAAGCCGGTGCACCAGGCGCCTGGCAGTCTGCAGAGTGCATTCAAAAGCGAAGAGCGGCATCAGGATCAACGTGCGGTCATGGGCAGGCACATCGATCCCGCCGCCCAGGACGCCTTCCGGCGTAACAAAGGTCCAGGCGTGTGGAAGAGACTTCGGAAGCGAGGAAAGAAGCGCCTGGCAAAGGCCGTGGTCGTCCTGATAATTCTTCATGACAGCGAAGATCCGGCTGTCTTTGGCGATCACGACAGATAGACCGGAAGCCGCGGCGAACTGCCGCATGAGAACGGGAAGTTCCATAACCTGCCTCCTTTGGAGATGAAACGTCAAATTGATATAAATATATTACCATAAACAGAAATATATTACAATTCTTCGGACAGGAAAACCGTATAATAGGATTCAGAAAATAGCTTCGTGACCAAAACTGAATACCTGGAAGGAGAAACCACCATGTCCGAGATGACTCAAACGACCAACCCCACCGAAAAGAAAAAAGAACTGACCTTTGGCAAGCTGATGGCCTGGTCCCTGCGAGGCGGATCGACCGGCGTCGCGCTGATGGTGATGGGCTATCTGTCCATTTTCGGGATCAAGATCCTCGGGATCCCGGCAGCGACAGTCGGTACCCTGCTGCTGGCCAGCAAGTTCCTGGACGGCATTACCGATATCTTTGCCGGTTATATCGTCGATAAGACCAACACGAAGATCGGCCGCGGACGTCCGTATGAACTGTGCGTGATCGGTCTGTGGATCACGACCCTGGCGCTTTTCCTGTGTCCGGCAGGCTGGAGCACCGCGCTCAAATGCGTCTGGCTGTTCATCATGTACGCTTTCTCCAACTCGGTCTTCATGACTTTCCTGAATGCCAACCAGACCGTATACATGGTCCGCTCCTTCTCTGATCCGAAGAACTATGTAGCGCTTTCGACCTATGGCGGCCTGGTGCCCATGATCGTGGTCGTGATCTTCAATATCGTTTTCCCGATCCTGGTCGGTGTGATGGCGACTTCTCAACCCGGCTGGATCCTTCTGGTCCTGATCTTCGCGGTCCCCATGACCCTGATCGGCCTGCTGAGGTTCTTCGTGGTAAAGGAAACGAACAATGTAGACCAGAAGTCGACAGCACAGCTTTCCATGAAGGATGTGTTCACAGTCCTGAAAAAGAATCCTTATATCTATATCATCGCGCTCGCGACTTTCACGATGAACCTGATCACCAACATGGGCGTCAACACCTTCTACTTCACGGATATCGTAGGCAATATCGGCCTGATGGGCGCGCTGTCGGCCGTCCAGATGATCGCGATCCCGCTGATGCTGGTCATCCCGACTATCCTGAAAAGGACGACCGTCGTGAAGATCATGCGGGTAGGCATCGTGTGCACGATCGCCGGCTATGTCATCAACTTCTTCGCCGGCAGTAACTTCCCGCTGCTCGCGGTGGCCGCGGTACTCTTCGGCGGCGGCGCGATCCCGATCTCCATGCTGACCGGACTGATGATCATCGACTGCGCGGAGTACAATGAATACAAGGGACTGTATCGTCTCGAGGGCTCCCTCGGCGCGATCAACGGTTTCGCGCAGAAACTCGGTGCGGGACTGGGTTCAGGCCTTCTGGGTATCCTGCTTGGCTTAGCCGGATATAGCGAGACCGCCGCGGTCCAGTCAGCTTCTGCCCTGAACATGGTCAGACTGCTCTATTCCCTGATCCCCGCGGCTCTTTACCTGCTGGTCTACCTGGCGTTACACCTGTACAAGCTTGACAAACATATGCCAGAGATCCGCAAGGCCAACGAAGAAAACCGCGTGAAAGCTGCAGTCGAAGCTTCGCTGGAAGAAGAAAAGATGGAGGACTGAGAAATGGCGAACCTGTATCATCCCGCGAATGATCCGTATTTCAACCATCCTTATGTCGACGTAAAAGAATTCCGCGAAAAACCTTATCCGCACACCTATATCCACGGCGGATTCAGAGGGACGGATATAAACGGCGCGAACGAAGTACGGTTCTGCATCTACTACCCGGAAAAGGAAGCCTATGAAGGACGCTTTTTCCAGTATGTTTCCCCGGCGCCGGAAGACGAGCATGAATCCGAGCATCTGACCGGTGAGGACGACAAGATATCCTTCTGCCTGACACACGGCGCCTACTATGTCGTATCCAATCAGGGCGGATTTATGATGGGAGGAGATCCTTCCCGCCTGTATAAAGCCAGTTCCGCCGCGGCAGAATACAGCCGTCAGATCGCCAAAGAGCTGTATCATACAAACGAACGTCCCTACGGCTACATTTTCGGCGGCAGCGGAGGATCCTTTAAGACCATGGGCGCCATGGAGGCGACCGAAGGAGTCTGGGACGGCGCGGTTCCTTATGTCATGGCCAATCCCATGGCGGCGCCGAATGTCTTCGCGTCCCGGATGCACGCAGTCCGTGTCCTTGGCGAGGAAGGTCTGAAAAAGGTCACAGCTGCGATGGAACCAGGCGGATCCGGCAATATCTACGAAGGCCTGGACGATGTGCAGAAAGCGGCGCTTCGCGAGGCGACTGCCATGGGATTCCCCGAACGGGCCTGGTTCTGTCATCCGTTCATGGGCGACGGGGCCCTGATGGTCCTGGTGCCTACGGTTTACATGATGTTTCCTTCCTATTTCAGGGATTTCTGGGAGAAAGAAGGTTACGAAGGCGCTGATCCTTCCAGTGATGCCGTCCGTGACAGGCTGCAGTTTGTGACCACTGTCAGGGAAGTCCTGTATGATAAGAAACCGGAAAATTCCGATGACGCGTTTACCAGCGTCGATAACAGCTGGATCAATACCATGCTGGGCGGCGAGCCGCTTCCGAAGATCCGGATGGAAGATACGATCCCGGAAGGAGCCTATACGTTCCACAGCCGCCTGAGAGTCCTGTCCGGAGCCTGCAAGGGAGCCGAGATCAATATCAAAGAGATCAACGGAACCCTTCTGGAACTTCACCCGGAGAACGGCGGCGCTGCCAACACGAACCCCTTCAAGGATCTTCAGCCCGGTGATCAGATCATGGTGGACAACTCCGACGCGATCGCAATGCAGTTCTTCCACCGCCACCAGGTCCCGGACGAGACTTATGAAGTCTATGACCAGTTCCGTGGGGAAGACGGAAAACCTTTTCCCGCACAGCTGCCTATGCTGATCGCCCCGTTTATCGCGACCAGCGGTGCCGGAAAACTGATCGACGGCGACATCCACGGTAAAGTGATCGGCCTTTGCTCCATGCTGGATGAGAGCGCCTGTCCCTGGCACGGCGACTGGTACCGCAAGGCAGTCGAAAGACATGGAAAGTCCGAAAACTTCCGTCTTTACTATCACGACAATTCCATCCACGATGACCGCGCCGGCTATCTGGATGACAGACAGCGCCAGGTAGACTACCTTGGCACCCTGCACCAGGCGCTGCTGGACGTCGCGGCCTGGGCGGAAAAGGGGATCGAACCGCTGCCTACCATGAACTACACGGTAAAGGACGGTCAGGTATCCCTTCCCGAAAGCGCCTCTCGGCGCGGTGGCATGCAGCCGGTCGTCCGGGCTCTCGTCTCGGCGGGAGACACCTCCTTTGGGAAAAAGGTCACGGTCAGAACCGGCGAAAGGGTCTGCTTTGAAACGGTGATCGAGATGCCGCCCCACGCAGGATCTGTCACAAAAGCAGCCTGGGATTACGAAAAGACGAACGACTGGTCCGGATCGGAAGAACTTCTTTCTCAGCCGGATGGGACGGTGAAAGTCGTGACCGAACATGTATTCACAAAGCCTGGCCTTTACTATCCCTGCATCAAGGTACAGAGCCAGCGTCATGGCGATCTTTCCGACATTTTCACCCAGTGCAAAAACCTTGACCGGGTATGTGTGGAAGTGATCTGATCGAAAATTATGACCCGGCCGCATCCGAGGTGGTGTGGCCGGGTTTCTGCTGAAAAGATTGGGGCGTATTCTCAGTTTTTTCCTATCCGCCCCAACCCTTTGGAAAAGATAGTGCATTTCCAAACCCCGCCGCCCAGTGCATTTTTGCATTATTGGGCGACGAATCAATTTGACGAGCTATCTCTTCCAATCCATGGGCGAGAAGAGTCATCCGACACTTATCTCGCCCAGAGATTTCAGTAAATGAAGGGCACGATTGGGCAAAAAAGTTTCCTGACAGACTATCCTTTCCAATCGCTGGATAAGATAGCTCGTCAAGTTGATATATTTCCCAGAAATCACAGGTGATTTTGGGTGACGGAACGAGAAAAAAGGCTAAACGCCCCAAAAGACGCCATAGCTTTGATTTTCACTGCGGCAGAAGTGGTACAGCCGAATTATCTGTGTTACAATATAAAAGAAGAAGGCAATCATTCTGATGAGCCTCGGGAGATTAAAATGAAGAAATATATGGATCCGGCGCTGCCGGCAAAAGATAGAGCAGAAGCTTTGCTTCGTGAGATGAGTCTGGACGAGAAACTTGCCCAGACGGTCGGAGTCTTCGCGGCAAAAGGCCGGGAAGAAGAAATGGCAGCATTCCTGCCCTTTGGCGTCGGCCAGATTAGCACGCTCGAATTTCGGATGGGAGAGAGTCTGGAAGAGATCGCCGAATGGCAGACCAGTCTGCAAAAACTGATGATGGAAAAGAGCCCGCATCATATTCCGGCGGTCTTCCATATGGAAGGACTGTGCGGCGCGCTGATGCAGGACACGACGACTTTCCCTTCCGGCGCCGGAAGAGGTTCGAGTTTTGATCCTTTACTGGAGGAAAAGATCGGTCGGGTAGTCTCCCGCCAGGAAGCTGCGCTCGGCATCTCCCAGATCCTCGCCCCGGTACTGGATATTTCACGAGATCCCCGGATGGGCCGCGAGGCAGAAGCCTATGGCGAAGACCCGACGCTGGCTGCCCGAATGGGAGCAGCCCTCACCCGTGGGATCCAGACCACACAAACAGCCGGCCGAAAGCCGGAATCGGTCGCGAAACATTTCCTTGGCTTTCATCATTCGCTGGCCGGAATCCACGCAGCAGCCTGTGACGCCGGTGACCACCTGCTGTATGAGATCTATGGCAAGTCCTTCCAGGTGGCGATCAAAGAATCCCATCTTCGGGGCATCATGCCCTGCTACGATACGATCGACGGCCTGCCGATCCACGCCTCAAAACACTATCTGACCGGCCTTCTCCGGGAGGAAATGGGCTTTGACGGTGTGGTCGTATCCGATTACAGCGGCGTCGCGAACGCCCACAACGTACAGGGCGTGGGTGAGATACCGGCTGAGGCCGGGATCCGCTGTATGAAAGCCGGGATGGACGTGGAGCTGCCCATGCCGGAATGTTATGGCCAGATCTTGAAAGACATGTTTGAAAGCGGTGAAGCGGATATCGCGGTCTTGGACCGCGCGGTGCTGCGGATCCTGGAAGCGAAGTTCCGGATGGGGGTCTTCGAGCATCCTTTTGCCCTGACCGGCGAAGAACTTGAAAAGACCGTCCATGGGGAAGAGGATGAACAGATCGCCCGCCGCTCCGCGCAGGAAAGTCTGATCCTGTTGAAAAACGACGGTATCCTGCCGCTGAAGGTCCCATCGTCCAAAGAGCTTACGATCGCGCTGATCGGGCCGCACGCGGACAACGCCAGGTACTATTTCGGCGGATACACTCATCTTTCCATGGTGGAAGCCGTATACGCGGCTGTCGATTCCATGGCCGGCGTGGGCGGCGGCGATACATCGAATGCAGAGATGGACTGTATTCCCGGGACGAAGGTACAGGACGATGAGACCGATGTCTTTGACGAAGTCCTTCGAAAGATCAAACCCAATTGCAAGACCCTTCGCCATGCGCTGGAAGAGGCTTTTGTCACAGAGGCCGGCATACCGGCTGTCCGCGTTCTGTATGCACCGGGCTATCCCAAGGCCGGCAATGACTGTTCCGGCTTTGCTGAGGCGCTGGACCTTGTCCGTCAGGCGGATCTCGTGATCCTTACCCTGGGCGGCAAATACGGGACCGGTTCGATCGCTACCATGGGCGTAGGGATCGACAGTACCGATATCAACCTTCCGCCCGCGCAGGACGCTTTTATCCTGGAAGCGGCCAGGCTCGGCAAACCAATGATCGGTATCCATTTTGACGGCCGACCGATCTCCAGCGACATCGCGGACGAACATCTGAACGCGATCATCGAAGCCTGGACACCGGCGACCTACGCGGCAGAAGTCATCATCGACGTCCTGCTCGGCCGGATCAGTCCGTCCGGCAAGCTGCCGGTTTCGGTCGCGAGGAACGCCGGACAGATCCCGATCTTTTATAACCATCCGAAGGGTTCCGCCTGGCACCAGGGCCCGAGCATCGGATTTCAGGACTATGTCGATGCGCCGCATACCCCGCGGTATCCTTTTGGCTTCGGTCTTTCCTATGCGACGTTCGAATACAGTGATCTTCTGATCCGGCCTGCCAAGTCAGAGACCAGCACAGAAATGCCGGACAGTTCTTTCGCAGAACCGCTCATTGATCCGCTGCAGGATGTGGAGATCTCTCTGACCGTCACCAACACCGGCAAATGCACAGGCACTGAGATCGTGCAGCTGTATCTCGCGGATCCGCAGGCCCTGATGACCCGTCCGGTCAAGGAACTGCAGGGCTTTGCCCGAGTGGAGCTGGCACCCGGGGAGACAAAAAAAGTCAATTTCACTGTTTCACCCAGTCAGATGGCTTTTCTGGATGAAGACATGCAGTGGCTGATCGAAGCCGGGAAGATCGAAGTACAGGTAGGCGCGTCCTCAGAGGACATCCGCCTTTCCGGTTCTTTCCGTATCAACCGAACTTGTCCTATCAAAGGCCAAGACCGCCGCTTTTGGGCGGATGCATATATCCAGTAATACATAAAAGGTAAATCGAGTAAAGAAAGGAGGCGCCATGGCGAAGAAGTCGCTCTACCGCCGGTTTTTGCCGGCGATCATGATCCCGCTTGTTCTGCTGATCCTGCTCGCCAATATGGCCAGCTTCCTGATCCTTTACTTCAATGAACAGAAAGCGGCTGGCGCCGCCGCGGACATGAACCGGATCTACGTCCGAGAAACGGACCAGAGCCTTCGGGCCATCAAGGAATACCTGTATCTGATGGGGCGGACGGACTCAGCGCTGAACGAGATCCGGTCGACCAATGACTGGACCCGGGTGAGCGGTGGAAGAACGGTTATGAACCGGCTGAAAAACGCGGTCGCGAACTTCGCACTCATGGATCTTGTATTCGTTTTTGACAGTGAGAGCAGCGAATACCTCTATGCCTACGGACAGGAGAGCCTTCCACGCGAGCGTACGGAGATGAAAGAATATGCGATCGCCCACCTGCCCGGCGGCGAGGAGGCGGACATAGCCGACGAAGGCTGGCAGGTGGCCTATATCCAGGATACACCGTTTCTTTTGTGGGTGATGCCCAAGATGTCGAGCAGCATCTACCTGGGCGTGTGGGTGCGGATGGAAGAGATCGAAGAGCCGCTCCGGAAGCTTTCCGCGGACACTTCTTCCATGACGGTCGTGACGGACGGAAACCTTGTCCCGGTCACACACCGCGAGTTCCTCGAGGCCGAGGAGATCGTGCTCGAAGCGGAAGAGGAAACAACATATCATACAGGCCGCACGAACCGTTATTCGGTTCAGGTGGATCAGTCGGAAGAGGCGCCTTATTACCTTTGCCTCATCACGCCGCATACACTGTTTTCCGGTCTTGGCAGCTGGCTGATCTACTCGCTGATCGTTCTGTCCGTGCTGGCAATCGTGTTGATCCCGGTGCTTCTGAAACTGATCAGGAGCGATGTACTGGAACCACTTCGTACGATGGACGAGGCGATCGACCATATCCATCAGGGGGACGCGGATTACCAGATCGAACCGCGGGAGGATCCGCAGGAATTCGTACGGATGTATGACGCGTTTAACGAGATGACCCGCGACCTGAAAAAATCACGGATCCGGGCCTATGAAGACGTGATCGAAAAGCAGAAACTGCGCCTTCGGTATCTGCAGATGCAGATCCGCCCGCATTTCTTCATGAACGCGCTGACGACCGTTTCCAACTTTTCCCGCCTGGGAAAACAGGGCGAGCTGGATCAGTTTATCGGCTATCTGGCCAGGTATCTTCGGTATATGTTCCGATCCAATCTGACTCTGGTACCGCTGAAAGATGAGATCCGGCATATCGAAACATATCTTTCCATGCAGGAACTGCAGTTTTCGGGAACCCTTTCTCATGAGTTCGATATTCGGGAGGAAGCGGAAGAGGTTCTGATCCCCCCGTTTACGGTGCATAACTTTGCGGAAAACGTTGTCAAACACGCGATGGCCGATCAGGATCACGTGACGCTCTATGTGCGTGCCTGGACCGAGCCGGCCGGTGCATCTTCCGAAGCGGTCCATATCGTGGTGGAAGACGACGGAAAAGGGCTGTCCGAAGACGCGCTTCGTCAGCTGAATGACCTGGACTATGAGCCGAAAGAGGGCCAGAGTATCGGGATCTGGAATACCCGGCAGACATTAAGACTCATTTATGAAACGCCCGATGAAAATACCGGCAGCGCGAGCATCCGGATCTCGTCCTCCGAGCTTGGCGGCGCGAAGGTGGAGATCGTGATCCCGGACAAGGGAGGTGAGCAGTGGAATGAAGATCCTGTTCTTTGATGATGACAAGACGACGGTGGATATGCTGATGCATACGATCGACTGGGCAGGATTTGGGTTTGACGAACTCATTCCGGCCTATACGGTCCACCAGGCAAAAACCGCGATCGAAGAGGGCAGCCCGCCGGACGTCATGATCTGTGACATCGAAGCTCCCGGCGAGACCGGTATCGACCTGCTCCGGTGGGTCCGGGAGAGAGGATATCTTACGGAAAACATTTTCCTGACGAATTATGAGTCATTTGCCTTTGCCAGCGAAGCGATGAAGCTCGAATGCATGGAATACATCCTGAAAATGTCGCCTGTCTCTGAAATCGAAGAGGCTGTTCAAAGAAGCCTGAAACGCCGGGAACTCAGGGAACGGCTCATGAAAGTACAGGATCAGGAAAGAGGCGGTTCTGAAAGAGATCGGGATCCCGGCCGGGGATCAGGCAGCCGGGAAGGAGGAGGCCTTCCCTCCATGACCCAGGAAATCAAGGCCTATATCGACGATCACTTCACGGAAAGGATCTCTCGGACAGAACTGGCGTCACGATTTTATATCAGCCGCGACCACCTGTCTCATATCTTCAGTGCAAACTTCGGCATGACGATTCCGGAGTATATCAATAAGCTTCGGGTGGAGAAAGCCCGGGAGGAACTTGCGGGCGGTGCGACTGTCGCGGAAGCCGCGGAGAAAGCGGGATTCGACAATCTTTCATATTTCTCGACGCTCTTTCGGAAAACAGTTGGCCTTTCCCCTACGGACTATCAAAAATCAAGCAGAAAAGTGAAAGACCCGCACAAAAAATAAAAAGCGAAGGACTTCTTCGTGCGATACAATGAGGAAAAGAAGCATCTCTTACCGAGACCGCTTCTCACATCCATCCAAAAGGAGGATCTATCATGAAACGCACAAAGAAGTCCTTTTTCGTCCGGCTGATGGCAGTCCTGATGACGATGGTACTGGTTCTTTCGGGCTGTACACAGGCAGAAAAGAAAACGGACGAGATCGAAAAGATCAAATTTGAAATGTTTGCATGGGGCGAAGCTCCTGACGAAGAAATCGTCGAAGAAGCGCTGAATGCGATCACCCGTGAAAAAATCGGTGTCGAAGTGGACATTGAATTCTATAACCTCAATGTTTATTCGGAACAGATCGGGTTAAAAATCGCCGGTGATGAAGAAATGGACCTGGTCGCGATCATCGGTGATACGCTGGAGCTGGCCAATGACGGTATTCTGATGCCTATTGACGATCTCCTGGATAAATACGGACAGGACATCAAGAAAGTGTGCGGTGACCTTCTGTATTACTGCACCATGGATGGCAAGAACTACGGCGTTCCCTTCATGGGCAACAAGAAGTATGTGACCACCCTTAACTGCCGCAAGGATATCATCGATGAATTAAACATCGATCCCGCGAGCATGATGACCATCGACGGTATGGAAGCAGCTTTTGAAAAGGTTCACGCGGCTTATCCGGAAATGACCATCATTGCCCCCGACTCCGAAGGTGTCATCTACGGATACTATGGCATCGACAGAGAGAATGTTTCTCACATTGACTTCCTGGGCGGGACATACTACCTGACCATCATGAATGATGATCCTACGGTCGTCGACTTCTATGAGACGGAGTCTTACAAAAAAGAGCTGAAGATGGTGCAGGACTGGTATGAAAAAGGATATGTCATGAAAGACTCCGCAACCACCGATGAGGTCGGCAGCCTTTCTTACTATGACGGCAATTTGTTCAGCTATATCAACTGGCAGAATGTCTATGGCGACCCGGTAGAGCCTGTGGTGCATTTAGGTCTTTCCGCCATTACTTATCCCACCTATTCGATCCCGATCGCCGACGATGTTGTTTCCTCTGCGGATACGCTTGGTGTCGGTATCAGTTCAAACAGTAAACACGCGGAAGCTTGCATGAAATGGTTGAATCTCCTGTTCACGGATCAGGAAATGTGCACGACATTGGGCTTTGGCGCAAAAGATCATCATTGGCAGCTTAGAGAAGACGGTCTGGCCGAATACTGCGAAGGCATCGAGCCAGGAAACTCCGGATGGGAAACCGGTTTCAACTGGAGCATAGGCAACGTGGGCGCCTGCTACGTCTTCACTTCCGTTTCTGATGATCCTGATTACAATAAAAAGCAGATCGCGGCGAATGATACCGCCACACGTTCTATTGCTTACGGTTTCTGTTTTAACTATGAGCCTGTAGAAACGCAGATGGCCGCCTGTGACAGTGTGGTTGAAAAGTATGCACTGGCCCTCGAAAGCGGTAGTGTGGATGTTGATACTCTCTTACCTGAATTCATTGCCGAACTGAAGGCAGCCGGCATCGATGAGGTCGTTCAGGAAGCACAGAGACAGCTTGATGAATTCCTTGCACAGAAGAAGTAATAACGTCAAGTCTTCCCGTAAGAGTTGGTGCTTATCCTGGAGACCTTTTTACCGGAGGAAATTCAGTGAAACACAAACAAACCTCGCTTTCTAAAAGCCGTCATTATTCCATCTTGTATCTGATGATGGTTCCAGGTCTTCTCTATCTTCTGATCAATAATTATCTCCCCATGGTGGGCATCTTTATTGCATTTAAAAAGTTAGACTACAGCGCCGGGATCTTTAAAAGCCCCTGGGTTGGACTGAGGAATTTTAAGTTCCTCTTTGCCACATCCGATATCTGGATCATCATCCGCAACACGGTCGTATATAACATTGTCTTCATTATCCTGGAAACCGTTCTGGGCATCTGGGTCGCCATCATGCTGGCGGATCTGGCCAATCAGCACCTTGCCCGCCTGGCGCAGGTGACGATCATTCTCCCGGAACTTTTATCCCTGGTCATTTGCAGCTACATCGTCTTTGCTTTCCTGAGCCAGGAGAATGGTATCATGAACAATACCATTCTTCCGGCTTTGGGCCTAAGGCCGATCGGCTGGTACAATGAAAAAGGCCCCTGGCCGGTGATTCTTACGATCGTGTATCTGTGGCTGAATATCGGATCGCAGGCGATCATCTATCTTGCGTCCATCGTAGGCATTAACAAAGAACTATATGAAACGGCTGACCTGGACGGCGCCAGCCGTTTTCAGAAGGTCATCTATATCACGGTCCCCTGCATTAAGCCGACCATCGTAACGCTTCTGCTCCTGAGTGTCGGATCCATGTTCTATTCCAGTTTTGGCCTGTTCTATCTGATCCCGCATAATTCAGGCATGCTCTTTGATGTCACAGCCACGCTGGATACCTATGTTTACAATGCTTTGATGCATAAAAACAATGTCGGCATGGCTTCCGCGGCAGGTTTGTTCCAGTCAGTCGTTGGTTTTATTCTGGTCCTCACGGCCAATAAGATCACCTCCAGACTGGATCCGGACAACGCGTTGTTTTAAAGGGGTGATGACATGGTTAAAACAAAAAGTGAAGTCGCCTATCAGTGCGTGATCACCATCTTCATCCTTTTGTTGATGTTTGCGATCATCGCCCCGTTCGTCCTTCTGATCATGTCCTCGATCTCGTCTGAATCCTCCCTGATCCGGAACGGCTACCGCTTCATACCAAAGGCGTTCAGCCTGGATGCCTATAAGTATATTCTCCGCAATGCGGATACGATCCTGAGAGCCTATGGCATGACGCTCCTGACGACCGTTCTGGGGACGAGCCTCAGTTTATGTATTACGATTCTGCTGGCTTATCCGTTGTCACATAGAGATCTCAAGGGCCGCAAAGTCATCATGTTCCTGATCATCCTGACGATGCTGTTCCATGGAGGCATCGTCCCGAGCTACATCCTATGGGCCAAGTATATGAAGATCAAGAACACCATATGGGCACTGATCCTCCCGAATCTGCTTCTAAATCCATTCTTTATCATCCTGATGAAGAACTACTTTGAAAACAGTATCCCTACCTCCATCATGGAAGCAGCGGAGATCGACGGCGCAGGGCCGATCGGCATCCTGTGGCATGTGACCCTCCCTATGGGTAAGCCGATTATTGCGACGATTACGATGTTCACGATTCTGACTTACTGGAATGACTGGGTCAATGCGTTGTATTTTGTCAACAACACCAAGCTCTGGACTCTGCAGTATTTGCTGGAGAACATTCTGGATAATGTCCAGTTCCTGGTCAAGAACAGCAAAGTCATGACACAGATGGGCCAGTCCGTCGCGAATATCCCCAGTGTCTCTGTGCGTATGGCCATCGCGGTGCTGGGTGTGATCCCGATCCTGATCCTCTTCCCGTTTTTCCAGAAATACATTGTTGCCGGCATTTCGCTGGGTGCCTTAAAGGAATAACTATGAATACATATCAAGTGACCCTGATCGGCGAAGGAATCTATCTGATCTTTGAACCGGCGGAAGACGTCTGTATGTATCTGGTAGTCGGAGAGAAAAAAGCGGCGCTGATCGACGGCGGCATGGGAACAGGGAATCTGCCGGGACTTGTCGAAGAATTGTTAAAGGAGACCAGCCCGGGAGGATCGCCGTCGGCGGTCCTCCCAGCAGAGGGGGGGCTGCCACAGGCAGTCTTCCCTCTGCTTTCGCATGGACATGGAGACCACTATCTGGGCATGCTGACCTACGCTATGATCTATCTGGACGAGGCGGATATTACGCTGATCCGAAGCGACTACGAGACAGAGAAAAAAGAGGCAAAAGCGGAAGGAGAAAGCCTGCCTCCTCTGCCGGGCCTTCTGCCGCTGTCAGAACTGACGGACGAGGACGGAAGGATCGATCTCGGCGGCCGCCATCTTCGGATCATCCCGATCCCCGGGCATACGCCCGGATCCGTCGGTTTCCTTCTGGAAGAGGAGCGGATCCTGTTTTCCGGTGACGGCCTGACCTATAATGTCTGGATGCAGCTGCCGGAGTCCTCTTCGCTGGAAGACTATCTTGAGACGCTCTATGCGCTTCGGCCGGTCGCCGGAGATTTCGACCGGATCTATACCGGTCACAGCCAGAACCCGTTCGGAGCTGATCATCTGGAAAAAGTGATCGATCTGATCGAAAAAGTGATCCAGGAGCCCTTCGGCACGCCGGTCGAGGAGCCGTTCCCGGCTATTGAGGCCACGGGCGACGGCTGTGTGGTGACCTACCGCCGCTGAAAAGCTGTATTTCCTTTATGCCGAAATTATGTCTGTTAAGCCGCCGGGATTGTATTCCGGCGGCTTTCCTGCTACAATAAGCGAAAACAGAAATGAACGTAAGGAGATATAGATATGGACTGGTATAAACCAATGATCAAAAGTTCCGCGAAGGGGATCACGATCATGTTTCTGATCGCGGGCGTCGTCATGCTGATACTCGGCGTTTATCTGGGCTTTTTCCAGGGAAAAGGCTATGAGAAGACGACCGCTCTGATCAGCCGCATCGATGAAGTCGAAGACCCGGCCGCGGAGGACGGGATCTCCTATCAGGCAACGATCCAGTATATGGTCGACGGAAAGGAATATTTCGAGGTTCTGGATTCCTATTCATCCAGCTACAAAGTGGGCAAGGAGATCAAAATCAAGTACGACCCGGCCGATCCTTCGAAGGTCCATGAGGACTCGCTCGGCCTGTATATTTACCTGATCGTCGGCGGTCTGGTGCTGATCGCTGTGCCGATCTATTCCATGATGAAGAACCGCAGACAGAAGGAAGAGCTGGAAAGCCGCATGCAGGCGCAGGGCGCTCTGTTCGAGCCCGCCCGTCCGACCGGTACGGAGAAGAAGCTCTACTTCCTGACGGATCTGGGCACGCCCAAGGGCACGGCGCATATCGAAGACGAAGACCGCAAGGTGGTATATGAGGCTCTTTGCAATAAGTTTTCGCTGGTCGCGGACTCGGAATATGATTTCGTGGATCAACGGGACGGCCGCCGCAAAACGCACCTGATCGGCAAGACGGCGACATCCTCTTCGAACGCGTTCTGGGTGCTGGATAATCATTCCACCTTTACCGTGGACGGCAAAGATATCTGGGAAGTCCTACACGAGAACGGGATCCGGATCGAGACCGGCATGGAAAAACTGAAATGGCACTATAGCATTTACCGGGGAGACGTCCTGATCGCCGAAGCCGTGAATACCAACAAGCTTGTCCACGAGGAAGACGCCGAGAACAAGGCCGTGCTGGCAGCGGTCCCGTTCCCGGGATTCTACCGCATCCGCGCCTTCGATGACAGTCTGGACGCGATTTTCCTGGTGCTGTTCGCGATCGGCCGCACCGATATGATGATCTACAAATAAACGAGGGAATGAGCATGAGCGAAAAATACCGTTACGATCTGCACGTCCACACCTATGAAGGCAGTGCCTGCGCGAAAAGTCCCGCAGCGGAGCTGGCGGATTTCTACAAAGAAAAAGGGTATGCCGGCGTCGTGGTCACGGACCACTTTTTCCGCGGCAATACCCGGGTGGATCGGTCGCTTCCCTGGCCACAGTGGCTGAAGGGCTTTAAGGAAGGCTATGAAAAGATGAAGGCGCGCGGCGACGAGATCGGCCTGTCGGTCTTCTACGGTTGGGAATACTCCTTCGAGGGCATCGATTTCCTGACTTTCGGCCTGGACAACGACTGGCTGCTCGCGCATCCGGAAGTCAAGGACATGGATATCGTGGATTATCTGACGCTGGCCAGAGAGTCCGGCGCGTATATCATCCACGCGCATCCGTTCTTTGAGGCGCGCTACATTCCCTATATCCGGCTGCTGCCGCATCATGTGGACGCGGTGGAAGTCTGCAACGCACCGAAAAGAGGTTTCTTCAATGACCGTGCGATGGAATACGCGACGGCCTACGATCTGACGAAGACCGGCGGTTCTGATTGTCACGGCACTCACTGGAAAGTTATGTCGGGCATCGAGCTTTCACATCCTGTCAGCTCGATCCAGGAGCTCATCGCGGCGCTTCGGGCCAGAGAGCATCAGGTGTTTTTGATCGAAGATACAGAATAGACAGTTGTATCCGGGATCACGGTATATTCCTGCGGGGCCAGGCGGCAAAGCACAGCGCCTCCGGCGCTTTCGAAAGTCCATTCTACGGAAGCATCCGAGCTGTTCCATACAGCAAGGATGCTTTTTTCATTGCCGGACAGGGTGAATCGTCCGGCGCGAACGCCCTTGGGAAGGGGAGGGAGGTCATCGAAGGACAGATGGCCTTCGTAGAAGAAGGCATGATACTGCTGCTTGAGGGCCAAATAGCGTTTGACCTTCTCGGCCAGGGCCGGAATACTGCCGATGTGCGTCCGTCCCCGCCAGGGGCAGACATCGAGCCGGTATCCGTGAATGAACGCGTTGCCGAAGGACGCGTCAGTCCCGTCCTTCGTGTCATGGACGAATCGATCCGTCTGTATGATATCCGGGAATGTACGCTGGAACATCTCGGGAAAACATCCTGGACGGTAGATGGGTCCGGTCTGGCAGCCGTGGATATACTGTACGAAGGGAAGGCACATGTCGGTGACCATCTCGGTCCCGAGGGCTTTGCCGGAAGGAGCGGCGCCTGCCAGGTTTTGAAAAGCCCGGCGCCGCCATTTTTCACATTCGTCCGGCCTGGGACCGTGCAGGTGGCTTTCGTTGAAGCAAAGGAGCGGCGAGGCGCCGCCGATCTGATCGAAGAAAGCGCTGTCCGCGCCGTAGGCGTATTTCATTTCTTCGTGTTCCAGCAGCAGGTCCTGCCATGCTTCGTTCGCCGGGCAGGCGGTGACGAAGGACTTGTAACCGAAGGCGCGGAGCGTCTGACCGTCATTACCGAAGCGGTAGTGATCGCGGTACTCGTTGCCATCAAGATCGATCCGGCAGATATCTTTACCGGTCTGCCGGTAGTAATCGGTGTTCACGTCGATCAGCTGTCCGTTGGTATAAAGAGCCACATAGCCGCCGAGCTTCTGGACCTCGGCGATAGCCTCTTTCAGGGCATCCGTCCCACCGAGGTCATCATCGGGCTCATAGATGGGATAGCCGTTGTCGAAGCGGCCTTTCCACCAGCCAAAGACCATCAGCATATTCAGGCCGACTTTCGTGCCTTCCCGGTAGATCGCGGGCAGGTCAGCGTAGGAGAAGAGCTTTTCACCGAACTGATGACGAAGGATGATCCGCTGCCAGCCGGTGACATGGCGGACCCAATCGGGGACCGGGGCCGGCTGATACCAGTGGGAACTTGCGTAATTGCCATAAATATCGGATCCGACCCGCCAGTCGCCATCGGCAAGCGCGACGAAGCAAGCATCGACGGAGACTTTCTCGCCGCTGCGGGCAAAAGGAAAATGAGAGATCGTAAGGACCAGACGGTCTTGCGGAGAAGCTCCGTCTGCGACCGGCCGGGGCGAAGCGCCGGCGCTCAGCACTTTGATCTTCAGATCATCGGCATGGCGGCCGAGATACAGGAAATACCCGCCGGTCTCCAGGCCGAACCAGGCCATCGCGGCTCCGCCGGGATAGCGGTAGGAATCCCAGACGACATGTTCATCCGAGCAGATATATTCGGAATGATATTTCTTTCGTATCTGATTCCAGGGATCCGTCAGTCTCGCGCCGAGCCCGTCGGGCTCGAGCAGAACGTCCGCCAAGCGGTCTTCCCCGCAGCCGCAGGCCAGGTCGATCAGCGGCAGCATCAGTTCATTGATGCGGACGGAACCATGGTTCTCGATCGAGGCTTCAAAGAGAAATCCGGGACAGGTCGAAACACAGGCAGTGACCGTGATGGTCAGAGAAGCGTCCAGCACCCGGCCGGAGGCTGTGACCAGCCGATCATACATGATCACGAGCCGATCCGCAAGGCCGCTTGCGGCATCCGTTCCGGAAGGCACGGCGCGGCGCAGGAAGACGGATCCTTCCTGCAGGTGGCTGGGAACGAGCATTTCACGCTCATATCCGTCGTCCGCGAAGGCGCGGAAAAAGTCAGCTTCCGCAGACGTGCGAAGCGGCGTGCCGGCCGCGGACCATTCGATCCGGTTTGCCGTCCGGTTGATAGAGAAAGAAAGCGGGCCGCTGGTGAGTGTCATCATATATTTAGCCTCCAAAGGGACTGAATAATATCAGTTTAGTCTGCCAGGGCGGCTTTTTCAATAGAAAAAGGTGTTTCGGGAAGAGAAAATGTGGTATCATAAAGGAAATATGTATTCAGGGAGGATCAGAATGGCACAGGCAGTCGGCAGAAGAACGCGCGATATGACCGAAGGGTCGATCGTCAGACAAATCATCCTGTTTTCACTCCCGCTGATGCTGGGCAACATCTTCCAGATGCTGTACAACACGGTCGACTCGATCGTGGTGGGCAACTTCGTGGGGAAAGAGGCCCTGGCCGCGGTGGGATCGACGACCATGATCGTGAACATGCTGGTCTTTTTCTTCAATGGGTTTTCGGTAGGCGCGTGCGTCATCATAGGCCAGTATTTCGGAGCGAAGGAAATGGACAAACTGCACCGCTCCGTTGAAACGACTATGATGATGACCTTTATTTTCTGTGTCGTGATGACGCTGGTCGGCGTCTTCGGCGTGCGGCCGATGCTGCGCTTCATGTCCACCCCGGAGGACGTGTTCGAGGACGCGACGACGTACCTGACCGTTTATTTCTGGGGGATCAGCGGCCTGCTCATCTACAACATGGGCTCGGGCATCCTGCGGGCTGTCGGCGACACGACCCGCCCGCTCTACTTCCTGATCCTGACCAGTGTCCTGAACATCATCCTGGACCTGGTGTTCGTGATCGTCTTTCATCTGGGGATCGCGGGCGTTGCCTACGCGACCATCATTTCCCAGATGGTTTCCGCCGTCCTGACGCTGGTGCTCCTCACGAGGACCAGCGAGATCTACAGGCTCAGCTGGAAAGACCTGGGGATCGATGGGAAGTTGCTGAAACAGATCTTCAATGTCGGCCTGCCGGCGGGGATCCAGCAGGTCATCACCGCGTTTTCGAACGTTTTCGTCCAGTCCTATGTCAACTTCTTCGGCTCAAGCGTCATGGCCGGCTGGAGCTGTTACAACAAGCTGGATTCCTTTATCATGCTGCCGATGAGCTCGATGGCGCTGGCCGCGACGACCTATGTCAGTCAGAATATCGGAGCGAAGAAGTATAAACGAGCGGATCGCGGCACCTTCATCACGATCGCGATGACCGTGGCCGTTACGGCTGTGATCGGTTCGGTGATCGTGATCTTCGCGGGACCGGCGATCGGACTGTTTTCGCAGGACGCGTCCGTCATAGAATACGGTGTTCTGTTTATCCGCTGGAATACGTTCTTCCTGCTGTTCAACTGTGTGAACCACGTACTGGCCGCGTCGCTGCGCGGCCGGGGCGACTCCAAAGGCCCGATGGTCATCATGCTGCTGGCCTTCGTAGGCATCCGCCAGCTCTATCTGTTCGCCGTGACCCATTTCGTGGCCAACACACCGCTGCTCGTAGGTCTCGGCTATCCGGTGGGGTGGACGATGTGCTTCATCCTGGAAGTCACCTACTGGCTGATTAAACGCCGCAAGTGGCCTAAAAGCGAAACGCCGTGAAGCGACGCGTCAGCGCGAAGAGAAAGACTTGACAAAGACCCGCAAGATACATAAAATAGATAGAATCCACATATATAGTAAGGAGAGATCATGTTTGGAAGAAGGCCGGATGGCAGAAGGATCAAAGGAATCGATCCCATCGTACAGGTTACCCCATACATCATGCCGCAGCGGAGCGACGCGCAGGTATTTCTGAAACACCGGGCGGACATGGAAGCGATGTCCGAATATATCAAAAAAGTCCGTCAGGAGAAAGGCATCAACCTGACGCATATGGACATTTTAGCGGCCGCCTATGTCCGCGGGATCAGCAAGAATCCGCATATCAACCGCTTCATTATGAACAAGCAGTATTATTCCAGGAACAACTGCTCCATGGCGCTCACGATCCTGAAAGATCCGAAAGATCTGGATAAAGGAGAGACCGTTATCAAGACCCGGTTCGACCTGACAGACACGATCTTCGACGTCCATGAGCGGATCGAAACACAGATCCGGGCGAATCGCGGCGATCAGCCGAAAAACTTCCTGGATAAGCTGGCGGCGTTCGTTTTTATGATGCCGGGCCTGCCGAACCTGATCGTCGGCCTGGTGAAGCTTTTGGACCGGTACGGCCTGTGCCCGAAGTTCATGATCGACGAACTGCCGTTCCATGTAGGGCTTTACATTACGAACATGGCTTCCATCGGTCTGCACGATGTCAATCACCATATCTATAACTTCGGCAATGTCAGCCTGTTCTTCGGCATGGGCCTGCCGGAGAAAGAGGCGGTCGTGGAGAACGGGGTCACCCGGATGAAACGGTATCTGCCGATCGGTATCACCGCGGACGAACGCGTGTGCGGCGGCGCGCATTACGCCCAGTTTTTCAGGGACATGCGCTTCGGACTGGATCATCCCGAGAGCCTCGAGGTCCCGCCTACGGAAGTGAAATTCGACCACGGTCTGGAGTATCATGAACCCAAGCCCGAAAGGACCGAGAAATGATTTCTGAAGAATTTGCGGTCGGCGCGCACGCGGACCGGATGGCCGCGATCAACGTCATTACCCAGAATTTTGCCTGGCAGAACTGGCTGGATAAAAAAAGCGCGCTACGCCTGATGCTGCTCGTGGAAGAGACCCTGGGGATGCTGAAGTCGATGATCGATGATTATGAAGGATCGATGTGGCTCAGCTATGAAAAGGGGACATGCGAGATCCATCTGAAGCTGAAGACATCGCCGATGGACAAAGAGACGAAGAAAGAGCTTCTTTCCGTGTCGAGCAGCGGGAAAAACGTCTATGACAACGGTTTCATGCAGATGGTCGGCGGGATCATCCGCCAGCTTCTTAACAATGTCGGTTCCGACGTCTATACGGACGCGCCGGATCTGTACGACATATCACCGGTCTGGACGCTGGAGACCTACCGCGCCAGACTTTCGGATCAACCGGACGAGCGCGCGTTTGACGATCTGGAAAGATCCATCGTGGCCAGCCTGGCGGACGATGTGATCGTGGGCGTAAAGGATAACTTCGTCCGGATGATCATCGTGAAAAAGTTCGGAGAAGATAAAGATCAGCGTAATATGAGTGTCGCGGAGACGATGCTCGTCGACAATCTTTGGGCAAAAGCAAGGCTTGCCCAGTAAATATCAGGGAGGATAGTATGAGAATCGATAAAGAACGGGAAGGCGAAAAACTGACACTGGCAGTCATCGGCCGGCTGGACACGACGACCGCGCCGGAACTTTCAGCCGCTTTGGACGCGTCTTTGGAGGACGTGAAAGAGCTGATCCTGGATCTGGGCGGGCTGGAGTATATCTCTTCCGCCGGACTTCGTGTCCTTCTTGGCGCGCAGAGACGGATGAACAAGCAGGGAAGCATGAAGCTGGTGCATGTGAATGAATTAGTCATGGAGGTTTTTGAGGTGACAGGATTCTCGACGATCCTGAACATCGAATAAAACGATATGGCGAAAAACAAAGAAAATCTGGTCCAGTGGATCGTACTGAGCGTGCTGGCCGTGATCGGTCTTGTCGCGATGATCATGATCCTGTTCGGAAAGAAGGGAGACCTGAACTTCCTGAATAAGGAAGAGTCATCCGAGGTTTCGGAAACGACGGAGGCTTCCGGCGTCGTTCTGCCGCAGGAGACGAAAGAATCTTCTGAAACGACAGAATCTTCCGAGGAAAGCAGTAAGAAGGAAAGCGTACCGCAGCGTCCGGATGCGCCGATCGGAAACTGGATCCTCGGCGGGGTCGAGGATGAGTACTTCGATGACGCGCTGTTTATCGGCGATTCCCGGATCGTGGGCCTGTTCTGCTGCGGTATGATCGACAACGCGACATACTTCGCGCAGGTCGGGATAGGCAACAACGGCCTTCTGTACAATTATCTGGATGTGCCGGGATACGGCAACTACAGTCTGGACGAACTGCTTGAAGACTATGATTTTTCCAAAGTGTATTTGATGAGCGGGATCAACAGCCTGTCGGCTTCACCGGAAGGCGTCTTTGAGGACTTCTGTACCCTGCTGAATGAAGTCCGGATCTACTGCCCGGAAGCGACCATTTATGTCATGTCGAATATCAAAGCAACGGCTGCCAGGGCGACCTGGTACCTCGCGGCTTCCAGAGTCGACGAGTATAACGATCTGCTCGCGACGCTGGATAACGGAGAAGATGTGATCTTTCTGGATATCGCGGCACTGTTTGAGACCGATGACGGATATCTGGATCCCGCGAAATCGATCGACGGTCTTCATCTGACCGATCGCGGATCGAAGGAATGGGCGTATTATCTGAAAACGCATGCACTGGTCGTGGAAGGATCGGAAGTCGAGAGAGATCCTGAAGAGATCGACTGGGAGTATTCAGGTTATGACGGATCACAGTTTACCCCCATGCCGACCTCCGAGAACCCGGAAGAATCCATGCTGAATCCGGAAGATTCGACGCTGCCTGAGGACTCAGAAGGAACGGAGTCCAGTACCATTACGGAAGAGAGTACACCGGCGGAAAGCCAGCCGGAAGACAGCACACCCACGGAAAGCCAACCGGAGGACAGCACGCCGGAGGACAGCACACCCACGGAAAGCCAGCCGGAGGACAGCACACCGGCAGAAAGCTTGCCGGAGGAAAGTACGCCGCCAGAAGACAGTACACCGGGAGAGACCGGAGAAACCGGCGAGACTGGAGAAACGGGTGAGACCCCGGGAGAGACTGGTGAAACGGGCGAAACCGGCGAGACCGGTGAGACGGAAGAGACGCCTGGTGGGACGGAAGAGACGGGCGAAACCGACGAGACGCCCGGAGAATAATGCAATAATGACTGAGAAACCGCCAACGGCTAATGCTGTTGGCCGTTTTTCAAAAGAAAAGAGGAAACTGAGATGGCAGAAGAAAAACGTTTTACGAAAGCCACCTGGCAGATCATGGAACAGCTTCTTGAGGTGGATGATCTCGAAGAAGCTCTGTCCGGGAGCCTGGAGATCATCGTCCGGACCTTGCAGAGTGAGGCCGGAGCGATCTGGATGCTCGATCCGAAGACAAACCGGCTGACGCCGCTTTTCCATATCGGACCGGCGGACATCTCCAACATCAGCGTGGAGAATGGGATCGGGATCGAAGGTGTCGTGACAAAGACCGGCAGATCCATCATGGTCGAAGACATGGCGAAAGACGACCGCTTTGAGGCGACCGTTTTCGATGACAACGGACTGCCCACGAAAACCATGATCTGTGTTCCTCTCAATAATCTGCATGATATCATTGGCTGCGTCCAGATCGTGAACAAGCAGGACGGAAGCCTCTATACGAAAGAAGAGCTGGAACTCGTCGAGCACATGGCGAATCTCGCGGCCATCACGATCGACGAGAAGGGACTGATCGTTGATACCGGCGAAAAGAAAGAAGTCCTGGCGGTCCTGAAAGATGTGACCAGGGAATTCGTCTCCGGTGATACGGTCCTGAAAGTCCTGAAAGGCATCAACCTGGAGATCTATAAAAATGAATTCGTTGTGGTCCTCGGCGAGTCCGGCTGCGGAAAATCCACGATGATGAATATCGTCGGCGGGATGGACTTTCTGACCGATGGGACGCTGACCATCGAAGGCAGGGACTTCTCGCATCCGACCGATGAGGAACTGACCAAATACCGTCGGGAGTATATCGGTTTTATCTTCCAGGCCTATAACCTGATGCCGAACCTGACCGCACAGGAAAACGTAGAGTTTATCGCGGAACTGGTGGATGATCCCATGGACGCGGCGCAGGCCATCGCGAAAGTAGGTCTTGCCGAGCGGGCCGGTAATTATCCCAGCCAGATGTCCGGCGGACAGCAGCAGCGAGTCTCGATCGCACGGGCGATCGTGAAAAAGCCGCGGCTCATCCTGGCGGACGAACCTACCGCGGCACTGGATTACGCGACCAGTATCGAGGTTCTTTCGGTGATCGAAGACATCGTGAAAAACCAGGGGACGACCGTTATGATGGTCACCCACAACGTGGAGATCGCGAAGATGGCGGACCGCGTCGTAAAGGTCCGGAACGGACGCATCGCGTCCATCAAAAAGAACATGCATCCGGTGCATGCGGAAGAACTGGTCTGGTGATCTGCGATGAAGAAAACGCAGAAGAAAGATGCGATCCGCAATATCCACAGACAGCGGGTATCGTTCATATCCATCGTAGTGATCGCCGCGATGGCGGTGACTGCCTATCTTGGCATCAGCTTTTCATCAGCCGCGCTGAAGGAAAACGGCAACGAATTCTACGCCGAGACTCATTTCCGCGACCTGGAAGTGCTTTCTACCCTGCTGATGAGTGAGGATGATTTCGAAGTACTGAGGAATACCCCGGGCGTAGCCGACGTCGAAGGGGTTTGTCAGACATCCGGGAAAGTTTCTTTCGCGGATCAGACAGACGATGTTTATGTCGTTTCGCTCACCGAACGGATCAATACGGTGAAGATCGTTTCCGGCCGCCTGCCGTCGTCAAATGATGAGTGCGTCGTGGAGAAGGCGATCGCCACCGCGATGGGCATCAAAGAAGGCGATGAGATCACAGTGGACGATGGGGAAGGCAAAGTCCCGCAGTTCCTCGGACGAAACACCTTCCGTGTCGTGGGGATCGTCCTGCACCCGGACCATCTGGGCAACCCGGCGCAGGTTCCCGGCAACCGGTATGTGATCGTACAGAAGGAAGCGTTCGACTGGGAAACGTATCCGGAATGTTTCCTGAAAGCGGAGATCCTGATCGAAAAGGATCCTTCGCTGAACCGCTTCTCCAATGCGTATTACCGTGCGATCGGACCGACGGAGGAAACCCTTCGCGGCATGGGAGATGAACGGGCTGAGATCCGTACCGAAACGGTCATCGATGAGAATCAGCAAAAGATCGATGAGGGACAGTCTGCCCTGAATGAAGCGGCAACGCAGCTGTCGGAAGCCAGAGCGCAGCTCGATGAAGGAAACGAAAAAGTAAAACAGGGCGAACAGGACCTGGCGGACGCACAGACAGAGATAGAGACGAATGAAACAAAACTGGCGGAAGCGCTTAATCAGCTCAGAGAGGCAAGCGAGTGGCTTAAAAGCGCCAGGGAACAGCTGGAAGACGCTTTAGCGCAGCTGACCGACGCGCAGACACTGGTTGACCAAGGTCAGGAAGAGCTTAGCGCCGCGAAGACAAAGCTGGAAGAAGGTCAGGCGGAGCTGTCGTCCGCGAAGGAACAGCTCATTACCGGATTCGGCCAGCTGGAAGATGCCAAGCAGGCGATCCGCGACCGTGTGGCGCAGGCGATCGGGCTGGTGCTGGGTGAACAGGCCAAAGGGATCGAATGGGCTTCCAGGATCAGTGAGATCGATGTGGATGACGCGGATCTGTCCGCGACTTACTTCTGGATCACCAATTCTGTCGGGGTCGATCTGAATAAAACGATCAGCGATCAGATGGAACAGATCATCACATCGCTGGGCCTGACAGATGAAAAACTGCTCGAGGCTTATGAAAATACTACCGGGAGCCCGCTCGAGGTGCGGGAAGGGGAAAGCGTTTCCGCCGCGCTTGCGCGCGAAGCCAACTCCCGTTATGCCGATCTGGATGAAAAGTATGAGGCATTTGCTTCAGCCGCACGCAGCTGGAACGAAGGTCACGAGGAATACCTGGCCGGCCTCGGTGAATATGTACAGGGCCTCTCCGCGTACGAAGAGAGTCTGGCGATCTGGGAGGAGGGCCGGGACGCACTCAGAGCAAAGTGGGAAGAATATTATCAGGGCGTCGCGGATTACGAAGCCGGTTTAAATCAGTATGAGGAAGGCCTTGCCGCTTATGAAGAAGGCGTAGCGAAGCTGGACGAAGGAAAGGAACAGTATCTGGCGGGCCTGGAGGAACTGCAAAAGAGCAAGGAAAAGCTTAAGGAAGGCGAAGAGCAGTACAAAGAAGGCCTCAGTGAATATGAAGAAGGCAAGGACCGGCTGCAGGAAGCACAGGATAAACTGGACAGTATGGAAGAAGGCCGGTGGGTATTCTTCGGCGTACAGGGAAATACCAGCTATATGCATCTGATGTATTCCGCGGAGAGCACCAGCAAACTCAGTCTGACCTTTTCCATGATGTTTATCGTGATCGCCGCGCTGGTCATCTATGCTACGGTCGGAAGGATCGTCCAGGAGCAGCGCAAACTTATCGGAACGACGAAAGCGCTGGGCTTTTTTAACCGGGAGATCCTGGCTAAATACATGCTTTTCGGACTTGGCAGTACCTTTATCGGTACGGTACTTGGAATCGCGATCGCCTATTTCGGGATCGAGCCGATCCTTCTCGGGACATATCAGATGGCCTATGTTCTCGATGGGATCGAACGAAAGATCCAAGTACTGACTACGCTTCTGGTAGCTTTCGGCGCCCTTGGACTTGCGGCCGCAGCGGTTTATCTGGCCTGCCGGTCGCAGCTTCGCTCTACGGCGATCTCGCTGATGCAGGAACAGATGCCAAAAGGGAAAAAAGCTTCTTCAGGAAAAGGACGGCATTCCGGTGGACAACAGACCGGAAGATTGTATAACCGCCTGATCCTTCGCAATATCCGTTCAGATATCCCGAGAGTTGCCGTTACGATCGTTTCCGTAGCGGGCTGCTGTGCGCTGCTGGTGATCGGCTTTACGCTTCGCGGCGCCGTTTCCGGCGCGATCGACAGACAGTACGGACAGATCATCCGGTTTGACTATCGCCTGGTCTTCAACCCTCAGCAGGCGGAGAACGCGGAGAGAGAACTTGAAACGATCCTTCGCGAAGAAGGGACGGATTATGTAGCGGTCCAGGATGAGATCCGGCTGTACCGCCCCGCCGAAAAACTGGATATGACCGAACTGGTCGTCGGGGATATGGATCAGCTTTCCCGGTTTTATGCGTTCACCGACTGGCAGAGCGGACAAC
Source organism: Bacillota bacterium (assembly GCA_017620135.1). Lineage (GTDB taxonomy): Bacteria > Bacillota > Clostridia > Lachnospirales > Bianqueaceae > RUG760. Next base: position 40,579 of record JAFZQZ010000054.1, read on the forward strand.
CGCTTAAGATCCCCGCGTCCGGCGCGATCCTGAAAGGCCGCATCGCGGAAGCGAACGCGGTGGAAACGGGCGAACAGATCACGATCTATAACGATCTTATGAAACCGTTCCCGGTCACGGTCGAAGCTATGTACCAGAATTATATCGGCCGCGAACTGTTCATCTCCAATGAGACCTATAAAGAAGTCTTCGGCGAGGAAAGGATCCCGAATACGTTCCTTATCCGCCTTCAGGGGGCAGATCCGGACAAGCTGGCCGAACGACTGTCAAAGGTCGAAGGATTTGAATCCTTCGAAACATCCGCTACGGAAAAAGCGAAATTTGAGGATTATACGAAAGTTCTTACGCTGATCTCGCTTCTTCTGACGCTGGTCGCCGGGCTGATGGCATACTTTATCCTGCTGAATATCTGCAATATGTATATCAGCCAGAAGAAGAGGGAACTTGTCATCATGAGGATCAACGGGTTCACGGTCCGCGAGGTGAAAAACTATGTCGCCCGGGAAACGATCTATACAACAGCGGCCGGTATCCTTCTGGGTCTGGGATTCGGATCAGCGGTCGGCTACCAGATCATCCGGTTCGTGGAACTTCCATACGTCCAGTTCGTTCGCAGCATCAACCTGACGGCCTGGGCTCTGGCGGTCGTGATCACGCTGGCGTTCGTATGGTTTATCAATTATCTGTCGCTAAGACAGGTCAGCCATTTGAAACTGACAGATATGTAAGAAAGGAAAGAAAATGGGAGATTATCAGGTTTCGGAAAAGATCCGGGAAAAGTTTGAACAGCTCATCGCGATGGAAGAAGTACAGAAAGCGCTTCGGTTCATCGAGGAAGACGTGCCGCGTTCGATCGAAGAGCAGAAGGCCCTCACGCTGATCGAGGCACCGACATTCTATGAAGATGAACGTGCTGCGGCATACTGCGACTATCTGAGAGATCTCGGGCTGGAAGAGGTACATGTCGACGAGTATAAGAACGCGATCGGACTGTGGCGCGGGACCGGAAACGGCCCGAAGGTCATGATCGAAGCGCATCTGGATACGGTTTTTCCGAAAGGATCCGTGAAAGAGATCCGTGAAGAGAACGGCGTGCTGTACGCCCCGGGCATCGTGGATGACACCCGCGGTCTCGCGATCCTGCTCTCCGCGCTGCGCGGCCTGAAGGAAAGCGGCCTGAAAACGGCCGGCGACATCTATTTCGTCGGAACAGCCAGGGAAGAAGGCATGGGGTCTCTGGGCGGCATGGAAGATTTCCTGAACGCGCATCCGGAGCTTAATGGAACAGTCAGTGTGGACGGCGCATGGACCGAAGGGATCACCTATGAAGCGACCGGGATCCAGACATTTGCGGTCAACTTCTACGGGATCGGCGGACATGCCTATGGCGCCTTCGGCAAAATGGCGAATCCGCTGCACGCGGCAGCCCGGGCCGTCGCGAAGATCGCGGATTTTCAGGTACCGGATGATCCCCGGACGACGTTCTGCGTTTCGAACTTCCACGCGGGCAATGACGCGGGCATTCACGCGATCGTACCGAAGGCGACCATCAAGTTCAACTTCCGTTCCAACTCGGAAGAGGAACTGATGAAGCTGAAAGACCGGATCTTCACGGCGATCCAGGAAGCCTGCGACGAGGAGACAGCCCGCTGGGGCAAGGATACGGTCACCTGGGACATGGAACAGTTCTGCGACATTCATGCCGGTAACCAGGATATTCACGCGCCGATCGTCGAGGCGACTTATCTGGCGGCGTGCTATACCAGCCCGGATCCGGGAAAAGTCTACTTCGCGCAGGGAGGTTCCGTGAACGGAAACCGCTCTGTCGCCAAGGGGATCCCGGCGGTGACGCTGGGCGGCGGACATGTAGATACCAAATGTCATACACTGGAGGAACTGTATCCCATGGAAGGTTCTTTCCGCTGTCCGCAGGAAGTTCTGCTGATGGCGCTGCTGACGGCCGGCGTGGACGGAAAGATCGAGTCAGTGCTTCGATGAGTGAAGAGGAAAGAAGGAGCCGGACGGCCAGCCAGCGCATGTGGTCGTTTTCACGCGACCGGCTCGGCGACGCGCTGGAGAGTCTGAGATTTTCCAGGGAGATCGCCACGATGATGGCGTCTCAGCTGGGAAGCCCGAAGGCGATCGACCGGATGACTTCCTATCTGCGCCAGGCCAAACCGCGGGATTTCGAGACAGTCGTAGATGAGATGCTGTCCATCTGTGAAGAGATCGCGGCATGGAAGCGCAAAAAGGAAAGCGAATACGCGAACGAACATTTCAATGAACTGAGATATGATGTATTTTCAGACTGGGACGAGGAATAACAGGATCCGGGAGGCAGAAAGAATGAAACAGTTTGTTGCCATTGATATCGGCGGAACTGCCATCAAATACGGGATCGTATCGGAAGAGGGAAAGATCCTTCAGAGTCTCGAATGCCCGACGCCGTCTACGGCTTCGGGAGAGGAACTGCTGGAGCTGCTTTGCAGGATCATCGTCCCGCTGATCGGGGAAGAAACAGCCGGTATCGGGATCGCTACCCTTGGCGCGGTCGAAGTGAAGAAAGGCTGCGTGATCGGGATGTGCGAGAATCTTCTGGGCCTGAAAGGGCTGCCGCTCAAAGAGGCGCTGGGTGAAAAGTTCGGTTTGCCGGTCAGCGTCATGAATGACGTCAACGCCGCGGCGCTGGGCGAAGCCGCGTTCGGCGCGGGTAAAGGTACTGCGACCTTCTTCTGCATGGCGCTTGGGACCGGGATCGGCGGCGCGTTCGTCTACGAGGGAAAGATCGTGAACGGCGTGCACGGAACGACCGGCGAGATCGGCTATCTCTGGAGCGGCCAGAGCGAGATGTATGAGTCGAGAGCCAGCGCGAAGACCTTTTCCGACGGATGCCGGAAGCTCGGAAACGGAGATCCGAAGATGCTGGTCCCGGCGCTTCAGGGGGATCCGGTCTATCAGGAACTGCTGGAGGATTGGTTGAAACAGGTCGCGCTCGGGATCGCGGACGTGGTGTACGTGCTCGATCCGGGAACGATCATCTTAGGCGGCGCGATGTCATCAGTCGGGACACTCCTGACAGAGCGGCTCGAGCAGGAAGTCGACAAAGTGATCTGGCCGGATTTCCGCGGGGCCGTCCGGATTATTCCGGCAAAGAACGGTAACGCGAGCAACATGCTCGGCGCGGTATCACCGCTGCTGGAGATGTAAGATCATGGGAGTATTGTTTCAAAACACACCGGAAGTTTTCGGGACGGTCCATCTGCTGATCCTGGCCGGGATCCTGCTGGCTGTTTTCGGACTTTTCTTTGTCCTTCGGCGCCGCTCCGAGCGGCAGCTGAAGGCCCTGATCGGTGTTCTGGGTATTCTGATGATCCTCGCGGAAATCTGGAAGCAATGGTTCGTCCGGGTATATGTGTATCCGGGGATCGTATCCTTCTGGTTTTTCCCCTGGCAGCTCTGTTCCATGGCGATGTATGTTTCCGCCGCGCTCCTGTTTGTGAAAGGAAAGGCGGAAGAGGCGATCCTTGTCTATCTGGCTTCCTTCAATATCGTCGCCGCTTTCGGCGCGCTGATTTTTCCCTACGACATGATGCGGCCGCAGATCTGGCTGTTCTGCCACAGTTTTCTCTATCACGGCGTCATGCTGATCGAAAGCATGGCCGCGATCCTGATCCTGGCAAAAAGAAAACGACCCTCGTTCATTCCTGCGCTTTGTATGTATGCCGGAATGGCTGTGGTCGCGGAGATCGTGAATGTGGTCAGTCACCAGTTCGCCGCGAAGATCCAGGACGAGGCGAACATGTTCAATATCACTCTGTCATACCCTTCGACCCAGCCGGTCTTTCACCAGATCGCGGTATCGATCGGTATCGTGCCGGAGATCTTCATCTATCTGGGTTTCGTCGCTCTTTTGAGTTACGGGATCTACCGGCTGGTATATCTTGTGATCGAAAAGAAGAGATGAACGGCCCTCTGAGACGTCGGAAGGAGAGAAAAAGATGAAAGAAATCGTGCCCCCGCTGAAAAGCAGGGAAGAGATGCTGCGGATCCTGCAGGAAGAGGAATACGGATTCCTGCCGCCTCCGCCGGTCGAGCTGTATTTTACCAAAGAGGAAAACGTCATCCCTAATTTCTGTGCCGGTAAAGCGCCGTGTGACAGAATCACCGCGCACTGCCGGATCCGGACCAAGAATGGTCCGACCCGGACCGCGGACGGTCCGGGGGAGGGAAAGGCATTCGAGTTCCCGTTCTACAGCGTGATCCCCGTGAAGGGAGAAAAGCTGCCGTTCTTCATCCATATCAACTTCCGCCCGAATATTCCGGACCGCTATATGCCTACCGAAGAGCTGATCGACAACGGCTTCGCCGTTTTCTCCTTCTGCTACAACGATGTCACCCAGGATGACGGCGATTTCACCGACAAGCTGGCCGGCGTCCTTTATCCGGACGGAAAACGCGGTCCGGCAGATCCCGGCAAGATCGCCCTATGGGCCTGGGCAGCGCAGCGCGTGATGGACTACGTCTGCGGGTCAGGGATTCCGGAAGGCAAACTGGATCTTTCCCGATCGGTCGTCTGTGGACACTCACGGCTCGGCAAGACCGCGCTTTTCTGCGCGGCAACGGACGAACGCTTTGCCTACGCCTACTCGAATGAGTCGGGCTGCTCCGGCGCGTCCTATACCCGCGGCAAGCGCGGCGAACACGTGAAGGATATCTGCGACCGGTTCCCGTTCTGGTTCTGTGAGAACTATCAGCGGTACGCGGATCACGAAGACGAAATGCCCTTTGATCAGCACTTCCTGCTTGCTTCGATCGCGCCGCGGCATGTATTCATCGGCAGCGCGGAGCAGGACATCTGGGCTGATCCGCAGGCCGAAAAGAAGAGCGTGGACCTGGTCCGTCATCTCTTCCCTGAGGGCTATATCGACTGGCATGTGCGCGAAGGCATCCACTATTTCAGCCGGACCGACTGGCTGCGGCTGATGGCATTCGTGAAGAAGCAATATATCATGGAATAGAAGTTCCGGCAATTCATGCCAAGGCTCCCTTTCAAGATGGACTACTTTTTTCCATATCTGCAATTTTAGTCCCTTTTCATCTGTATCAACAGGACGCGAAGGATTACGAATTTTCATATTTGCATTTTTAATCCCACTTTTTTTGAATTTTACGAGAAAAATGGGATAAAAAGATGAACTTTTTGCAATTCTTAGTCCATTCTGATGCGGGAAAACCGCTGAAATGGGATAAAAAACCTTGATTTCTGCAATTCTTAGTCCATCTCTAAAAACCTAGGAAAAGAACAGGAAAAAGGCATGACCCAAAGTGATCAGGTCATACCACAGATTGTCGACAAAGTCCAGGACAAAAGCCCTGGCCTTTTCAGTCTTATTATACTTTCTTATGAATGAAAGGCGTATCTTTCTCAGGCGTTGATGATCAGCGCGACGAATTCCAGGACATCATCGGTCTCGTTCGCCATGCTATGGCCGGTGCCGGTCGGGCAGATCGCGACATCGCCGGGATAGAGCTTTACGATCGTTCCGTTATCGGAATAGGTGCCGGTACCGGATAGGATATAAAACAGTTCGGCATCCTTTTCGTGAACATGAAAACCGATGCTGTTGCCGGGCTGCAGCGTCAGACGGGCGAACAGGCGGCCTTTTCCGTTTAGCTCTTCAGGGCTGCTGATGAAATTCGTGATGATGTTGGTCCCGTTGCCGCCGCGCATTTTTTCGCGGTATTCGATCGTGCATTCTTCTTTTCTTCTGATCATGGTTTAAGTCCTCCTAAATCTTTGGTTTAGATATTTCACGCAGGATCTCATCGCACATCTCAGCCGGGATGTTTCCCCAGCCTTTCTTGATGCTGCTGTTGTTGATCCAGCGATCGTGCGCTTTTTCGATGGCATCTTCTTCGATCGTGACACAGATGTCCTTCAGGAGAGTTCGTACGATCTGAAGCCAGGTTTCATCGCTGTAACCGATCTCCCGGAAGAACCGATCGGTCAGATCCGGTACGTTCGTCCGGTTGATGCGGATGAAAGCCGGAAGGAAAACGGCACAGGCGTTGCCGTGCGGGATACCGTAATCTTCGGTGAGAAGATAACCCATCGCGTGCGGCAGACAGGTGCCGGTGATGTTGATCGCCAGGCCGCCGTAGATCGAGCCGTGATAGAGCAGGCTGCGGTCGTCCAGAGTGAGAACGTCACCGCTTAGCAGTTTCTCAAGGACCGGCAGGATCAGGCGGTTGGCCTTGACAGCATAGGTCTGGGAGAGATCGTTCGCGAGGCGGCTGAAATAGCTTTCGGTCGCGTGCGCGATCGCGTCGATCGCGGTGGACGCGGTAAATTCCGGAGAAAGAGAAAGCGTATAGGCAGGGTCACCGAAGGCGGCCTTCGGGAACATATCCACGTGATGCATGCTCTTCTTGCGTCCGCCGGGTACCGTGATGACAGCGACTTTCGTGACTTCGCTGCCCGTGCCGGCGCTCGTGCCGACAGCAACGATGGGAAGCGGCGTATTCGGCCACTTCAGGCTGTAGAGCTCCTCCTGCGTCATGCCCGGGTTGGCAGCGAGGACGGCAACGCACTTGGCCGCGTCGAGCGGAGATCCCCCGCCGATACCGATGACATAGTCGCATTCGTTCGCCAGAGCCAGCGCGGCGGCTTCCCGGCAGTCCGTGAGGAGCGGATTCTGGCTGATGCGGTCGAAGAGAACAGAAGGTGCGCCGTCCAGTGCTTCGAGTACGTCATCGAGTGCGCCGGAGACTTTCGCGGACGTACGGCCGGTGACGATCAGCGGCCTTTTACCCAGCTTTTGAAACTCTTCGGGGTGAGCTTTCACACAGCCTTCGCCGGTAAAGAGCCTTACCGGCATGTAACTGGTCATATTCATAACTCGTTCTCCTTCGGCGGCAGAGCCAAACGGCAGAGCCGAACGGCAAAGCCGTGGTGATGTAATAATACAGATCCATTGTAGCATATTCGGGAACAGAATGATAGCCGGCTTTTCGTTTTTGGCAGGGCAGAGTATTGAACCGGGTCAATACTGTATGATACAATCGGTCAAAGACAAATCATCTGCGAGGATAAAATGACACAAAGAGAGTTTTTGAATATGCTGCACGTCGCGGAGCGGCTGAAGGATGAGATCCGCCATTCCACCACATCAAAGGGACGCCCTGAAAGTGTCGCCGAGCACAGTTGGCGGATCACGCTGATGGCGTTCTGGCTTCGGGATGAGTTCCCGGAGGCCGACATGGACAAGGTCATCCGTATGTGCCTGATCCACGACCTGGGAGAGTGCTTTACCGGCGATATTCCTGTCTTCGCGAAGACTACCGCGGACACACAAAAAGAAGACCAGGCGCTGCGCGCCTGGGTGGATACGCTTCCGGAGAAGGTCGCGGAAGAAATGAACGCTCTTTACGATGAGATGGACGCTTTAGAGACCACCGAGGCGAAGATCTACAAGGCACTTGACAAACTCGAAGCGCTGATCCAGCACAACGAAGCCCCGATCAGTACATGGGAAGACCATGAATACAGTCTCCAGCAGACCTACGGCTGGCCGAACGTCGAGTTTGATCCGTGGATCAGGGAGCTTCGCCAGGAAGTCCTGAAAGATACGATGGAAAAGATCGAAAAAGCCGGAAAAGAAGGATAAAGCCGGAGGATCCCGCGTTTTTCATCCCGGAGAAATTGCTTTACAGCTGTTTCAGCACTTCCAGCCCGACAGTGGCTTCCGCGGCATAATCTTTGTAGCCGCACTCTATGCTGATACGTTTATCATAGCCGCCGGAGCGAAGCGCGTCGACAAACTCCCTGTACAGCGGTATCTCCTCGGGGATCGGCGCGAAGCGGTCCCGGGAGGAGAAATGGATGTGCGCGAAATCGCGGATGACCTGGATCTGAGACACGGGTTCGCCATTGTCCCAGAAGTGGATCGTGTCGGCCAAGAGCCCGACGTTCGGGCGGTCAGCCATCGCGGCAAGAGCAGCCCCTTCCGAGAGGGTATTGATCATGTTGGTCTCTTTGAAGCGCAGCGGCTCGATCGCGACAGTCAGGCCATAAGAAGCCGCGACATCGCCGATCAGCTGTGTGACCCGAATCAGACGCTTGAACCCTTCCGCGAAAGTCATGCCTTCGGGTACGCGGCGAGCACCTCCGCTGCCAAAGACGACCAGCTTTCCGCCAAGGTCATGGACGCGGCCAAGTGCTTTCGTAAGATAAGTCCGGATATCTTCTTCGGGCGTCCCGCCAAGCAGTTTAATCGTGCCCGGGAACAGAAGGTTGAAGGTCTCGGCAGGGATGGGAAGGTTTTTGTACTTTTCGAATTCTTCCTCTGTCATAGCAGCGATCTCGCTGACGCCAAGCTCGACATAGTCAAAGCCGATCTCGGCCGCTTTTTGGATCCGCTCTATTCTGGGACCGCAGCAAATACCGTATTTCATATCATTGCCTCACTTCAGAAAGATTTGATTACAGGTTGGGCGGATTATTTCATCACGTAACGAAGGGCGTTCTTGAAAAGCTGCTGGAAGTTCGGATTTTCCCAGACAGCCAGCGTATGGCCCGGCGCCAGTACGACGACTTTCCCCTGGCCAAACCGCCGCACGTAACCGCTGAGACTCGTCCCGCCGCTCTCGGAGGATGTCTCGAGAAATGGCTCGATATCGGGACAGACGACGTCCAGCTGATAATGTTCATCGCGCTCGGAAAAGTCGGAAACACCGCTGGTCAGTTCATTTTCCGCCGTCACACGGACATGGGTCATACAGCGCGGCGGATGAGTGATAAACTCACTGCCGACGAGGTCCACATAAACCGGCTCGTGAACAGTGAGCCCCGAATGGATCACGACCAGTCCGCCGCCGGTCCGCACGTATTCTGCGAACTCCTCAGGCCCGAACTCGGTCACGCCCGGCTCGAACCACGGCGCGCTGTTGGCCGCGTTGATGGCGTTCCCGGAAGCGACCGCGATCACATCATAATGCCGGACAAACGAATCGGAAAGGATATCCTTGGCCGTCCTCACGAGGTCGAACTCCATCTCTTCAGGTGGCATGGAAGCAAGACCGCGCTCGATCACGTCGGCCGGGTGCCATATATCGTCACAGATCAGCAGGACGCGCATTCGGGATACCTCCGTCACATAGAATTTGAGCTTATTATAGCAGAAAGACAGGAAAAAGAAAACGGGCATATGGCGGGCCCCGGGTCTGTGCGGCAGATGACAAATTTGTTAATTCGCGGACAAATATGATATAACCATTTGTCCGGAAATATTATAATGTTACTTACAGGTTACTTTTATCTGAAGAAACAAAACGCCGGTCAGGAGCCGGTGAAGATCCATGAAGGAGGAAACAAGATGCTGGGAGAAAACATCAAGAAACTGGGGTTCGGACTGATGCGTCTGCCCAAGATCGGACAGGAAGAGGACATCGAGCAGACCAAGCAGATGGTCGACATCTTCATGTCCAAAGGATTCACCTACTTTGATACCGCCTATGTCTATGACAATGGCAAGAGTGAAATGGCACTGAAAGAAGCCGTCGTCGACCGCTATCCCCGGGACAGCTTCTACTGCGCGTCCAAGCTTCCGCTGTGGAGCACGACGAGCGAAGATCAGCTGGCCGGACTGGCGCAGGAATCTCTGGATCGTGCCGGCGTCGAATACTTTGACTTCTATCTGGTCCACTGTCTCGGCCGGGAGCTTTTCGATAAGGCTGAGCGGCTGAACGTCTTCCCGTTCATGGAGAAATTCAAGGCGGAAGGCAAAGCCAAACATATCGGATTCTCTTTCCATGACAGCGCGGAGCTGCTGGAAGAGATCCTGCAGAAACATCCGGAGATGGAATTCGTCCAGCTGCAGATCAACTACAAAGACTGGGAAGACGAAGTGGTGCAGAGCCGCAAGTGCTATGAAGTCGCCCGCAAATACGGCAAACCGATCATCATCATGGAACCCGTCAAGGGCGGCAGCCTGGTCACGATGCCCGAGGCCGTCCAGGAACTGTTCAAGTCAGTTCAGCCGGATCTTTCCATCGCCAGCTGGGCGATCCGCTACGCAGCGAGTCTGGAAGGTGTTATGGTAGTCCTTTCGGGCATGAGCAACCTGGATCAGCTGAACGATAATGTCGGCTACATGGAGAACTTCCAGCCTCTGTCCGAGAAAGAACAGGAAACCGTCGCGAAAGCCGTCGATATCATCAACGCGCTGCCCACGATCCCCTGCACTGCCTGCAAGTACTGCGTGGACGGCTGCCCGATGAGCATCAACATCCCGGGCATTTTCAAGGCGATGAACCATTACACCGTCTACAACAATCTTGAAGCCGCGAAAAAGCAATACCTGGAAGCGACCAAGGACGGCGGCAAGGCCGGTGACTGCATCCAGTGCGGCCAGTGTATGGAACATTGCCCGCAGCATATCGAGATCATCGAGACCCTGCAGAAAGCCGCAGAGATCTTCGGCGAATAAGAAAGGCTTCATATGAAGTACAGAGTGAACCGGAAGACCGGTGACAGGATCAGCGAGATCGGAATGGGCACCGCCTATCTGCATGAAACGGAAAAAGCGGAAGCCGTTCGGACAGTACGGTATGCTTTCGAGTACGGGATCAACTACTTTGATCTAGCGTGCAGCGATGGGATCATTTTCAAAATCTTTGGTGAAGCGCTTCATGACGTACGGGACAAGGTCATGTACCAGATCCACTTTGGCGCGGACTACACGAAAGGCGCCTACGGCTGGTCTCTTGACCTGGAGACCGTTAAGCGCTCCATAGCCAGACAGCTGAAAGATCTGGGAACTGACTATATCGACTATGGTTTCATCCACTGTCAGGATAAGCTGAGTGACTGGCAGGCCTTCCAGAAGAACGGTGTACTGGACTATTTGCTTTCACTGAAAAAGCAGGGCGTGGTCCGTCATATCGCGATGGGATCCCATACGCCGTCCGTAGCGGAACAGATCCTTGACACAGGGCTCGTCGAGATGATGATGTTCTCTATCAATCCGGCCTATGATTACCAGCACGGTGACTTTGCTTTCGGCGAGGTCGAGGAGAGAAACAGGCTGTTTAGACGCTGTGAGAAGGAAGGGATCGGGATCTCCGTTATGAAGCCGTTCTCGGGCGGACAGCTCCTGAGGGCTGAGACGTCTCCCTTCGGTCAGGCGCTGACACGGTATCAATGCATTCGGTACGCATTGGATAAACCAGGTGTTCTGACGATCCTGCCTGGTGTGCGGACGGTAGAAGAGATCGATCAGCTGCTTGCGTATTACGATCAGCCAGACGAAGCGCTGGACTACAGTATCGTCGGTACGTTCGCCCCGCCGCAGGCTGTCGGCAAATGCGTCTACTGTAATCACTGCGAACCATGTCCCGCGGGGCTGGATATCGGGACGATCAATAAGTTCTATGATCTGGCCCGGATCGGAGACGAGATGGCAAAGGAACACTATCTGGCGCTGGATAAGACGGCCTCGGACTGTATCGGATGCGGACACTGCAACGCCAGATGCCCCTTCCGGGTAGATCAGGTATCCAGGATGCGGGAGATCGCGGAATATTTCGGGAAATAAAGAATCAAAAGGGTTGCAGTTCAAATTGTGTTGCAGCCCTTTTTCTTTATCATGAGATTCAGAGGAAGAGCATCAAGCTCTATTCACCCATACATTGGAAGCGATAGACAAAGATGTATAAAAACACGTTATTTCGTTATCTTTTTTATACACAGCTTTTTCTTCATTTCATCAATTGTATAAAAGAGCTAATGAAAACGGTAAGTATTATACAATACTCTTCATCTCTTCTGGTTGATTGTATAATACTTGCTATGAATCATTGGTTTTTTATACACTCACTCTCAGGCGTGTATAAATCCCTGCAAAAAAGGTCCTTGTTTTATACAAATCAAGCGCTTACCCTTCCTCACTGCACAAAGTCAAGGCGGAAGGCTGGCCTTGCAGCATTTTCCTTGTCTTCAGCAGGTAACAGACGAAGATGAACACGGTCATACTGGTCCAGGTCAGCGAAGTGCTGAGCGCGACGCCCGGATAGCCGAGTGCCGGCACCATAACGAAAGCGCCGAAAACACGTACGCCAAGCTCGATCGCGCTGGAAATGACAGGAACGATCTTCTGGCCGATCGCCTGCATGCTCGTGCGAAGGATGAACAGCACGCCCAGGATGGGGTAGAACGGGGTCACGGTCCGCAGGTTGATAAGACCGTACCGGACGATCTCCGGGTTGGTGGTTCCGGTGAGCCAACGGATGAAAAGACCGCCAAGAAGATAAACCATCAGGCAGTTCGCTGCGCCAATAAGCGCTTCGAGGAGCATCGTCTGACGGAACGCGGTCCGGACCCGGTCTTGGCGGCCGGCGCCCCAGTTCTGACCCACAAAAGTCGCGGTAGCATCCATCACGGCGGACATCGGCCCCATCAGCAGGACGATGATCTTCTCGCTGGCCGCGTGGGCCGTGATCACCGTATCGCCAAGGGCATTGGTCGCACCCTGGAAGAACATGGAACCGATCGAAACGATACTGTACATCAGGGACATAGCCCCGCCGGTCGAAAGCATCTCTCTGATCAGCGGCCAGTCGGGGATAAAGTCTTCTCGGGACGGAAGGTATTCGCGGTAATTACGAAAGACGAATACGGCACAGATGACCGCTGAGACTGCCTGCGCGAGGATCGTTGCCAGCGCGGCGCCGGCTACGCCCATGTGAAGACCGGCGACGAACAGAAGATCCAGCCCGATGTTCAGAAGGGAAGCGAAGATCAGTACGTAAAGCGGTGTGACGCTGTTGCCAAACGCCCGCATGATCCCGGAGAACAGGTTATACGCGACGGTAACGGAAAGGCCCAGCAGGATAATGATCATATAACTGTACGCCTGCTCGAAGATCGAGTCCGGCGCGTTCATGAGGTGCATCAACGGCCGGAGGATAAAGGCGGCGATCGTCGTCATAACGATCGCGAGCAGCGCGGAAAGGACGAAGGAAGAGGCCAGTGTACGGCGGATCCGCAAAATGTCTCCCGCGCCGAAGGATCGGGTAAGGACGATGACGAACCCGCTTGCCAGGCCCCAGGAAAGCTGGATGATCAGATGGTAAATGGAGGAAGTGGCGCTGATGGCCGCGATGGCCTGGTCGCCCAGCACATGCCCGGCGACCATCGTATCGACGACGTTGTAGATCTGCTGGAAAATACTTCCGATAAACAGAGGGATCGCGAAGGTCAGGATCAATTTAAGAGGTTTTCCCTCGGTCATGTTGACCATATGCGTTTTTTTCAGAATACGTGACATGTGTTTTCCTTTCTGCCGGCGGGGAGCCGGCGCTTTTCTTTTTCTAGCCCCATTATAAAGAAGAAGAGGGTTTCTGTATAACAGATCTGTTCTGGGAAAGACAGATTTGATATATAGATGAGTCGGAGTATGGTTTACGGATGCTGTAAGAAAACTATGATAAAAAACCTCCTCAGAACCTTCCGGATATGGTACAATATCCGGGTAGAACCTCGGGAGGTTTTTCTATGGAAATCATGTTTTTGGGTACAAGAGCGGCCGATTACTGGCCCGGGTGCTTTGTCGGAATGGAGAACCGTTTCGATAAGGATAACCGCCGGACGACCAGTACACTGATCGACCGGCATATCTTGCTCGATGCCGGCGCGCATGTTCTGGATGAACTGCGCATCGCCGATATCGAATATCTTCAGATCACGGATATTATCATCACACATTTTCATAATGATCATTTTAACGCGAAGAACATCGCGGCCATCGCGGCCGGGAGAGAGGCACCGCTGCGGCTTTGGGTAACTGCCAAGGCAGTGGCTGAAGCAGTGGCTCTAGCGGAGGCTAAGGCGGAAGACGATGTGCGCGCTAAGATCCGTGCTGCCCTTTCGCAGATCCCCGGAACTGAGATCCATCCGATGAAACCCGGCGAAACCTATGAGCTTTCAGAGGATTTCCGGGTCACCGGCCTGCCGGCCAATCACGATCCAAGGTACTTCCCGCAGCATCTGCTGATCGAAGCAGGCTTCCGGAAGGAAAAGCAGAAGATCTTCTACGGTATGGACGGCGGGTGGCTGCTCTTTGATACCTACCAGCGGCTCAAAAAACAGAAGCTGGATCTGATGATCCTGGACTGTACGGTGGGCGATTATGTGGGCGACCAGCGACTGGCTGAGCACAACAGCCTCCCGATGATCCGACTGATGCTGCCTTCGCTGAAAACGGTCGGCGCGATCGATGACCACACGGTGATCTATATCGACCATCTGGCATTCACGCTCCACAAATCGCACGAGGAAACCGTGGAGATCTGCCGGAAAGACGGGATCCATGTAGCCTATGACGGACTCGTGATCCACAGTCCTGAATGGCTTGAATAGGAAAAGGTGAGAAAACGATGAAAAAACTGAAATTTGTCTGGAATGCCCCGGTCACGCTGGGATTTGTCATGCTTTGTATCGTTGCGCTGGTGCTCGGGTATCTGACCGGCGGCTGGACGACGGAGCATCTGTTTATGACCTACCGATCCTCGCTGCTTTCGCTTCTGACCTATGTGCGGTTCTTCACACATGTCATCGGACACAGCAGCTGGGCCCACCTGATCGGGAACGCTTCCTATCTGCTGCTGCTCGGACCCGGGCTGGAAGAAAAGTACGGATCGGAACGGATCCTTTGGGTGATCGTTCTGACCGCCTTCGCCACGAGCCTGATCAACTTTATCTTCTTCCCGCATGTGGCGCTTTGCGGCGCCAGCGGCGTCGTATTTGCCTTTATCCTGCTGACGTCCTTCACCGGCTTCGGAAAAGGCGAGATCCCGATCACGTTTATTCTGGTGGCGGTGATCTATCTGGGCCAGCAGGTACTGGACGGACTGTTCGTACAGGACAATATCTCGAATCTTTCCCACATCATCGGCGGTATCGTAGGATCTGTCCTCGGCTGGCAGTTCAACCGCCGCGGCTAAACTGCATGGTATGATCTCCATGATATAACTTTTTTCTCACAGAGGAGGAGAACGGAACAATGAAAACCTGGAAAAAAGTACTGGCTTGTTTTCTGGTTTTGCTGATGGTCCTGTCGCTGGCAGGATGTCAGGCGAAAAAGGAAGAGGAGGCGCCCGCTGCGAGCGAAGCGTCTCAGGAAGAGGCGAAGGAAGAATCAAAGACCGAAGAATCGGTCTCGGCTGAAGAGTCGAAGGCCGAAGAATCGGCCGCGGAGGAATCCAAGGCGGAAGAATCCGTAGAAGAAGCCAAGGCCGAAGAATCAAAGGCGGAGGAATCAGCGGAGGAGTCCAAAGCGGAAGAATCCAAAGCCGAAGAGTCCAAGGCTGAAGAGTCAAAAGCGGAAGAATCTCAGCCGGAAGAAACAACGGCCGAAGAGCCGGTTCCCGTCGAAAAGAACGGCGAGACCTACATTCTTTTCACCAGTGATATCCACTGCGGCGTCGATCAGGGATTCGGACTGGCAGGCCTGGCTGAAGTCAAGGCGCAGCTGGAAAAAGCCGGCTATGAAGTCATCCTGGTGGATGACGGTGACGCCATTCAGGGCGAGACGATCGGTACCCTGAGTAAGGGTGAAGCGATCGTCGATCTGATGAACGCGGTAGGATATCAGGTCGCCATCCCCGGCAACCACGAATTTGACTACGGCATGGATCGTTTCCTGGAACTGACCCAGAAAGCGGAATATACCTACGTCAGCTGCAACTTCAATAAAGAAGGCGAACTGGTCTTCGCACCTTATGTGATTATTGAGGCCGCGGGACAGAAGATCGCGTTCGTCGGCGTCACGACGCCCAAGACGATCACCAGTTCCACCCCCGCTTACTTCCAGAATGAAGCCGGCGAATATGTCTACAGCTTCATGCAGGACGAAACGGGCGAAGGCGTGTATCAGGCCGTACAGAGCGCGATCGACGCGGCGCGCGCGGAAGGCGCGAACCTCGTCTATGTGATGGGACATCTCGGACTGGAAGCGGACTGCATGCCCTGGACCTACGCGGACGTGATCGCCAATGTCAGCGGCATCGATGTGTTCCTGGACGGTCACAGCCACGATACAGAACATGTAGTCATGACCGATAAGGACGGCAACGAAGTGACCCGTCAGGCGGTCGGCACCAAGCTGAGCTGCATTGGTTACAGCCACATCGCGGCGGACGGCACCATCAAAGAGACCGGTCTGTGGAGCTGGCCGAACGACATGACACCCACGGAACTGTTCGGCATTGAGAATGAGATCGGCACCGTCGTTGAAGAAGCGGAAAAGGTGCTGGATGAGCAGCTTGGCTATGTCGTCGCGACCACTACGGTCGATCTGACGATCTATGATCCTACGCTGACCGACCAGTCCGGCAATCCGCTGCGTATCATCCGCAGTCAGGAAACGAACCTGGGCGATCTTTGCGCGGACGCGTATCTGGATCAGTCCGGAGCGGACATCGCCTTCGTGAATGGCGGCGGTATCCGTGTCAGCATCAAGAAAGGTGACATTACGTACGGCGATATCATCAACGTTCATCCGTTCGGCAATATGATGACCGTGATCGAAGTGACCGGTCAGCAGATCCTGGACGCCCTGGAGTGGGGCTCTCACGGACTGCCCAACCAGAGCGGCGGATTCCTGCAGGTCGCTGGCCTGACCTATGAGATCAATGTCGATATCGACAGCCCCTGCCAGATCGATGAAAACGGCATGTTTGCCGGCGTCGAAGGCGAGAGACGTGTCCAGAACGTTATGGTAGGCGGCGAGCCAATCGATCCGGAGAAGACCTACACACTGGCCAGCCACGATTATATGCTGCTGAACAAGGGCGACGGCTACTCGATGTTCGAGGGCTGCACCGTGCTGCAGGATAGAGTCAAACTGGATAACCAGGTACTGATCGACTACATCACCGGAACGCTTGGCGGAGAAGTCGGCGCGGACTACGCGGATCCTTACGGACAGGGAAGGATCACGATCATCCAGACAGAGACCACAGACGAATAAGTACGATGTTATGGATCATCAGACACGGTCTGACAGAGTGGAATGTCCGTCATAAGCTTCAGGGCCAGACGGACATTCCATTATGCGACGAAGGCCGGCGGCAGGCGGAAGCGGAGCGGGAAGAGCTCGCGGATATCCACCTCGATATCTGTTTCTGCTCGCCGCTTGCCCGCGCACGCGAGACGGCCGGGATCCTGCTGGAAGGCCGGGACGTGCCGATCGTTTTCGATGACCGGCTCAGGGAGATGAACTTCGGCCTCTATGAAGGGCTGGAACACAGCTTCAGTATCCCGGACTGTCCGATCAACATCTTTTTTCAGCATCCGGAACTCTACGACGATCAGCTGGACGATGAAAAACGAAAAGGCGCGGAGACCATGGAAGAGCTTTTCGCCCGGACCGGGTCGTTCCTTCAGGAGGTCATCTATCCCCGGCTGGAAAAGGGCGAAGACATTCTGATCGTGGGGCACGGCGCGATGAATTCCAGTATCGTCTGCCAGGTGAAAGATCTTCCGCTGGCTGAGTTCTGGAGCACGGGCATCCCCCAATGTAAACGGATAAGACTGTTATAAAAACTATCAGGAGGTAAAACTTGGCACTCATTCACGCGAATTTTTTCTCCCAGGCTGTGGGAATGGAGCGGCAGATCGAAGTGATCCTGCCACAGGTCTCAAACGGCGTCGGCCAGGCCGGCGCGGACGAGACCGGCATGACGGATATCCCTGTCCTGTACCTGCTGCACGGCGGGTCGGACGACCACACCATCTGGCAGCGCCGCACGTCGATCGAGCGCTACGCCACCGCTAAAGGGCTCGCGGTCATCATGCCATCGACCGATCTGGGCTTTTACTGTGACATGAAGTACGGCTACGACTACTTCCGCTACATTGGCGAAGAACTGCCTAAGATCGTGCATGAATTCTTCCCCGCGCTGTCTGTGAGCCGCGAGAAAACCTTCGTCGCCGGCCTTTCGATGGGCGGCTTCGGCGCTTTTAAGCTGGGCATCCACTTCCCGGAGAAGTTCTCCTACGCGGCGAGCCTGTCCGGGTTTCTGGACCCTGCCGAGGACCTGAAGGCTTTCGCGGCACGGCCGGACCGGCCGGAGAGTGCTTTCGACTGGATCTACGGGAGCGCGGAAGAAGTCGTCGGCACGATCGACGATCTTCCGTATCAGCTGGACGAGCAGATCCGGAAGAAAGCGAAACTGCCCCGCTTCTTTATGGCCTGCGGAACAGAGGACTTCCTCTATCAGACGAATCTCCGGTTCAAAAACCGTTTTGAAGGCCGTATCGATCTGACCTGGCTCGAAGAGCCGGGTACCCACGAGTGGGGGTTCTGGGACCGCAACATCCAGCGGGTGCTTGACTGGCTTCCCCTGGAAGAAAGGAGGGCACGCTGATGGCACTGTTTCAGGTCAAATTCTTTGCCGAAACGCTCGGCATGTGTACATCCGTCAACGTGATCCTTCCGCAGAAGATCCACGGGATCGGCGTCGAGGGAAGTAAGGGGACGAAAGACCGGTATCCGGTCCTGTACCTGCTGCACGGCGCTTCCGACGACCATACCATCTGGCTGCGCCGGACGAACATCGAACGCTATGTGGCATCGATGGATCTGGCCGTGGTGATGCCGGAGGTGTTCCTTTCCCGCTATGAAAATATGTTGCACGGTCCGAGATACAGCGACTATATCACCGAGGAACTGCCGAAGATCATGGCGCAGTTTTTCCCGATCTCCACGGCGCCGGAAGACCAGTTCATCGCCGGTCTTTCCATGGGCGGCATGGGGGCGCTGAAGTCCGGCCTTGCCAAGCCGGAAAAATACGCGGCGGTCGGCGTGTTCTCTTCGGGCAATCTTTTCTACCGGTCCGATCAGACGACCCCGCTGATCCAGAACCGACCCAGCGGTGGTGTGCCCACGTCTGTGGCGATCTACGGCACGGCGGATCAGTCGACCCTGCAGGGAACGAAGTGGGATCCCTTCGTACTGGGCGAGGAAAACCTCGCGGCCGGAAAGAAAATGCCACGGTTCTTCCATGTGTGCGGGACGGAAGACTTCCTGCTTTACAGCGCGCATAAGACCAGAGACTGGTTCGGCAAACATCCACAGATCGATTATACCTACCAGGAAGCGCCCGGTTCGCATACCTGGGAGTTCTGGGATACCTGGGTACAGGCATTCCTGAAATGGCTGGAACTGTAAAAGATAAAGGAATGATGTTATGAAAATCACGATTCTCGGCACGGGCAACGCCCAGGTCACAGAATGCTACAATACCTGCTTTGTCCTCTCGGACGGCGACAGACATTTCATGGTCGACGGGGGCGGCGGGAACACGATCCTTCGCCAGCTGAAGCTCTCGGGCCTTAAATGGCAGGATATGCGGGATATCTTCCTCACCCATAAACACCTGGATCATATCATGGGCATCGTCTGGATGATGCGGATGATCTGCCAGAACATCAGCCGCGGCAATTACGAAGGCGAAGCCCGGATCTACGGGCACGGCGAGGTGCTGGAGATCCTTCGGGACCTGGCGGAAAAGCTGCTGGATAAAAAAGATTTCGCGCATGTCGGAAAAAGCCTTCACCTGATCGAGGTAAAGGACGGCGAGAGCCTTGAAATCATAGGGAAGAAGGTCACGTTTTTCGATATCGGTTCCACGAAAGCCAAACAGTTCGGATTTTCCATGGAACTGGGCGGCGGTGAGAAACTGACCTGCTGCGGGGATGAGCCCTTCGCGGAATGCGAACGCGCCTACGCCGAGAACAGCAAGTGGCTCCTTTCGGAGGCGTTCTGCCTCTACGGGGAGCGTGCTGTCTTCAAGCCGTACGAGAAACATCATTCGACGGTGAAGGAAGCCTGCGAGCTGGCCGCACAGCTGAACGTGCCAAACCTGATCCTCTATCATACGGAAGACAGGAATATCCGCGACCGCAAGCGGCTTTATACGGAAGAGGGAAAAGCCTTTTATCACGGTAATCTCTTTGTCCCCGATGATCTGGAAGTGCTGGAACTGTAAAAGATTATGCCATCGTTATGCCGAATGGAGCGAAAGGGTTCCATTCGGCATTTTTTTGTGGTATAAATGGAGTATCAAAACTACAGGAGAGTGAAAACCATGCCGAAGAAAGAAGAATTATATACCAACAATATCCAGCCGCGCTACGAATCTCTGGAAGAAGGCGGGCTTGAAGAGCTGACACAGGCACAGATCAGCAGCCTGAACAATGCGAATCCGTTCTATATGGAACTGGGTCTAAGGATCAGAGAAAACGGAGAGCCTGAAAGCCTTGGATGGGTGCCCCGTATGTTCGTCATGGGACGGGACGAGAACGGACACGACAAGATGAAAACGATCTCGGAGACCGGGATGAAAGTCGGAAGCAAGGAGTTCTGGGAGCAGGTGCAGATGGGAAATGTATTCGCGTATCCGGTCGGAGCGAATGAGCCCGTCCAGCTGCAGGTAAAATCCAGTGGCAACAGAACCGCCAAGATGAACTACAGCAAACCGGTTAAGCCGGAGGAACTGCCTCAGGCACCTGTACAGCCCGTTAAATGGTATCATCGGGTACTGGGATTTTTCCGGATCGGAAACTACAGAGAAATGGTGCAGCGTTTTGACAATCATCAGCCTGATCACGCGGCCATCGTACAGAAGTTTTCGTCGATGAAAGAAGGTCGTGAGGGAGTCAAAGAGATCGAGACCGAAAGACATGAGGAAGATTATAAGGCAGAGCGAGCTCGCCTGGAAGAGATAGAGAAAGAAAGACTGAGAAAAGAAGCGGAAAAAGAAGAAGCGGCGCTTCGGTCAAATGTCGAAAGCACCATCAGACGCCATGGGCAGATCGATCGTGGTATATACCAGATGACTTCTGTCTACCAGCCGGTTCCCCAGTATGACGCGTCTCTGGAAAAACTGACCGAAGGCGAAGCAGGCATGAACGGCGAGATAGCCAAACAAAGCAAGGCCGGTCTATATCTGAAAGAGGATTTCAACAAGCTGAAAGTCTTCGGTAAGGATCAGATCGATCTCTCAAAGATCGAACTTGGAAAGAGCGGCAAGGCAGTCACTAACGAGGAATTCGCGGCGGTCACGTTCTTCGCGCTCTGGGACAACAAAAACATGATGCAGGCGATTCGGACTCAAGAGACCGAGGATATCTGGGCCAAGAAGTCTTTGAAGGATTTTGGATATGATGAACAGCAGGCGGAGGATATTCTGACCGCGCAGTCCAGAAACTGGTATACCGCGGATCTGTTCCTCGTACCGCCGAGAGATAATGAAGGATCTTATTTTGAAAAAACCACCAATCCCGGAAGAGAAGATGCCGTAAAGGCGTTCCAGGCGTATGAGAAAGGCGACAAGACAAAACTGGCCGGAATCATCGCACAGGGCCTTAATAAGGCGGCAAAGGACCTGATCCTCGAACAGAAGACCGAGTTCTCGGAGCAAGCGAAAGGGATCATAGCAAGTACTTCTCTTCTGATGGATATCATGAAAAAAGATCCGGATCTTGAAACACTGGCAAAGCAGCAGGGACTGAGCGACGAAAACCTGCAGGCGGCCAAAGGTATGGCAGAACTTCATAAGATCCAGAAAGATCGGGAAGAAGCAGAATACAAGATGGCCAAAGCCATCCAGGAAGGAAAAGAACTGACGGCTGAGGAAAAAGCGATCCTTTTGAAACCGATCATTAAAGGACGACTGACACAGGAACAGATGGCGGCAGACAACGCCAGGAACTGTACGGCGGCAGGAGAAAAAAGTATGGAGATCGGCGAAAACATGGTGATGGCTGACAGAAATACGCAGGATAAATGGAAAGCGGATCCTCAGTCCAGACCGGATCCCGGATATAAGCGGATCCATATGGATACATACAACAAAGTAGATAAGGGAATCCAAAAACTGCTTTCGCCGGTATCCGACACAATGAAAAACCTGGGAACCAAACATGGTCCGAAACATCTGGACATGATCGCGGATGAGATCATCAAACAGGACGGCCTGGCTGAGAAGCCGACCAAAGAGCTTTTCGGCCAGCTCAATGAGCGTCAGTCTGAGAGCAAGTATAATATCATCTCCGCCGGCTCCAAAGCATCAAATACGATCGCAAAGAACATGGAGAACGCGAAGAACGAACAGCTGGATCAGCCTCAGGCAAATAAGAACAAAGAGATCGGGAACGGTCTCGGCGCAGGCCTCTGATCCCTGACTAGTCCGATATATGAAAACGGAGCCATAGCATTCATTGCTATAGCTCCGTTTATTATGGATCAGGCGGCCTGTGCCTTCGCTTTTCTGTGCGAATGGCCGCTCAGAACGAACATCACGATACTGATAACGAATAGTCCGGCGGCGACCATGTAGAACATTCTTCCGCCGACCATGTCCAGGATCCAGCCTCCGGTGATGTTGCCAAGGATAGCCGCGATCTGCGAGGTGGAAGCGAAGAACGCCTGCGCGGAGGCCTTGGCGTCGTCCGGGGAGATCTCATAAACATAGTTCAGGGAAGTTCCGATGAACATGCCGTTGCCCAGCCCGAAGAAGCTGGCGAAGAACAGCATCCCCGCCCAGGAATGGACCAGCAGGCTGAATCCCACACACTCGATCGTCATGAGGATGGGCGAGATCAGGATGAGTGAATGCAGCGAGAAGCGATGTCTCAGCTTCACCATCAGCAGCAGGAACGGCACCTCAAACATAGCCCTGAGCGCCAGGAGCAGGCTGAACTTGGATGTATCGATCCCGACTTCCGCCATATAAAACGGGATGAAAGCACCTTCGAAGTTCAGTCCCACATAGAAGAGAAACGCGAAAATCAGAAACATGACGTACGCGCGGTTCTGAAAGAGCTCGCCCAACGGGACTTTGCTGCCCTTTCTTCTCATGGATCCGCCCTGCGGATCTCTGGAAAACCTTGTCAAAAGAATGACGGGAATGAGGCAGAGACCATAGATCCAGAAAGTGTTCTCCACCGGGATCAGCACGACGAGAAAAGTGGCACTGACCGCGAACAGAATGGAACCGATCGAACGGATCCGGCCATAGTTCAGTCGAAGCTCGTTGCAGTTGCGCACGATCAGGTTTTCATGGAACGTACCGACCGGATTACGGAACAGTACACAGATGGGACACAGGATGAAATACGGCCAGAGCGCGTTTCCGAACACGTTTCGGACGAACGGCATCAGCGAATAAAAAACCATACAGCCGATCAGCAGCAGGATCTCCGTGTGACGCACGGAGTTTTTGCTGTCTGCGTAGATGCCCCAGAACGACATCGCGCCGATCCCGATCACCGAGCACAGCGCGTTCAGGATACCGATATTCGTAGCGGTGAAACCGATGTTCTGCAGGAACAGTGTCTGATAGCAGCCGATCGCGGCCACGAACCAGTAGATGCCGCTGAGCGCGGCCATATGCAGAGACTGCTTACTTTCTTCTGAAATATATATCTTCATGATCTTACTTCCTTATATCAAACAGTCTGCGAATTATAGTTCCTTTTTCAGAAATGGTCAAGCGGTTTTCCTATGATTTTCTATCACTTTCCTACGGACATTTCAGGCATGTTTTTGGTATGCCGGCATGGCTCTGTTTTCAAATGGACTACTATTTTTCATATCTGCATTTTTTATCCCTTTTGACTTGCATCAACAGGACGTGAAGGGTTACGAATTTTCATATATGCAATTCTTATCCCACTTTTTTTGACTTTTGGCTGAAAAGTGGGATCATAAATGCATATATGAAAAATATTGTCCCTCGTCCCATTGATTCCGGGCTCGAAAAGGGATAATAAAACGCACTTTCTGCAATTCTTAGTCCATCGCGTCAAGAGCCCGGGTGAACTGTCCCTATGATGAAACAAAAAACAGAGCTGCAAAACTGCAGCTCCATTTTATTAAAGGAGGTTGTTGATTACGCTTCAGTGAAGATCGGCGTGGAGTAATATCTGTCACCACTGTCCGGAAGGAGAGCGACGATGACTTTGCCTTTGTTCTCGGGCCTCTTTGCCAGGGTGATCGCGCCGAAGAGCGCCGCGCCGGAGGAGATGCCCACGGAGATACCTTCCTTTTTCGCCAGCAGCCGGGCAGTGGCAAAGGCGTCTGCGCCGGGGGCTTTGAAGACTTCATCATAGACTTTGGTATTCAGCACGTCCGGAACGAACCCGGCGCCGATGCCCTGGATCTTGTGGGCGCCGCTTCTGCCTTCGGAAAGGACCGGCGAATCTTCCGGTTCCAGTGCGACGACTTTGATAGCGGGATTCTTTTCTTTCAGGTATTCACCGGTACCGGTCACGGTACCGCCGGTGCCGACGCCCGCGATGAAAATATCGACTTTGCCGTCTGTATCGTTCCAGATCTCAGGCCCGGTTGTTTTTTTATGGATGGCCGGGTTGGCCGGATTCACGAACTGACCGGGGATATAGCTGTTCGGGATCTCCTTTGCCAGTTCTTCGGCTTTCGCAATGGCGCCTTTCATGCCCTTGGATCCCTCGGTCAGCACCAGCTCGGCGCCATAGGCTTTCAGGATATTGCGGCGTTCGACGCTCATGGTCTCGGGCATCGTCAGAATGATCCTATAGCCCTTCGCGGCGGCGATGGAAGCAAGTCCGATACCGGTATTGCCGCTGGTCGGCTCGATGATGACGGAGCCTTCCTTCAGGAGGCCTTTTTCTTCCGCGTCCTCGATCATCGCTTTAGCGATACGATCCTTTACGGAGCCGGCGGGGTTGAAGTATTCCAGCTTGACCAGGATCGTCGCTTCCAGTCCCAGTTCCTTCTCGATATTCACGACTTCTACCAGCGGAGTATTGCCGATGAGTCCAAGTGTTCCTTTGTAAATGTTAGCCATGATGATTCTCCTTTTTATATGATTCTGATGTTTTTTGTTTTCAGATGGCAGCGAATCCGTTTTCGAGATCCGCGATGATGTCGTCGATATGTTCCGTTCCGATGGAAAGTCGGATCGTGTTTTTACGAATGCCCTGATCCAGCAGCTCCTCCTCTGAGAGCTGTGAGTGGGTGGTGGAAGCCGGATGGATCACCAGGCTCTTGACGTCCGCGACATTCGCGAGGAGCGAGAAGATCTTCAGGTTGTCGATGAAAGCCCAGGCTTCTTTCTGTCCGCCTTTGATCTCAAAGGTAAAAATGGAAGCGCCTCCGTTCGGGAAGTATCTTTCGTAAAGCGCGTGGTCCGGATGATCGGGAAGAGAAGGATGGTTGACTTTCTCTACTTTTGGATGGTTCTTCAGGAATTCCACGACCTTTTTCGTGTTTTCCGCGTGGCGCTCGAGGCGGAGCGACAGGGTCTCAACGCCCTGCAGAAGCAGGAAGGCGTTGAAGGGCGAGATACAGGCGCCAGTATCGCGAAGAAGGATGGCCCGTATGTAGGTCACGAAAGCGGCCGGCCCTACCACATCGTAGAAGGACACACCGTGGTAGCTCGGATTGGGAGCGGCGATGTTCGGATACTTGCCGCTGGCCTTCCAGTTGAATTTACCGGACTCGACGATGATGCCGCCGAGCGTCGTGCCGTGCCCGCCAAGGAACTTGGTCGCCGAGTGGACGACGATGTCCGCACCGTGCTCGATGGGACGGATCAGGAAGGGGGTACCGAAGGTGTTGTCCACGACGACCGGAAGGCCGTATTTATGTGCGATCTCGGCGATCGCGTCGATATCGGGGATGTCGCTGTTGGGGTTGCCGAGCGTCTCCAGGTAGATGGCTCGGGTATTTTCTTTGATCGCGCCTTCGACTTCAGCGAGATCATGCGCGTCGACAAAAGTTGTCTCGATCCCGTACTGGGGAAGCGTGTGGGCCAGGAGGTTGAAGCTGCCGCCGTAGATCGTCTTCTGCGCGACGATGTGACCGCCGTTCGCAGCGAGGGCTTCGATCGTGTAGGAGATCGCCGCGGCGCCGGAGGATACGGCCAGGGCCGCGCTGCCGCCTTCAAGAGCGGCGAGTCTTTTTTCCAGGACTTCCTGGGTGGAGTTCGTCAGGCGGCCGTAAATGTTGCCGGGATCGGCAAGCCCAAAGCGGTCGGCCGCGTGCTGGCTGTTATGGAAAACATACGAAGTGGTCTGATAGATCGGTACGGCACGGGCGTCGGTCGCTGGATCGGCCTGTTCCTGTCCTACGTGCAGCTGCAATGTTTCAAATTTGTATTCACTCATGGTTTGATTCCTTTTCCTCTTTATTATATTTTTCGTTGTCCGATCCGGGCGGCTCCGGGCAACAAAAAACCCGGGAACGCAGATTGCTTATGCAATGGCTCCCGGGCATATGGCTTGAGAATGATGGAGGCGTTATGTCGGACACTCTAACGCCCCAGCCATTTTACATGCCCGGGAGTTAAGCATTCGACACCACATAAAAGAGTAATAACTCATGATCACGTCTCCGTTTCTTTGAGGATGAACCAACTATAACATCATTCACCTACTATGTCAATGGGTAATATTGATCAGTTTTCAGGGTTCATTTTCCTGTTCTCTTATGATAATCTTCCAAAGCGGACTGGATCGCTTCCTCCGCCAGGACGCTGCAGTGCATCTTGTAGGCCGGCAGACCGTCCAGTGCTTCGGCAACAGCTTTGTTGGTCAGCTGCATGGCTTCGGAGACCGGTTTTCCCTTGATGAGTTCGGTCGCCATGGAGCTGGACGCGATCGCGCTGCCGCAACCGAAGGTCTCAAATTTGACATCCTGAATGATATCGTCTTCGATCTTCAGGTACATTTTCATGATGTCGCCGCATTTGGCGTTGCCGACTTCTCCGATCCCGTTCGCGTCCTCGATGACGCCGACATTGCGCGGGTTGCGGAAATGATCCATTACTTTTTCACTATATAATGCCATGAGAAGCCTCCTTAAAGAATGAATTTGGATTTGCCCGCGCAAAGATCTCGCCAGACAGGGGAGAAACTGCGCAGATAGCGGACAACATCCTTAACGGACTGGATAATATAATCAACCTGTTCCTCGGTGATATCCTCTCCGATGGTAAGACGAAGGGAACCGTGCGCGACATCGTGTACCCGGCCGATGGCCAGAAGGACATGTGAGGGATCGAGCGATCCGGAGGTACAGGCGCTGCCGGAAGAAGCCTGAATGCCTTTATCATCGAGAAGAAGGAGGAGCGATTCGCCTTCGATCCCTTCGAAGCAGAAGTTCACATTGCCGGGAAGACGCTGACAGGCGTCGCCGTTCAGCGCGGCGTGCGGGATCTCATAGAGACCGCAGATCAGCTTGTCGCGCATTTTGATCAGATGCTCCGCGTTTTCTTCCATCTTTGCGTTGATCTCTTTCAGCGCGGTCGCCATCGCCGCGATCCCGGCAACGTTTTCCGTTCCGGCACGTTTGCCGCCTTCCTGCGCGCCGCCCTCAATGAGGTTCGAGACCTTGATCCCTTTTCTTACATAGAGGAAGCCTACGCCTTTCGGGCCGTGGAATTTATGGGCGGAAGAAGAGAGCATGTCGATATTGTCCGCCTTCACATCCACCGGGATATGACCGATCGCCTGGACCGCGTCGGTATGGAAGAGAACACCTTTCCTGCGGCAGATGGCGCCGATCTCGCGGATCGGCTGGATCGTACCGATCTCGTTATTCGCGAACATGATCGTCACCAGGCAGGTGTCCTCCCGGATCGCCGCTTCGACTTCTTCCGGTACGACGAGCCCGTCCGAATGAACATCCAGCAGTGTGATCTCAAAGCCTTCCTTTTTCAAAGCTTCCAGGGTATGCAGGACTGCGTGGTGTTCGAAAGCCGTAGAAATGATATGCATCTTTCCGTTCTTTTTTCCCAGTGCGGCAGCTGAACGAATCGCCTGGTTGTCCGCTTCGCTTCCGCCGGAAGTAAAGATGATCTCCCGCGGCTCGGCTCCAATGACGCCGGCGACATCCGCCCGCGCCTGTTCGAGCACCTCTTTTGCTTTCTGCCCGTGTTCGTACAGACTGGAGGGATTGCCCCAGGCCTCTTCTAGCAGGGTCGTCATGGTATGGATCGCTGCCGGACTCATCTTTGTCGTAGCAGCGTTATCAGCATAAATCACAGACAAAATCTCCTTTCAGTGGATCTTGAAACAGCCCCCGCATACGGTGCGGTCCTGACTGCAAGATCTATTATAAATCTATTCGCCTACTATGTCAATAGGTAAATAAATCAACCGGGCGCCTTTTCCCTCTTGATTTACCCATTTGCCTACTATATAATAGGAAATACCTGCAGAGTTATAGAAAGGCGGTAGAAAAATGATCTCAACAAGAGGACGATACGCGATCCGTGTGATGATCGATATGGCGGAAAACAATACAGGCAGCTACATCCCGCTCAAGGATATCGCTGCCAGACAGGAAATATCAAAGAAGTATCTGGAAATCATCGTGAAGGATATGGTTGCCGGCGGCCTGCTCGTCGGTGCGAGCGGCAAGGGCGGAGGCTATAAGCTATGCCGCGCGCCGGAAGAATACAGTGTGGGCGAGATCATCGAACTGATGGAAGGACCGCTCGCTCCGGTCGCCTGTCTGGCGGAAGGCGCGATGCCCTGCCCGCGCGCGAAGGCCTGTGAGACCCTTCCGCTCTGGGCCGAATACGATAAACTCACGCACGACTTCTTCTACAGCAAGAAGCTCAGCGACCTGATCAATAAAGAGGAATAGTCTCCTCGCAAAATCGGCCTGATTTCCACCTGTGGGAGAACCTCCTCGCACCAGGCATTGAAGTTCCACCGATGCCCGTATCAACAAGACGACCATCCTCACATATTGGCTTATATCGCCACCCATGCGCGTATTTTTATTAGAAAATACGCGCATTTGTTGTTGTGGGCCTGTTTTTGCGAGGAGTCGGCTTAACCCACTACGGGCACTCGTGGCGTTTTGCAGCTATATGCGAGGAGCTTCTCCCACGCGTGGAGATTGTGCCGTTTTTGCGAGGAGCAGCGATTTAAGCTTTGACTTCCTCCGAAGTCGTTGTTATAGATTATCTCACGACCTTCAGATAGATGCTGCGGCCGGGTCCGACAGGGATATCAAAAGCATATTCCGGCGGGGCGGTTCTCGTCCTCGCGCCGTCTCCGCGTTTTTGCGGACCGGGAAGGAGGATCCCCTGCGTATATTCCCTGCCGCTTTCCAGATCCTGAAGGCCTTTGCATTCGCCGCGCACGACGACACGAAGAGAGGAAAGCATCGGACGGAAGGAGTGCAGGCACAGGGTCTGATTCTCATAGGTGATCAGGCTGGCCTTCGGTGCGGAGCCAAGGTATACTTCCTGGCCCAGGGAAAGGATCGCGTTCAGTGTCTGGATGACCTCGGCCGGAAGCTTGTAGAGATCTGCGAAGTTCTCCGGAACGTTCAGGATGAAGAAACGCCCTTTGCCGTAATAATCTTCGGTCAGGACAGGGAAGTTATCCTCTCCCGTGAGCAGCAGGATGTCGGCCCAGGTAGCGTTGGTCTTATAGTCCAGCACCTCGAACATCACTTTTTCGGCGCCTTTCGCGTAGCGGATGCCGGAATAGTCATGATCGACGCGGTCGATCATATATTCATTTCCCAGGACATGGCGGTGGGTCAGACGGACGCTGGTCATGTCCTTTATGCCCTTTTCATACATTTCATGGACGAAGCCGACCGTCACGACCGCGTTTCCGCCTTCGCGGACAAAGGCTTCCAGCTTTTCCATCGCGTCCGGCATACAGGCAGTGCGGCTGGTAAAGAGTACGGTCGGCGCATTCTCCGGGAATTCGGGTTTCAGCTCCAGCGCGGCGCCGCACATGCCAAGATAGCTCGCAAGCTGATCTTCGCCGGTGGCGTCGAAAGGCTCCCAGACAGCGGTGCCGACAGGCCCGCTGGCTTTCGCGGTACCGACAGGGCCGCTGTTTTGCGCGGTGCCGAAAGGTGAGCCTGCCTGATCCAGAAAATCGTCTACCCTTCGAAGGACAGGATCCATGGCCGTCAGAGCGGGATGACGCAGCAGCCCCGGGAAATTGAACAGCGTAAGTTCCTTCGCACCGCCGAGGAAGCTGAACTCCGCCTGTTCCAGCCAGACACTGATATTGTCGGAAGAGCCGCCCAGATCGATCCATCCGCCGCCGTTTCGGCCGGGAACCGTGTTTTCTATCAGACGCATCAGGCTGTAGGATTCATAGCGCTGCAGGTGCTGCGCGGCATAGAACGGTTCGCGGGTCTCGGTCCCGGTGTAGACCATGTCGAAAACATCTCTCTGCATCATCGGGACGTAGCCGCACTCATGATAACTCTCATACCAGTTCGGGTATTTGATGATGAAATTCATCTTCGGATTGATCCGTCTGGCTTCCGCGACGATCTCTTTTGAAAAGTCCAGCATCTGTTCCTGACGGAAATCCTTCCAGCTCTTCTTGCCTTTGGCGCGGATGCACATTTCACACCTGCAGGAAGTGAAGAAGAAATCATCCAGGATGATCTCGTCAAAGACGCTGGCTGCGTCACGGACGATGGCAAGATACGTCTCCCGGTGACGGGGATCCGTATAACAGAACGTGTCAAAGATGGTCGGTTTCTGGATATCATCCACCAGCGCCGTCGAAGTGATGCCGCCGGAGACCTTCAGGCCGTACTCCTCGAGGATGGCTTTGATCTCACGAAGCCGCGATACCGGCACGTCGACAGTGGAACGGTGGTTTTCCACATAGATCTTTTTCAGCGGGACATATTTCAGATACCATTCGACGCCGTCGCGGATCTCGTCGTCGGTGACTTTAGCGGTGTAATAGGCGAACATATAGCTGGCAAGGCTGAAATGGCGGTATGGCAGCATTCGGTTTTCCTCCGGAAAGTGATTAAGTAACTAAAACTTCCCACACCAAAAAGGTGTGTCGAACCTTGAAAACTCAATAATGTAGGCAATATAAAAGGCATAGCCGCCTTTCTTATGGTATAATGTAAGTACCACCAAACATGAACCATGGAGGGTTGCTATGCCGAC
>JAFZQZ010000055.1 GCA_017620135.1 Bacillota bacterium
CCCGTTCCCATTTCGAACACGACGGTTAAGACCGAGGCGGCCGATGGTACTTGGTGGGGGACTGCCTGGGAGAGTAGGCGGCTGCCAGCTTTTATAATGTGAAAGAAGTCATCTGAAGGTTGATCCTGACAGATGGCTTTTTTGTTTTGAATAACAAAGCTCGTCCGGTTGATGAGTGATCGACTGGCAGAAGTTTGAACCATAGATCAACCGATAGGAGATAATGAACCTGAAAATAGAACAATTATCCCATTCGCTTTTGAAAATGGAGATAATCTACAGCATATGGTAACAGATATCTCTTTGGATTCTCCTGACTGTCTATTATTTGGAGATAATGATCAGCGAGTAGATGTGATTATCTCCATAAATCACTTCTCCAACCAAAGAATAAAAGAGAAAAAGAGATATATACTTCAGATGAAAGTTGATTATCACCAATTTTCTGAATCGTAAAACAGTGCAGAGAGATAATCATTTCCATTTAAAGAAGATTATCTCCGGTTTTTGAAGGCATCATTTGTAATACATCATTTGTGGCTTTCTTGGAGGAGATCAAATAGAATGATGAAACAGGAAATAGAAAGACAAGGCAATAAAGTTTATTGAATCATTCCCAAGAAAATGTTACAATGATTCAAATGCTGTGAAAAGAGGATGGAATGTATGGATCTACAGTATTTGAGTGTCAGTCATGATATAGAAACGATTTCATTCAGCGCGGAAAACGTCCATGGAGAAAAAGGAAAAGGGGCCATGGATACAGAAGGTGTGGCTGCTTCGTCCGCAAGAGATCTGGGAAAAGGTTGGAAGATCTCTCCTTTTGTCTATATAGAAGCGGGTGAAACCAAAGAAATAGCCAAAGCCGACTTTCAGGGAGCGATCAAACATATCTGGATGACGATCGCGTGTGAACTGAGTCGAAGCCTGATCCTTCGAATCTATTGGGATGACAGTTCGGTCCCTTCCGTTGAAGTCCCGCTTTGTGACTTCTTCTGCAGCGCGATCCATCAAAGCTTTAAGCCGCTTAGTTCACTGGCTGTTTGTGTCAATCCCAGCAGAGGTTATAATTCTTATTTTGAAATGCCGTTTTTCAAAGGGTTTCGAATAACAGTTGAAAACCTCGGGAAGAAAAGAGTCACTTTGTATTATCAGATCGATGCGGAAAAGAAAAAGATCCCTGAGAATTCGCTTTATTTCCATGCTCAGTTTCACAGAACAAATCCTCTTCCATATAAAGAAGTATATACCATCCTGGATCAGGTACAGGGCCGAGGCCAGTATGTCGGGACTTATATGCTCTGGGGCGTCAATCAAAACGGATGGTGGGGCGAAGGCGAGATCAAGTTTTATCTGGATGGAGATCAGGAGTATCCTTCGATCTGCGGTACCGGAACGGAAGATTATTTTTGCGGCGCCTACAATTTCGATGTGAATGGCAGGTATTTTGAGTTTTCGACTCCCTATTCAGGAATGTATAAGATCGAACCGACGGACGAGACTTATCTGGCCAACCGGCGATTCAATCTGTATCGCTGGCATATCGTCGATCCGGTCTACTTCAAGGAAAACATACGTGTGACGATCCAGGCACTGGGATGGAGAAGCGATGGCAGATACCTGGCCAGGCAGGATGATATTTCATCCGTTGCGTATTATTATCTGGATCGAATCAATGAAGAACGAAGTGTTCTGCCGGATATGGATGATCTGGAGATCATTTAGTGGTTTTGGAAACTGATAGATGAAAAAATTAGTTATAGGGATCCTTGCCCATGTGGATGCAGGCAAAACGACTCTTTCGGAAGCACTGTTGTATTTGAGTGGTTCCATACGGCGTCTGGGACGTGTGGATCATCAGGATTCTTTTCTGGATATGGATGTGCAGGAAAGAGAGCGAGGCATCACGATTTTTTCCAAGCAGGCTAGGTTCATGCTTTCGGAAGAAACAGAAGTGACCCTGCTGGATACACCGGGCCATGTGGATTTTTCCAGTGAGATG
The DNA here is from genome assembly GCA_017620135.1 of Bacillota bacterium. Taxonomy (GTDB): domain Bacteria; phylum Bacillota; class Clostridia; order Lachnospirales; family Bianqueaceae; genus RUG760. Next base: position 2,003 of record JAFZQZ010000055.1, read on the forward strand.
GAACGGACACTTCAGGTCCTGGATTATGCCATCCTTGTGATCAGTGCTTCGGATGGCGTACAGAGCCATACGATCACACTTTGGAGACTGCTTCAGCGATATCATATTCCCACTTTTCTTTTTATCAACAAAATGGATCTTGGACATGCTTCGGATCAGTCACTGATGGATGAACTACATCAAAAGCTGTCGGAAGGATGTGTTTCTTATGATGATCCGGATCATCTGGATGAAGCGATCGCGACTCTCAGTGAACAGGCACTGGATATGTTTCTGTCAAAAGGGACCATTTCAAAAAGTCTTCAACGGAAACTGATCTGGAAAAGACTTCTGTTTCCATGTTTCTTCGGATCAGCGCTGAAACTGGAAGGCGTAGAGGATTTCATGCGGATGCTGGATCAGCTGACACAGGCACCGGAGTATCCATCAGACTTTGGAGCGAAGGTGTTCAAGATCACGTATGATCCATCCGGTGAGAGACTGACACATATGAAAGTTACCGGAGGCAGACTTCAGGCAAGGGATAGTCTTCAGACGGTAAAGGATGATTCAGCGGTACCGGAAAAGGTCAATCAGATCCGTCTGTATTCAGGCAATCGATATGAGACGGTTACAGCTGTCGACGCCGGGACTGTTTGCGTCGTGACCGGACTTCAGGAGACCAGCCCGGGACAGGGACTGGGGATCGAAAAAGACAGTGAAGCCCCAATGCTGGACAGTTTTATCACTTATCAGGTGATCTCCGATACGGATATTCACCTTCTTCATTCTTATCTGATGAAACTGGAACAGGAAGATCCTTCGCTCCATGTCGTATGGGACGAAGAACTGTCCGAACTGCACGTGCAGCTCATGGGAGAGATCCAGCTGGAAGTGATCCAGCGGCTGATGAAAGAACGGTTCCATACAGAGGTCAGTTTCGGGCCGGGTAGTATCGTCTATCGGGAAACGATCCAAGACCAGGTAGAAGGCGTAGGTCATTTTGAGCCTCTCAGACATTACGCGGAAGTACATTTGTTACTGGAAGGTGCTCCCAGAGGCAGCGGACTTAGTTTTGAGTCGAAAGTCAGTGAGGATCTGCTGGCCAAGAACTGGCAGCGGCTGATCTTCACCCATCTGAATGAAAAGGTTTTCAAAGGCGTTCTTACCGGATCTCCCGTTACGGATATGAAAATCAGTATCGTTGGTGGAAGAGCGCATCTGAAACATACCGAAGGCGGTGATTTCCGACAGGCTACGTACCGGGCTGTCCGGCAGGGGCTCATGCAGGCTAAGTCCATTCTCCTGGAACCATATTATGATTTTGAGCTGACTGTACCTGAGATGACGATCGGACGAGCGATGACGGATCTGGAACAACGGTTCGCGAAGTTTGAACCGGTACGGGTCCATGGAGGCGCTGCGTCCATTCAGGGATACGGACCGGTCAGTACCCTGATGGACTATCCCATGGCTGTCAGTGTGTATACGAAAGGTGAAGGCAGTTTTATCTGTACGCCCCGCGGGTATGATGTATGTCATAATCCGGAGGAAGTGATCGAAAAGATCGGATACAGGGCGGAAGATGATCTTTCAAATTCCGCGGACAGTGTTTTCTGTTCTCACGGTGCCGGGTTTATCGTTCCCTGGTACGATGTCCCTTCTATGATGCATGTGGTGACGCCTTACTCCAAACAGACTGACAAAAAAGTTCAGGAAGAAACAGAAGTGCGGCCCTCTGTCCGTAAAGCTTCCGGAGCGGCGGATCCTCTGGCCATGGATAAGGAACTGCTGGAGATCTTCGAACGCACCTATGGAAAGACAAAAAAAGATGCTCTTCGTGAAACAGAGAAGAGCACCTTTCGAAAGAAAACGGATCCGGATGAAAAAGTGGAGATCCGTATCCCGGAAGCAGAAACGGAATACCTGCTGGTCGATGGATATAATGTCATCTTTGCGTGGGAAAAACTGAAAAAGATCGCCAAAGATCAGCTGGAATCAGCCAGGAATCAGCTTCTGGAGCTTTTAAGTGCCTATCAGACCTTCAGAGACTGTATCCTGATCGTCGTGTTTGACGCCTATAATGTTCCAAGACCGGTGGAAGATATCCTTCGATATGACGAGCTGTATGTAGTTTATACAAGGCAGGCGGAGACTGCCGACACCTATATCGAACGGACTACTTATGAACTTCGCGCGAAAAGACACGTGCGTGTCGTAACATCTGACGGAGCGGAGCAGCTGATCGTGTTAGGGCACGGAGCAGTCCGCGTTTCTGCCAGAGAGTTTGAGTATGAGATCCGGGAAGTGATCAAAGAGATCCGTGAAAAGATTGGTACCTGGAACATGCAGGAGAATAAGGATAAGATCCCCCTAGATCAATTCCGCCACATCCAGTTTTTCCAGGATGAAGATGATCATGGGAAAGACGTAGATCATCACGAAAACAACGATTCCGGCCAGTAATACCAGAAGCATCGAGATCTGACTCACGACTTTCCTTCCGCAGCAGCCCAAATAGAATTCATGGAGCTTTGGAAGGAGAAGGAACAGTACAAACAGGATCAAAAAGACGAGGCTCAGGACAGCTCCAAGAACAAATCCGGGCGGCAGATAAGAGATCGTGATCTCATGATGTCCGGATGGAAGGACAAAAGCACAAAAACCATCAAAGCTCTCCAGAAGGGGAGCTTTTTTGCCGTCGATCCGAAGTGTCAGGCCGGAATCATAGGGCAGAGAGAGGAAAACGGTGCCACCCGGCTCGTCATCGGTTGAGTATCCGCTGAGAGAACGGGCTGACGACATGGTAAGATTTAAGGTGTGGCAGGAAGAAACAGCTTCTTCCAGCAGTGAAAGATTCAGTCCGAGAACGCCGAAAGAACGGCAGGAAACTGCCTGAAGGAGTTCGACCCGGATCTCGACATGCTGATTTTCAAAGGTCCCAAGATCGATCAGACCATTATTGAGAGACGTCGGATAAAGGTTCATGACATTCTCATCATCCACATAGATCCGGAATGACTTATAAATATGCTCCGACAGATGATTGGACAGCTCATCGAAACAATCGAAGTAAAGTGTCGTCGGGTCGGTGATATCGATCGAATAAAGGATAAACGATTCAGAACCGGAATGATCGAGACGAAGCTGATAAAGGCCCTTTTCATTTGTATAAAGAAGACAGTCGGAGAGCATGGAAGGCTCATACAATGTCAGACCGATCTCGCTTTCCGGAAACAGCTTGCTCCAGAGAAGCTGCTGGTTTTCAAATCTTGTTTTGGATTCAAGTCCATTCGTTCCGTCATTGGAAGAGGAAGAAATGACACCAAGCGGTAAATAGAATGGATTCTGTGTGATCTTATAGGTGTCGTTCGCGTAGCGGGCACTCATTCCGTCCGCCCATTCGACCTGGTATCCTATGGAAAAGTAGGCGTCTGTCAGATGGGTCCCGCCGTACCCGCCGACTTCCATCCAGTAGGAAGAATACCCAAGGTTTTTCATGGCAAACATATAGGACTGACTGGTCAGTGAAGTATAGTGTCCAAGGGAAGCATAACCCAGAGAGCCGAGTGTGTTCGCGTGGAAGTATTTCTGCTTCATCTTCATCCGATAGAAAGGAAGAGACTGATCAGCAGACGGCTTGAAAGCGGCCAGATCGACGGATTCCTGGTATTTCTCGACATGATCTTCGGAATCGGCCGAGGTCATATATACATCTGAGTTGTTCCAGACACTGAAACAGATCAGAAGCATAGAAAGAATACCAAAGGCTGCCGGTTTGAGCCATCCTTTCAATACAGCTCTGATCAGCAGAAGACTAAGAAAGGCTTCGAGCAGCGCGATCAGACTTAATCCGGCGACCGATGAAGTGTTTCCCCACAGGTGATGTGTATAGTTGACCAGCATCGGCAACTGAGCAGAAATGTACTTTCTGGTCAGATATCCTCCCAGAAAAACGACAAGCAAAAGGATGAAAAACACCAGGATCCGGCTGACCCGATCGTTTATCACCGGAACAAAGGAAAGGTTCTCCAGATAATGGGCAGCGAGACTCATGAGGAAAAAGACGAGCATAAAACCATACCGGACAGGGAAACTCATATAACTTCCGGTATGCCACATCGTATTGATCGGTTCAATAAAAACGGGAACGAGAAGAAGAAAGAGCAAAAGCAGATAATTCTTTGTCAATCCCTTTTTGACCGGTTCGTGCAGGATTCCGTAAAAAACAGCTACAAGGGCAAAGGCAGAAGGAAACAGGAAGGGGAACGTCGTGGGAAGATGAGAGAAGAAATTCTTATTTTCCAGTGTTTCAACGATGGAAGTCTCTCGTCCGGATGAGAAAAACTGCAACAGACTGGGTATCCAGATGATAGCCGTGATACCGGCGGCGATCAGGGAAGCTGTGATAAAACGGGGAAAGATCCCATCCCGTTTTTCTTTATCGAGTGTGATCGCAAGAACGGAAAAGTACAGGATCGTCAGGATGATGACCATGTAGCCGATGTAATAGCAGAGGATCATCTGCAGGGAGATCATGAGGATATAGAACCGGGCTTTTTTGTGCGCGGCCAGTTCCTCAAAAGAAAGAACAAGAAGCGGGAAAATAACAGCGCAGTCCATCCAGATCGTGTTCTGGAAGAACATCATCTGATAGCCGGAGAAAGCGTAAAGAACAGAAAGGATCAAACAGATGACCGGTCTGTGATGGTGTTTTTTCAGATACAGGCACATCGTCAGCGCGCAAAGAGCCATCTTCAGGAGCGTCAGAATATTCATGAATTCCATCAGACGGGCATCCGGCACGATCAATACGAGAAGGTGCAGGGGGCTGGCCAGGAAGAAAAAGAAAACACCCCAGAAATTCATTCCGCCGCCCATCTGAAAGCTGTAAAGCAGACTGCCGCCGGAACGCACGATATTCTTGAAAGTGAGAAGAAGGGGCAAAACCTGCTGATCCATATCACACCAGGAGACAGTTCCGATGCCAAAAGGATAGAAACCGTTCTTTGCGTATATCAGCAGAAGGATAAAAGTAACCGCCGCAGGAGCGGCCAGGTAGACGATTCTGTCGGCGGTAAGTTTGTTTTTCATATGGGTATCCTTAGTTTTTGGCGGATTGCTTTTCCCGGAAGATCGCTTTGGCGCGAAGTCCCTGATCAAGGATCTCCTTACGCATACGGATGGATTTCGGTGTGATCTCGACGAGTTCATCATCCGCGATAAATTCAAGGCATTCTTCCAGAGACAGTTCTTTGGGCGGAGTCAGGCGAAGCGCTTCATCAGCGGCGGAAGAACGCATGTTCGTCGCGTGTTTTCTCTTGCATACGTTGACAACGATATCCTCACCGCGGGAGCTCTCTCCGACGATCATCCCTTCATATACATTGGTGCCGGGACCGATAAACAGATTGCCTCGTTCCTGCGCGTTGTAAAGACCGTAGGTAACAGCTTCTCCGGCTTCGTGGGCGATCAGTGATCCGTGCGTACGGGGATCGATGTCGCCTCTGTACGGTTTGTAACTGTGGAACACATGGTTGATGACAGCAGTCCCGTGAGTCTCTGTCATCAGCTGTGATCGGTATCCGATCAGACCGCGCGAAGGAATAAGAAATTCCACACGGGTATAGCCGCCCTGAGTAGGGGTCATATTGACGAGTTCGGCCTTTCTGGCCGCGGAACCTTCCATCAGAACTCCGGTGTATTCATCCGGCAGATCGATCACAAGCTCTTCAAAAGGCTCCCAGAGTTTTCCGCCGACCATCTTGGTGATGACACGCGGTTTGGTCACGGCGAATTCATAACCGCCGCGGCGCATTTCTTCGATCAGTACGGACAGATGGAGTTCACCTCTTCCGGAGACGGTAAAGGAGTCTACGGAGTCCGTGTCTTCAACACGAAGGGAAATATTGGATTCAAGTTCACGATACAGTCTCTCCCGTAAATGACGGGAAGTGACATAATCACCTTCCTTACCGGCAAAGGGACTCTTGTTGACTGTAAAGGTCATGGAGAGGACCGGTTCGTCGATCGCGACAAAAGGAAGCGGTTCGACATTGGTCGGGCAGCAGATCGTTTCGCCGATATTGATATCCTTGATGCCGGAAACGGCAACGATCTCGCCTGCGCAGGCGGCATCGGCAGGGATCCGGCGCATATCGTCATATACATACAGATTGGTAATGCGGACTGTAGAGGAAGTACCGTCCTTGCGGCAGATGACAACGGTATCGCCAATATGAATGGTTCCTCGGTCCACACGGCCGACAGCGATACGACCGGTATAATTGTCGTAATCGATATTCGAAACCAGCAGCTGAAGATCACCTTCTGTATCGCCGACAGGCGCGGGGATCGCGTCGATGATCGTATGGAAAAGGGGCTTCATATCCGTTCCTATCTCATCAGAACTCAGAGACGCCCATCCTTCCCTCGCGGAGGTGTATACAACGGGAGAATCTAGCTGTTCGTCGCTCGCGCCAAGATCCATCAGAAGCTCCAGTACTTCGTCCACGACATCATCCGGACGGGCGTTCGGACGATCTACTTTATTGATGACAATGACAGGCGTGAGCTTAAGATCGAGCGCCTTTTTCAGGACAAACCGGGTCTGCGGCATGCAGCCTTCATAAGCGTCGACCAGAAGAAGGACTCCGTTGGCCATTTCAAGGGCCCGTTCGACTTCACCGCCGAAATCGGCGTGGCCGGGAGTATCGATAATATTGATCTTATATCCGTTATAGTGCAGGGAGGTGTTTTTCGCCAGGATAGTAATACCGCGTTCCCGTTCCAGATCACCGGAGTCCATGATCCTTTCAACGACTTCCTGATTGTCACGGAAGATACCGCTCTGATGCAGCATCGCGTCGACCAGCGTCGTCTTGCCATGATCGACATGGGCAATGATAGCGATATTACGGATCGATTTTTGTTCAGTCATAGAAAACCTCTTAAAAAATGTGTACAGATTATTTTACTACACCGAAAAAACGCCTTCAACCAAAAAATTTGCTGTAAATTGAAAAAAATTTTAAAAATCTCCTGACAAAATGACGATAATAATTATAGGGGGATATTTTTCAGGAGGTCACTATGAAAGACAAAACGAAAAGGATACTGCTTTTATGTTTTCTTGGAGCGATCGTGATTTTTGGTATCATTTTTCGATCTTCGACAAAACAAAAAGAAACACTGCAGGAAGCGGAAAAGGTTTCTGGCATATCCGAAATAAGGGAGGAGTCGTTCTCATCAGAGGAAAGCATCCGGCTTTTAGGGATCCACGTCACCGGCGCGGTCCAGTACCCGGACAAAGTATATTATCTGCCGGAAGGCGCCCGAATCGCGGACGCGATCGAGATCGCGGGAGGCACGGTGGAAGGAGCGGATCTTTCCCAGCTTAATCTTGCCGCTTATGTGAAGGACGGACAGCGGATCAGAGTTCCTTTTGCCGGTGAATCCCTGCCGGCAGAGGAAGCCGGGCCGGAAGGTCAAACAAAACACTTGACCAATATCAATTCAGCCACTAAAATAGAACTGATACAGCTTCCCGGCATAGGTGATACCACAGCGGACAAGATCATTGCCTACCGGGAAGAACACGGTGGTTTTTCATCGATCGAAGAACTGATGAATGTACCTGGGATCGGACAGACGAAGGTTGAGTCGCTCAAGGATCTGATCTCAGTTGATGA
>JAFZQZ010000056.1 GCA_017620135.1 Bacillota bacterium
ACCGTGCAGAAGATCGAGCCTCTTTCCAACGTGGAATTCCTGCAGACCTATATCGTCGAAAGTATTTCCAACAACGCCCTGCTCCTGATGAGCGGCGAGCGTTCCCGTTACCTGCCCCGCGAGGAACTGTACGCGAACGATTATTCCCGCTACGAACAGACCGGTCTTCCGGACATGGCGTTCCAGCTCGAGAATATGATGGGACACGGACTGGAATATGTCGGCGGGACCAGCGCGCTGCCGACGATCTATGAAGTCACCGGGCATGGAGAAACACCTCTGACCGACTACTGGAAAGTCATGATCCAGAAGCTCGATATGGCGGTATCCTCCTGCGAGCTTTCCTCGATTCCCGAAGGCGCGAACTCGCTGCTGCTCTACGATCCGCAGCAGGATCTTTCCGCTACCGAACGAGACAAGCTGGAGGCTTATCTTGCCGGCGGCGGGAAACTGTTCGTCGTCACCAGCGCGGAAAGAGAACGGGGCACGCTGCCTGTTCTGAAACAGCTGCTCTCCACTTACGGTATGGAGACGATTCCCGGTCTGGTGATCGAAGCCGGCACCCATATCTACGCGGAAGACACGCCTTACAGCTTCTATCCGAGGATGCTGGTCCACTCGGTCAACGAAGAAGGCGCTTACAGTGAGAAAGCCGTTCTTTTCTCCGAGGTGCAGGGGTTGAAACTCACCGATGTGGACGGCGTGACGACTACGCCTCTGCTCATCAGTTCCGAGGAGTCCTATTCCAAGGTGGACGGTTATCAGATCTCTACTTTCAGTAAAGAAAATCGTGACATCGACGGTCCCTTCACCCTTGCCGCACTTTCCGAGAAGGGTCAGGGCACCATAGTTTGGGTAGGTACCGCCAGTCTGCTCGCGGAAGACGCGAACGAAGTCGCCGAAGGCGGCAACCGTTACTTTATCTACGGTGTGCTCCGATACTTCGGCGCGGATCAGGAATGGGAAACGATCCCGAGAGTCATCTGCAACTATGGCGTCCTGGTGGCGGACGAGACACTGGTCTCTCGTCTTGGCCTTGTATTTGCCGGCGTCTTCCCGATCTTCTATCTGCTGATCGGCGGCATCTTCTGGGCACTGAAAAAACGCCGCGAGCTGATCCTGCAGGCCGAAGCCGAGGAAGCTGCGCAGCTGGCTGCCGAAGAAGAACGCAAACGTGAAGAGGAAGAAGCTGAGCGTAAACGCGAAGCCTTCCGCAAAGCACGCCGCGAAGCGGCGATAAAAGCTAAAGAAGAACGAGAAAAACAGAAAAACAAAGACACTAAATAGCTAAAAACCCAGGACAAAAACTGTCCTGGGTTCTTCGCGTTATACGTCATTCAAGAAATCAATAATTAGTATCCAACACGAATGATGTTACTGACGTCGTCATCAATGAATGTCAGCTTGCCGTTGTAGTACCAGTTAAGGTCGCCTTCCTGACGTTTGCTGCTGTAGTCGCTGAGGATCAGGATGCCATCTCCGTTCATCTGGGCCATATTGCCGACATCCTCGGCGACCATCTGGCTCTTGGATCCGTTCCAGGCATAGATCGTCACAGTATCCGCTTTATCACTGTAATCCGTGAAGTAGAAGACCTCTTTTCCCTGCGGGACCAGTGAATAGACCGACCCAAGCAGTACGTCCGCTTCCAGCAGTTTGCCGTCCTGGTAAAGATCAGCAGTGGAAAGGGAGTTGAAATCTTTCTCATTCACGTCGGTGAAGTAGTAGAATTTTCCATCAACGATGTTCCAGTAGTCAAGGACCGCGTCCTCCGCGACTTCTTCTGCGTCTTTGTAGGAGCCGCCGCTGTAAGGCATTCTGTAGATCGAGGCGTCCTTCTGATTCTCTTTCTCAATCGGTTCCTGATAGTAGATATCGAAATTCGAATCCATCTGGACCGTACCGACTACACCGATCTCGGTCATCTGATCTTTCAGGAATACGACCTTCACGGCATTTTCCTTGGCTTCCTGCCACAGTGTATCCTGAAGGGTATTCGTGTTCAGCTCGGAGAGCTTGACCTTTGTCTCGGGCAGTTCATAGATCGTGCAGATCAGACCCGGTGCGTCGTCGATAAATGTACGGCTGCCGGGGCTGTTCGTATTGATCAGTGTGGAAGTCGCGATCTTGGTCGATTCTTTGCCGTCGTAATAGTAATAGGTGTACTCCCTGCCCTTAAAGACCATGGTCTCAAGGTTTGTCCGCATATAATCGTAGCTGGCGTCGCCCTTCTTATCATCGCGGATGTAATCATTCGCCGGGATCTCGATCTCTTCCATCTTGATATAGTAGATCGATCCGTTGCTGGCAATGTAGAAAGTATACACGTCTGAAGCGATTTTCTCCTTGTCGTCTCCGATCACTTGGCGGTACAGCGCGTCGTTCTTCGTGTAATAGAGCGTCTTGCCGTCGTCCATGAGCTGGTAGCTGCCAATGTCAGTCGAGATCTTGATCTTATCCTTCCCCTGAGGGATCGCGAAAAGCGTATAGTCTTCGTTCTCATACAGTACCGTCTTGCCGTCTTTTGACGCGGTATAGTAAGAGATATCCGTCGCGAGCTTCGTCTTTTCACCCTTCTTTACGTCATACTGATACAGGGTACCGGAAGCGCTCTTGTAAGTGATCAGTGTTCCCGCCTCGTTGATCATATATGAAGAGACATGGGAATCGATCTTCGTGACTTCGCCGCTTGCCCCTGCCGCCAGCGGTCGGCTGAACAACGTGTATCCGTCTTCTCTCTCGCCGCGGAGCTTATCCGGATAATAGATCGTCTTGCCATCCTTGGTGATCCGGACATAGGAACTGAGGCTGCTTCCGTCATCCTTCTGGATATTGCCCCAGGAGTCCTCGTCGGCCAGCAGTTCGTCCGTGACCTGCCAGGGTTCCTTTTTCAGATCGGAATAAAACAGTTCGCCGTCTTTGAAATACAGGGCATATTTGCTGAATCCGGTGTCCGCCTTTTTACTTCCGCCGGTGCTGAATCCGCCACCCTTCAGAATCAATATGACGGCCAGCGCGATCAGAGCAACGCCCAGCGCGGCGCAGATCGCGATGATCAGCGGCTTTTTGCTTTTCTTGCCCTCTTTCTGTTTCTTTTCCTTCTTCGGCTTTTCCTGTTCAGCCGCCGGGCCATAGGCGCCGGGATCCTGGTTCAGCGGAGGAATGCTGTTCGGGTCGAACTGCGGTGCGCTCTGGTAGGCATTCGGATCGTTTCCGGGCGCCCACGGAATAGCATTCGGATCAAACTGAGGAGCACTCTGGTACGCGTTCGGATCCACGACCGGTTCTGCCGGGAACTCTCTTACGGTAAGTTCCTCATCCAGCTCAGGAGCCTGCTGCCAGGGCTGTTCTACTGCGCCGGCAACTGCTTCAGCCGCCGCTTCGACAGGCGCTGCCGCCTCCGGATGATAATTCCTCAGATCCGCTCCGCACTGACCGCAGAACAATACGCCTTCACCTAACGGTGCGTTACAATTGGGACAATTCATGTTTTACTCTCCCTTCGTATATTAGTTTCCCGTTTTCTGCTTCAGCAGTTCGGGGATCGCTTTAATATTCGCGATGTCCATCTGTTTGTACTCCGGATTTTTGCCGGTCACTTTCGCTTCCCTCTCGGAAAGCTCATCCAGCTCATCCCACGGGATGAGGCAGACATGATGGCGATGGGCCATATCCTTGCCGATCTTGATGGAGGCCTTGCCTTTTTCCTCTTTCTGTTTTCGGTAGATCTCAGCCCGCTCGAACCATTCGGCCTTATCCATCGGGATGAAGCCGTGGGCGTAGTGGAAGGCGCACCAGCGGTCATGTTCGGCTATCCCTAAGGTCTCCATCATCTGATCGGAAACCATCCAGCCGTTCTTACGGACATCCTCTTCCTTCTTCCCGGATATCGCGAGGAAGGCCGGGATGAAGTCGGCGGAAGCCCGGTTGCTCATGCGGCTGAAATAGTCGCAGTCACGCCAGTTGTCTTCTTTCGACTTGCCGTTGCTCTTCATATAATACTGGTTGAGGATCATGGCCATCTCGTCCAGCTTATCGGTACTGATCAGGTCGTTCGTGAAGATCGGCCAGGACTCCACTTCCTTCTTCCCGTTCGCGTAGTAGATCCGCTTGACCGATTCGATGGAGCACTCGATCAGGGCTGCTTCGCTTCCGAAATCCGAGAGGATCCCCTGAAGATCACGGGAGATATGTTCGTTCATGGACTTGCTGCCGGTCGAGATCGCGATGTATTTCAGTTCTTTCGCATGGTCGCGGATGTATTCGAAGATCTTGAAGCTGCGGCCGTCACCCGGTACCAGATCGATATCGTAGGCGTCCAGCATGCCCTGATAGCGGTACCGGAAGTTGCCGTCGGTGTGCTGGATCTGCGGGTCGAAGACCGTCGCGTGGAAGTGACTGCCCGGAAACTGTGCGTTCTGAACGACTTTCTTCAGCACTTCACGGCCCACATCGCCGAACCCGATAATCAAAGCTTCGAAGTTTTCCTCGGCGAGTCCGCGCTCACCAAAATGAATATTCTCATACGGCGGGCACTTTTCGATCATGATGCGGGCTGCCAGATCCGGCCGTTCGAAGGAGAAGATATTGCCGTATCCGTACTTGTCCGAGTTGCCCTGCAGGGCCGCGACGTCGTAGTTCTCCTCGGCGCAGAGGACCAGACGGGTTTGATCCATCGGCGCACCAACTTTTTCCAGCGCTTTCAGGAACTTTTCGGCATAAGAGATATTCGCGGCAGGGCTCTCGCCGATCGCGTAGAGTACGATCTTCCTTGGCCGCTTGCCGATCCCGATCCGTCTCAGGAACTTCGCGCTGCCGGCCTGCGCCAGGGCATCGATCAGATAGACGCCGTGCAGTTCGCGGATCGCTCTTCTTTCGTCATCGGTCACGGAATCGTCGATGAACGCCACATCCTGTCCGCCGTCTTCGATCTGTTTGCCGATCTCCAGAGTTTCATCGCTGACTCCGTAGATCAGGTGGACGGGGCCGAAGCGAAGCATCAGGCCTCTCAGCTGATTGATCAGCGTAGAGCCAAAGGCGGAGATCGCGGCGCTGGCGGTCAGGTACAGGGCGAACATCTGCGCCAGGTACAACAATAGCTTGACGATCGAAAGGTCGAAGAACGGCAGCGCCTGCATGTCGCTCATAGCGTCCTTGCCCAGGAACATGCCGAAGACCGCGTAGATGGTCTTCAGGATCGCCATCAGGACATTGCTCTCCAGAACGGCATACCCGTAGCCGTAGAGCAGGAAGCCCAGCACGTTGGCAGACCAGCCGAAGATGGTCGCCATCCGGCTCGTCGCCTTGGGTTTTAAGAGCAGGTTCGCCATCAGCGCGAGGAGTACCGCGAGCGTGGCGATCATGACGGTCAAAACTTTCATAGCCTAGATATCCTTTCAGCGGATCTTTTCCGGGTGATAATAGTAGAAGAGTTCTTCCGTGGCCAGTGCCATCTTGGTCACGGAGAAATCTTTCCCGTGCGGGTAGGTATAGAAGGTGTCCTGCAGGGTATTGAGGTCCACGCAGTCACCGTATTTGCCGAGATAGTTGTATTCGATATGGCAGGAATAAAGTTCCTTCGCGCTGATCTTCATCTCGTAGGGTCCGTACTTGCCTTCGCCTCGGACATGGAAGCCGTCCATGTCGTGGGTCAGGACGCCGTCGCCCAGCGGGATATAGCGTTTGGCGTTCGGAAGAGAGTTCACATGGCATTCGCCTTCCCACCGGTAGGTGCCCGCTTCGACCTCGCAGCGGACGTTTGCCCGCTGCCATTCGTACCAGTCGGGGATATGGGAAAATTCCGTAACGAGGCCGTCCGCCAGCGAGTCCGCGCTTCCGCTTTTAACGGCTTTCAGCTCGCCGAGCTCGGTCATCTCCCATCGCTTCCCGCATGCTTCACAGAAGATCTCTGTGCCTTTCGTCGCCATACGGTATTCCTTTTTGCAGGCCGGACACTGATACAGCACACTGTGCAGTCCTTCCGCCCGGAAGGGTTCCGTGATCCGGATCCCGTTCTCTTTCTGCCAGGCGAAATCGTCGTAAATAAACGTCTCGCGGATCGTCCGGTTGATCTCCGGGACCGGTGTGGTCTTCAGCTGTTCGGGCGTGAAGAGCAGTTTCATCTCCGCCGAAAGGCCGCGGACCTTGCGCATCTTCAGGTTCCAGAACGGCGACTGCAGATGGTGACCGTGGCAGATCAGACTGACGACCGGCACGCCCATGGAGCGGCAGAGTTTGCCAAGCGAATCCGGGAGCACGGCGGTGGTGCCGCAGAGGGAATAGCGGGCTTCCGGATAGAGGACCAGGATATCGCCGTTCTTGAAGACCTGGCGGATCTGGCGGATCAGCTGGATGTCGTTCGTGAACTTGCGTTTGCAGATGCCGCCCACTTCCCGCAGCAGCCATTCCCGGCCGATGAAGCCGTCGATGGCGATGATGTAGTTCGCGCGGTGCGGGAAGATCGCCTTGGTCGCGACTTTGAAATCGTAGAAGGCGTTATGGTTGCAAAGCAGCAGGTACGGAGGTTTGATGCCGTCCATGCCCGTCTTGATGATTTGGTTCTTTTTGAGCGTGACTTCCGGGATCGTCAGGGCCCAGATGAGCGGCCTGAGGAAGTTCGCCTGACGGATCGGCGGCTTTGCCATATCGAAGCGTTCAAACTGATCACTCATCGGCGGCCAATTCCTTTTTGCGGTTTTTGAGATATTTCACGAGCTGGATATAAACGATCGCGACCGGAATGATGAAAGTGAAAATGCTGAAGATGACCAGCATCTTCGGTCCCAGGGTATCGATGACGTAACCGGCATAGAACAGACCGGACATACCGGCCAGCGAGCCGAAGACCGCGTCGATCAGGCTCTGCGCGGTCGTCATCAGGCGGCCTTCGATGAGGCCGGACCCCTTTTCACGGTAGGTCGGCAGCAGGACGCTGTAGCCGACGAAGTAAAAGACCGAGCCGAACAGGATCATCCACGGACGGACCGCGATGAAATAGAAGACCAGCATCATCGCCATGCCGGAAAGCGCGAGCACCATGCGCGTCGCGACCGGGATCCGTTTCATCTTGCCGGCGACGAGGAAGAACGGGGTCTGAACGAGGCACCCCACGAAGGATTCATACCCGACCCACGTGACGTCTCCGCCGACGTTCTGATACAGCAGCAGTTTCATGTAGGCAAGCGGGACGAAGGAAAGGCCGGTGAGCAGCAGCGTGATCAATAAAATGACATACGGGCCGTTCTTAAACAGTGCGCCGATGTCTTTGACGGAGAACCGCTCGGTGAGTTTGATGCCGACCGTCGGGCTGTCGGGTTCGATCAGGGCGATGAGGATCGACAGCACCGCGAAGATCGAAAGGCCGATCGGCATGATGAAATAGCCGACTCTCGCGACGAGCTGTCCGACGCCCAGGGCCAGGAAGCCGTAGCCGAAGGCCGAGACGCCCCTGGTCGTGCCGGAATAGTCAGGATCCTCGGGGAAGCTTTTGATGATCCAGGAGTCGAGGTTCGACGCCATGGGCACGAGGCAGAATCCGAAGAGCGGATAGACCAGCGCGACCAGCAGCGTGATGTTCCGGAACAGATAGATGATCACACCGGTCGTCAGCGCGCCGACCATCTGCATCAGAAACGTCTTGCGGTTAGTGTGCAGTCTGTCCGAAATGCCGCCCCAGACGAAGGAGCCGGCGAACGCGGCCATCAGATAGGTGGCCTGGATCAGGCTGATCCGGGTACTCGTCATGCCCGCATCCAGCATCAGTGCGACGAAGTAGGCGTTGAAGGCGGCAAAGCAGCCCCAGTAGGTGAACTGCAGTGCACAGAATAGATAGAAGGTCCTTTTCTTTTTGTCCATTTCTCTCGATTATTCCTTACTGGCTTTCTGCTCCGCGAGAAGCCTGAGCGTCATGCTCAGGATCCGCTTTACGCAGATATCAAGTGCGATGATGGGCAGTGACACGTCGTTTTCTTCATAAACAGCGGCTTCGATCTCTTTCATGTCCCTCGAAGTTCCGGGCATGATCAGATCGTTGCCGGCCAGGATACACTTGGCGGCGGAAGATCCGCCGTTCGGGCCTGTCGTGGTCCAGTCCGTCATGATGATGCCGGTAAAGCCCCATTCCTCCCGGGCGACCGTGGTGCACAGGTCGTAGCTGTTGGCCGTGTGGACGCTGTTGAGCCGGTTATAGGAGGTCATGATGGCGCCGGGATGGGCTTCCCTGACGGCGATCTCGAAGCCTTTCAGATAGAGCTCGCGAAGGGCTCTTTCCGAGACGTTGGAGGTGACGCCGAACCGGTTTTCTTCCTGGTTGTTGCAGGCATAGTGCTTGATCGTGACGATGCAGCCGGGATGGGCTTCGACGCCTCTCGTGATGGCGGCAGCCATCTTTCCGGAGATCAGCGGGTCTTCGGAATAGTACTCGAAGTTGCGGCCGCAGAGCGGATTGCGGTGGATGTTCATACCAGGCGCCAGCCAGATCTGCACGCCCAGTTCTTCCATCTCCGTCCCGATCACGCCGCCCACTTCTTCCAGCAGCCTAGTGTCATAGCTCTGCGCAAGCAACGTCCCCACCGGGATGGCGCTCGAGAACTGATAGTGATCCTCCGCGCCTTCGTGCAGATATTCTGTTCCGAAGAACCGGTTTTCCAGCGACTCGTACCAGCTCATGGTATAGATGCTGCCGTCGGCCGGGTTGACCTGATAATGCTTCTGCAGACGAAGGCCGGCCGGACCGTCGGCCATGATGAGATGGCCCACGCCCAGATCTTTCAGTACATGGGTAGTCTCTCCGGCGGCGCCGGGGATCGTGATGGCCGCGGAGCCGATCACTTCCTGACTGAGCGCGCCGGGCTGGCCGCAGACGGTTTTGACTTTCTGATCCAGCGTCATCTTAGACAGGATTTCTTCCACTTTCTCCTTATAGGGAAGCTCGAAAGCCTTGTCCATTTCGTGGACTTTCGCGCGGCGGCTGATAGCGGCGCGGACTGTCTCGTCTATACTGACTAGTTTTTCTTCCGGCACGGCCATGAGGGCTGTAGGACCGTCCGGACTGATCTCTTTCATAGTCTCCAGCTGCGGACAGATGGGACTGAGTTTCTCGATGACCGTGAATTCATCCAGTTTCAAGCCACCGATGATGCTTTTCTTCATCAC
The DNA here is from genome assembly GCA_017620135.1 of Bacillota bacterium. Taxonomy (GTDB): domain Bacteria; phylum Bacillota; class Clostridia; order Lachnospirales; family Bianqueaceae; genus RUG760. Next base: position 9,154 of record JAFZQZ010000056.1, read on the forward strand.
ACCGTCCGCGTCGCAGGAAACGATCTCGAGTGGATAAACGCCTGCGTCCATATAGAGCTGGGACCTGGCCGTCCAGTAGGAGGCCAGCAGGTCAATCGGGAAGGAAAGCTCGATCTCTTCCCTTTCGCCCGGCGCGATCAGTCCGGTCTTGCCGAAGGCGGCCAGACGGCGAAGCTCTTTCGCGTGATGCCCGGAGGGCAGAAAAGCGAAAAGCTGGACGACCTGACGGGCGGGGACGGCGCCTTCGTTCGTGACTCTGACCGGCACGATCACCTGGCAGGCACGGGTCTCTGGCATGCTCGCTTCCACACCGAACCGGCTGTAGGAAAGGCCGTACCCGATCGGATACCGGGGTTCCACGCCGAATGTATCAAAATATTTGTATCCGACATAAATGCTGTCGGTATAGTGTTCTTCAATAATATTGCCGTTGTTGTGGCTGAAATTCGCGCTGCTGGGATAATCCTCATACCGGTAAGCCCAGCTGTCGGTCAGACGGCCGCTGAATCCGGTCCTTCCCAGCAGGACGTCGGCTAGGGCGTTGCCGCCTTCCATGCCGGCCTGTCCCATCAGGACCAGGGCGTCCGGTTGATACTGATCCACAAAGCCCAGATCGATGATGCCGCCGACATTGAGGATCACGATCACCTTTTCATACAGCTCACGGACGGTTTTCAGCTGCTGCTCTTCCGCCTCGGAAAGATAATAGTCTCCTTTGACGGCCTTACGGTCCGCGCCTTCACCGGAGATCCGGCTGATGACGTACACGGCGGTATCTGTGTCTTTTTTCGTGATGGGACTGCCGTCAGGCATCTTCAGCGGATTCGACGCGTGTGCCCGGTAAAGGCCCATCCGGTCTCCCGGCGCCGACATCGCGTACAGGCTGGCCTTCCAGGCTTCCCAGTTGTCCTTGTATTCCCGGTCATAGGCTTCCAGCCAGTCCATGTTCAGGAGCTGTATTCCGGCATTTTTCAGTCCTTCCGTGATGCTCACGTTGGTCCGGTTGTTGACCATGCCGGATCCGGTACCGCCCTTGACGGTAAAGCTGGCGCCGCCGCCGTACAGCGCGATCTGCGAGCCTTCCTGAAGCGGCAGGATCCCGTTGTTTTTCAGAAGTACCATGCTCTCGGCGGCAGCCTTTCTGGCTACCTTCTGACTGTCTTTCTCCCGCTGGCTGACCTCCAGGGAAGTCGTACCCGGATACTGCTTTTTCATAGGGCGTTTCCTCCTGCTGATGGATAAAGCTACTCTATCTCTTCTATTATAATCACAAGAGGGCCGATACGCAACGAGATTTTCGAGGATTTCGGGAGCGACTTGTGCCGGTGCCTGCTGCTTGCGTAGCAAGGTTATTGCCATTTTGCCGGTCACCTTGCTATCTCTCTGACCCGCCCTGGCAAGGTCTTTCCATTTTCCCCTGTCACCTTGCTACTGCGCTCCTGTCGAATAGCAAGGTTGGACGGGTTTTTGACCAGACCTTGCTACTGCTATAGCAAGGCGGGCATCTTTTTTTACCAGACCTTGCTACCACAAGGTCACTGATTAGCAAGGTGAGGCGTCTTTTTGATCATATCTTGCTACCGTTATAACAAGGCCGGCGGTATTTTTGTTTAGACCTTGCTATTTTTCTGACCCGCCCTAGCAAGGTCTGTCCGTTTTCTCCTGTCACCTTGCTATCGCGCTATCTAGATCGCCTATTTCCTCTATTGAAGAATCCCTTGACGCGTCTTGGCTTTTGTGTTACACTTTTGCTTTAAAGCAGAAAAGTTTTGCCGAATCAAAATGACGTGTCATATGGATGCGGCACACATATCAACGCATGCGAGGAAATCACCTATGCATCAGGAATTTTTAATGGGCAATGAGGCGATCGCGATGGGCGCGATCGCGGCCGGCGTCGATCTGGTCTGCGGTTATCCCGGAACGCCCTCCACCGAGGTGCTCGAGACCGTCGCCAAACATCGCCCGCAGGGGACCTATGTCGAGTGGTCCGTCAATGAAAAGACCGCCATGGAAATGGCGGGCGGTGCCGCCTACGCCGGCGCCCGGTCGATGGTGACCATGAAACAGATGGGGCTGAATGTGGCAGCCGACCCGCTCATGTGCCTTTCCTACATAGGCGTCAAGGGCGGCATGGTCGTGCTGGTTGCGGACGATCCGGGCCCGATCTCGTCTCAGACCGAGCAGGATACGCGCACATTCGCCGCCTTTTCGAAAGTACCGGTTTTCGATCCGTCCACGCCCAGGGAAGCCTATGAAATGGTCCAGGAGGCTTTCGTTTTCTCTGAGAAATACCAGACGCCGGTCTTCCTTCGTTCGACAACCCGCGTCTCACACGGATATGAATCGATCGAAGTCAAAGATCCGGATGAATACGCCATCCATGAGATCGAGGGGTTCATCAAGGACAGTTCCCGCTGGGTCATTTTCCCGCGTCTCGCGAACATGAACCACCGCAAGATCGAGGCCCGGAATGCTACGCTCACGGACACCCTTTCCGACTATCCCGGCAACCGGATCTACCGAGAGGAGATCTCTCCGGCCTATCCCGCTGCGTTCCCTTCCAATCAACCTGACGAGCCGACCTCTCCGCCCAATCCCTTTACGGTTCGCGCTGTCGCGACCGGTGGTTTTTCCTTCACTTACTGTATGGAGACCCGCGAGAGGATCCGCCGGGAAGCAGGCGAATCCTTCCGGCTTTTCAAAGTCTCGACACCTTTTCCCTTTCCGGAAAAGAAAGCATTGAAATTCCTGGAGGGACTGGACGAAGTCCTTTGTATAGAAGAACTTGATCCCGTGATCGAACGGGCCCTCACCTATGTCTGTGGCAAATATGGTCTGAAGACGAAGATCCTCGGCAAGCTGACCGGCGATATGCCCTCAGCCGGAGAAAACAGCCGGGAGATCGTGCAGCAGGCGATCGAAGGATTTTTAGAGATCCCTTACTCCAATCAGGAACCACTGGATCTTCCTCCGTTGCCTGTTCGCCCGCCGGTGCTCTGTGCCGGCTGTCCGCACCGCGCTTCCTTCTATGCGGTCAAGAAAGCCATGCAGGGAAAGAAGACCCTCTATTGCGGTGATATCGGCTGTTATACGCTCGGCAACGCGATGCCGCTTGATATGGTGGATACCTGTCTTTGCATGGGCGCCGGCCTGGGCATCGCACAGGCGATCAGCCATGTGGAACCGGATACTTCCTGTTTCGCCTTTGTGGGTGATTCCACTTTCTTCGCTTCCGCGATCCCGAGCGTTGTCAACGCTGTATACAACCAGGCAGAAATGACGCTCATCGTCCTGGATAACTCGACCACCGCCATGACCGGCCACCAGCCGCACCCCGGCACCGGTCAGACCATGATGGGCGAGATCGTCTCAAAAATAAGTATTGAAAAAATCCTTCACGGAATCGGCCTGAAAACGGTCGAGACCGTTGATCCGCTCGACCACGCGCGTGCAGTCGAGACCGTCCGCCGCGTCGCGACGGAAAAGGGCGTTAAGGCTATCATCTTCAGGTCGCCTTGTATTGCCCTGCCGGCCGCAAGAGCCGCTGCCGGAAAAACCGGTCCGATGGTCGTCGATCCGGAAAAATGCATCGGCTGTAAACGCTGCATCCGCGAGATCGGCTGCCCGGCGCTGGTGCTCGCCACCAGTGACAAGGAGCCAGATGAAGCCGGCATTGGCCAGAACGGCCCCGATGAAGCCGGCGTCGTCAAAGCCGTTTCCATTAAAGCGGCGATCGATCCCGCCCAGTGCACCGGCTGCAGCCTCTGTTCGCAGATCTGCCCGGTGAAGGCGATCGGGAAAGGAGGCGGCCATGTCTAAGAATATCATCCTCTGTGGCGTCGGCGGTCAGGGAACCGTCCTCGCTTCCCGCCTCATCTCTGCCGCCGCTATGACCAAAGGCTTGCCTGTCATGAGCGCCGAGACCATCGGTATGGCGCAGCGCGGTGGCAGTGTCTTTTCTCATCTGCGGATCGGAGAAAATGTTTACAGTCCCATGATCGCGCTTGGTGAAGCGGATCTGATCCTCGCTTTCGAGCCGGCCGAGGCCGTCCGGCTGCTTCCTTATCTGAAAGACAGCGGCCGGATCGTCGTCTCGAACCGTCCGATCCAGCCCGTTACCGCCACACTTTCCGGCTCTTCCTACGACCCGCAGGTCATGCTCGACTACCTGAAAGCGCATGTCCCGTATCTGACCATTGTCGATATTGAATCAGCGACCCGCGAAGTTGGTTCCAGCAAGGTCGTCAACTTGATTTTGCTGGGAGCGGCGCTCGCAGATGGCGCGCTTGGCTTTACCCAGGACGAGATGCGGCAGGCGATCATTGACAAAATACCCGCGAAATTCCACGAACTCAACTTCAAAGCCCTCGACTATTACCAGAATATTGGAGAATAACCCATGCAGATCTCTCAGTTACAGATCGACTTAGTCAACAAACAGATCCAGGCCCTTACCAAAGCCGGCAGTTTCTACGGCAAAAAGCTGGCCGAGGCCGGCATCGAGCGCATCGAGACCGCGGAGGATTTCGAGAAGCTGCCCTTCTCCGAGAAGAGCGACCTTCGGGACGCTTATCCGCTCGGGCTCATGACCGCGCCTGAGGAGGACATCGTCCGGATCCACTCTTCTTCCGGTACCACCGGCCTGCCGGTCATCATCCCCTATACCGCGAAAGACGTCGACGACTGGGCGATCATGTTCGCGCGCTGCTACGAGTACGCCGGGATCACGAAAAAAGACCGCATCCAGATCACACCCGGATACGGTCTGTGGACAGCCGGCATCGGCTTCCAGAACGGCGCGGAGAAGCTTGGCGCCATGGTCATCCCCATGGGCCCCGGTAATACCGAGAAGCAGCTACAGATGATGCAGGATATGGGCTCGACTGTCCTCTGTTCGACCTCTTCCTACGCGCTGCTGCTGTCCGAAGAGATCCAGAAACGCGGCCTGAAGAACAAAATCAAGCTGAAAAAGGGCGTCATCGGCTCCGAACGCTGGAGCGACAAGATGCGCCAGACCATCTCCGAGTCGCTGGGCATCGAGCTGTACGACATTTACGGCCTGACCGAGATCTACGGCCCGGGCATCGGCATCAACTGCCAGTACAACACCGGTATGCATTACTGGGATGACTATCTGTATATCGAGATCATCGACCCCGTGACACTCAAACCCGTGCCGGACGGCGAGATGGGCGAGATCGTCATCACCACGCTGGTGAAAGAAGGCGCGCCGCTGATCCGCTACCGCACG
>JAFZQZ010000057.1 GCA_017620135.1 Bacillota bacterium
CTCCCTTCGGCTCTGCCCACGGCTCGGTACCATTGACCAGCTGGTCAATGTCATCGTCCAGGAAGTAGTAGGTCATATCCGGGAACAGCGCACGGCTGTACAGGTGTTTACCATAGGAAACACGCATGTCAGCTTTCTCCTGGATGAACTTGTTCTGCTGGTCAAGCTGGAACTCAAGGTCCGTGCCTTCAACAGTAGATTTGCCCTTCAGGAACTGTTTCTCGCCATTGACGACTTCGTAGTTGATGCCTTCAACACCATAGTTGATCAGGTCGATGGATGCATCGCTGTAGTATACATCCAGGAAGTCTGCACCAAGCTGAGTATCGGTCAGCTGAGAGGTGAAGACGAAGTGCTGCCACATGTAGATCGGGTCTTCCAGAGCCAGCAGAGGAGTGCATCCTTCTACCGCTGCGAAAGGCATGATCTCAGCGTAGCAAGCAGTGATCTGGCCGTTCTCATCTTTCGCGGCTTCGATCAGGGGCTCGTAACCGGTAGCATTCGGGTAGGTGGTATATGCACCAACCTGGTTGTTAGCGGCTTTGGAACGAAGTTCGGAAGTGGAGTTCAGCATAGCCTCATCGATAAGGCCTTCTGCTACCATTCCCTGTACCCATGCGATGTAGTCGGTCATGGTGTCCTGTTTCCACATGGAGGTCGCCTGATCATCAAACCAGGTAACGTTCACAAGACCACGAACCAGACCAAACATCATAGCCTGAGCGTCGTTTCCGCCTACCAGAGAGTAGGAGTAAACGTTGTTACCTTTGACATTGGCGCCGGTGCCGGAAGGATCCTGCTCATTGAATGTCTTCAGAGCTGCGCGGTACTCTTCCAGGTTGGTCGGCATCTCAAGGTCGTACTTAACCAGCCAGTCATGACGAATGTTCAGACCGATGTTGGTTCCGTGCTCACCAAGGGTGTCATACCATCTGGTGATGTACAGGTTCGGCAGCCACCAGATCTTGCCGTCCAGGGCAACCTTTGCAAGGGCTGCTTTACCGAACGCGTTGACCTCGAAGAATGTCTTCGCCGTGCCGTCGCCAGCTTCAATGATCGGAAGGATGTCAAGGATCTGTCCGTTGTCAGCCAGAGCCATAACTTCGTTGTCCGACAGGTTGTTGTAGCAGAACATCGGGATGTTGTTCATAGAAGCAAACCGGGTCTGCAGCGTGGTCTGATACTGGTCGTCTGCGACGAACTCCGGAACTACGTTGATGTTCTTCGCTTCCATCAGTTTACGCAGTGCCTGCCACGCGGTGAACTCTTCCATGGTGTTAGCCATCAGGAAGTAGGAGCCCATATGCTCGTCGCCAAGGCAGGTGAAGTCACGAAGACCGGAAGCCTCGCCGGAAGGAGCCGTAGAGTCAGTTTTGGACTCCTGCTGAGTTGCTTCACTGGTGCCGCCGGAGGGTTCTTCTGTCTTGGTGCAGCCAGCCAGAAGGGAAACGCACAGAGCAGCAGCGAGAAGCATAACTAACAGCTTTTTCATGTTGTTACCTCCTTATAAATTTCGTGAGAAAGCATCGAAACGACACTACCCTACGATAATGTAACATAACTGTAATATAGCAAACACAGAAAGTTTAAAATACCAAGATTGCGCCAGTTTGTATTGTAATTCTGCCGCAAATAAAGGAGGATGTCCGCCACATACGAACATCCTCCTGCCAGGTTATGCTTTGCTTTTTTTACGGAACGCCAACGGCGAAATGCCCAGATTTTCGCGGAATATCTTGCAGAAATAACTGTTGTTCCTGAAACCGCAGTTGTAACCGATCGTGGTCACGCTGTCCGTCGTGGAAGACAACATCTGGCACGCCATCCGCAGCCGGTAATCCCGAACAAAACGTTCCGGGGTCGTTCCAAGGCTGCTGTTGAAAATCCGAAAGCATTCACGGATACTGACAAAAGCAGAAGACGCGATATCAGCGACCGTGATCTTTTCATCGAAATGCTGATATACATAAACCATCATCCGCTTGACTTTCTCATCCGCGCGGTTTTCCTTTTTCTGCTGCCCCAGTCCGGGTTCGACCATATCAAACAGATCTGTCCACATACCGGAGAGCATATTGCGGATCCGGATCTCATAATCCACGGCTTCCTCATCCAGCGAAAAGGATTCCAACAGTTCCTTGTACAAAACTCTCATCTCGGGATCATCTTTGGTTATCATCACCAGTTCCAGCTTCCGGTCGTTCAGGATCGGCTGGATGTATTTCTGTGAGATCCGTCCACCGCTGTCCCCGATCAATATTTCCGGATCGAACAGATGAACCATTACCTGTGCCTGATCGACGCCTTCCGGCAATTTCAGAGAATGCAGTACATTGACGTTCATGAAACCGCCCTGTCCTTTTTCAAAAACAGTTTTCCCTGCGGCTGTCGTGAAGGCAAAAGCGCCTTCTTTTACAAAGAATAATCCTGCCGCTTTTCCGAACCAATGCCAGGAGGCTCCTCCGATCTTACTCTGATCACAGGCGTATTTCGCGTTATGGTTCTCCAGCTGGCACAGATAAACAGCGTGCGGGAAATCTTTGGCGTATCCGGGTGTCCATTCCGTGAGTTCCTGTCCAACCAGATCTATTCCAGAAATCTTTTTCATTTTCTGCCATCCTTATTAAAGCTGATTTAATAATTATACATCTTTTCAGTTAAAATAGATATTCTTTATGCGACAGTAAATGTTCATATCCTGCCATTTTCGCACACTATACTTTTTTTCAGTTATTTCCCACCTGTCAGAAACTTTCATGGTTTGTTCTTGATTTGTACATATTTATCAGCTATAATGATATTTGAAGGATAGTTTTTGTGAATATTGTGCATAACTAATTCTATAGATAAAAACAAGGAGGTGAAGCACTTTGAATGTTGCGATGTTTCTCTCCCCGAAGAGCGATATCGTATACCTGTTTGAAGACATGACTGTTCGTCAGGCAATGGAAAAACTGGAGTATCATCGCTATCAGTGTCTGCCTGTCCTGACAAGAGAAGGCAAATACAGCGGCGTTGTGACAGAAGGCGATCTTCTGTGGGCCTTTAAGAAATATGAAGATTTTACATTCCCACAGACAGAGCACATGACACTGGCCGAAATCCCCAGGAATTTTTATTATGAAGCAATTCCGGTGGATACCGATATGGACAGTCTGATCAATATGTCCTACCGGCAGAGCTTCGTGCCGGTAGTCGACGACACTCAGGCGTTCATCGGGCTGGTAAAACGAAGTGATATTATCCACTATATTTATCAGCGGAACAGTCATCTGGAAAAAGCAGGTGCAAAGAAAAGCATAAAATTACCGACACTGACAAGTGAGAAGCTGTACGTTTAGAGTGAGGCGTTCGCCAAACATCCTGATCCGAAAGAAAACACCCCGCCAAGAGTAAACTCTTGTCAGGGTGTTTTTTTCGTCTCAGACTGCTTTTCTCTCTTTTAGACAAAAAAAGAACCGGTTACTGTTGGCAACCGGCTGAAGTTGTTTAACGAGACAACGGGGGGTCTCATTAAACCGAGGTGAGCAATTTCTACCATTCACAGAACGATAGAAGACGATAGTATAATATCAAAGGTTCGTTCAAAAGTCAACTACTTTTTCCAGATTGAGTCAGGGAGTCGGTTTTTTCTTCCTTTTTCAAAGACACAAATGCTTTAAACAGATCCGCGTCGATATTGATGCGGAACCGTCCTCCCATGATTTCGACCAGACTCAGGGCAATTCCCAGACCCAGGCCGCTTCCTTCGGTATGACGGGAGCTGTCACCGCGGGTAAAGCGTTCCATCAGTTCATTTTCGGAAATGTCAAGCGGATACCGGGAGATATTTCTGAGGCTGACCGTCGCGTATTCAGCACCTTCCATCAAGTCCAGGTAGACCCTTGTCTCCGGCTGGGAATATTTGATCACGTTGGAGAACAGGTTGTCAAATACCCGTGACAAAAGCCGTCCGTCCGCCATGACCATGATCTCCTCTTCCGGCATTTTCATGACCAGTTCGAGCTCAGCCTTTTCCAGTTTTTCACTGTACTCTCCTTCCAGCTGGTGCAGCATTTCTCCCAGCGAAATAGGCATCATTTCGGCTTTTATATTTCCTGTCGATGCTTTGGACGCTTCGATCAGGTCCTCAATCAGTTTTTTCAGCCGAACGGACTGTTTGTCCAGCACATTCAGATATTCTTCCTGTTTCTCAGTATAATCTCCTTCCTTTTTCATCAGATCCACATAATTGATGATCGAAGTCAGCGGAGTTTTGATATCATGAGAAACATTCGTGATCAGCTCTGTCTTCAGACGTTCACTCTGCATCTGCTTTTCGACCGCCATAGACACCGTGTCGCGGAGCCGGGAAAGATTGGCCGCTTCCGCCTGATCCTCCCGTCCTCTTGCTTTCAGTTCGACCGGTGAAGCCAGGTCTCCTTCTGCCAGACGGGTGACAACAGCCTGTCTCATCCGTTCATATAGCCCTTTCCGAACGGTCTTCACGATGATCACAATACCAATCGTCCATATGATCAGAGATAACATTAACCTTCCGCCCCAGCTATCGGCTGCCAGAAGCGCGACAAAATTCACGCCCAGTGTGATACCCACGATCAAGGCCAGCTGTTTCCACATCTGAGGAATCGCTTCGAAGAATGTTTTCATTCCTCTTCCGATCCATCGCAGGACGATGACCAGAAACATACCTGACCACAGGTTTTTCTTCTTCACACGGATCGCAAGGGACATCAGCCAGACGATGCAGATGGAATAGCCAATGACCGTCACCCCGAATATCAGTGCAGCCTCATGCAGAACGCTTTGGTAATAGTTGACGTCTTCAAAGAAAAGATACTCGTTTACGATCGCTCTTCCCGCTACGAGTACCAGAATCATACAAATACCCGCCAGTACTGTCAGGAGATCGAACGGGATTTGATGGATCCCTCCCTGGACGATCTCATCGCGGCCTTCCAGATTTCGCTTATGTCCCGCCGCACAGCAAAGAAAGATCTGTAAAAAGATCCAGAGAATCAGACCTCCGATCCCGATATACGGCGCCCCTTTCCCGTACTCCCGGATAGTGTTCCATGTTTCCGCAACAGAAGTAAAATAGTCTTTTACAGCCATCGGTTCCAGCAGAAAGCACTCGACTTCGATCAGGACCGTCTCTGAGCCCTGGATCGGAACATTCCCAGCCACCTTACATTCATGGCTGTACGCTTCTCCCTGATATGTGGAGATGGGTAATTCGACATCACCCATCATGATCCGGTAGCGAAGATTCGTTGAGGATACGTCATACAGAGCCGGGTAGGCTTCACGGACCGGTCCGGTTTTCTCATAGTCTTCCAGAGAGATCGGTTTGGAAGAAACGACCTGCGTCCTTGGGAGTGCGTCATTCCAGAATACATAATTCCAGACAGGCTCCTCCAGGACCCATTTAGCGCTTTCTTTCATTTCCCGTTCGATCAACTTTGTTAATCCGCTTGAATTCGAGACGTCCGGACTGTAATAACCGTCCTGCCACATGATGAGAAACTCCGCACCGATCGTGACAGTCACAATGCATAGCAGACTCAGGACATACGCGGCGATCTTCATAGGAATGCTGTAGATCCATCTAGCCCTGGAGGTCATCTCACACCTCCGTCCTGCTTCTCGAACTTATAGCCCTGGCCCCAGACGACTTTTACGTACCGCGGCTGAGCCGGATCGATCTCGATCTTCTCCCGCAAATGCCGGATATGGACCGCGACCGTGTTTTCCACACCAAACGGATCATCCTGCCAGACCGCTTCGTAGATCGCTTTAGAAGAAAAAACCTTGCCGGGTTCTTTCATCAGAAGCTTCAGGATCTCGATCTCCGTACGGGTCAGCTGAACGGGCTCTCCATCCACAGATACCTCTTTTGCTGCATCATCCAGACGGATCCCGCCGATCTCCAGCACCTGTTCCTGCGGCGTGACGCTTCCCAGCTGCACATACCTTCGGAGCGCGGATTTGACACGAGCCAGTACTTCCATGGGATTGAACGGCTTGGTGATATAGTCGTCCGCACCGCTGCCGAGTCCCAGGATCTTGTCTGAATCTTCCCCTTTTGCCGTCAGCAGAATGATCGGTACATTCGAGAATTCACGGATCTGTCGCATCGCCTCGATCCCGTCCATGACAGGCATCATGATATCCATCAGAACCAGATGCATGGTCATCTCGCGGCAAAGCTGAACAGCCTGCATCCCGTTTTCCGCGGTATGCAGGCTATATTCCGGAGAATCCAGATAAATTTTTAATGCGCTTACAATGTCGCGCTCATCATCACAGATCAGAATGTGATACATCTTCGAAGCCCCCCTGTCTTAATTTGCTTTTATTATGACAGGTTCTTTTTTAAGAATAAACCAGTGAAATTCTTAATTATTTATTGAGTTTTTTCGTGTACTTGTCAATGATCTCCTGACGTTCCTTCGCACGGGCCGCTTTCTCTTCGTCGCTTTCTGTCACTTCCCGCGTCTTTTCGCCGAGCACTTCGCTTTCTTCCGGCGTCAGAACGTCTTCCGGCGCCATATAATTACGGAACACCCGCTCCAGCAGCATGGCAGAAAGATAGAAATATACTCCGAAGATCACGATCACTCCGCCGAGATTCAGTCCGATGGGCACATACACTGTCCCCGCGAGCATCGCCAGCAGAAGCAGCGAGGTCGGCAGATGTTTGTTCGCCATCAGCAGCGCGTTCTTCAGAAGTTCCTTTGTCGTCATCTCGAACCTTGCCAGCAGCGGATACACATAGATGATCGTAATGACCAGTTCAGCCGCCGCAAAACACTGGATCGGGAAAATGATATAGAACATGAATCCGAACAGTTCCAGATATTCGAGCGTCATCCACATCGCTTCAAAAAGGACCACCCCGATCACACCCAGGATCAACGTGACGATCAGTCCCTGTTTGTAATTGGTCTGATAGGATTTCCAGAAATCTTTGAAAATATAGGAATCTTCTTTTCTGGCAAGTTTGCCAAGCGCCGCGTAGGCAGCGCTTGTGCCCGGTCCCAGATGAAGCGCCGCCGCGATAGTCAATATCCAGATGAGCGCCAGCAGAAAACCGCTTTCTCCGACAGGCAGTGCCCGTATGACCAGGATCGCGGCCGGTCCGCCCAGAATGAGCCACAGAAAATCTGTGTAGATCATATCAAAGAGGGCCGTTCCAAACCTTGCGAACGGTCCCTCAATGGAAAATACGTCTTTAAACGTCAAGTTAGTCCACTCCTAAAACTTAATAACCGGAAAGAGCTCCAATATGGAACGTCCAGAGAATGTTGTCAATGACAGGCGGGAAGAGTGTTTCGACCTCTTCCGCAGATCCTTCAGCATAGATCGTATAGAAGATACCGCCGCCGGTGGTAAATGTTGCGAAGAGATAAGTCAGCTCCTGGCCATCATCCTTCGTATAGGTGGAAATCATATAACGGAACGGATAGCCGCCTGTCGTATACTGAAGGATCGTCGGTCCCGGATGACCCATAGCTTCCGCGTAAGCATTCATATAGTCATCCGCTGTGGTAAGACCGTACTCATTCATATCTTCTTTTTCAACGGAAATATACCGTTCCTCGCCCGCGGCGTTCAACAGGACGAGCGCAAGTCTGGATGTATCCACAGAAATATAGGAGTCTGTGTATTTTTCTTCGACACAGAAGATGAAACTCTTGTCATCCGGCATGTAGTACAGTCTCTTACTGCCAATCACTTCCGGCGCGGTGACGGATTTGATCGCTTCTTCCGCCTGCTCCGCGGCCTGCGCGGGGTTCTTGCCCTGATCGATCGCGACATAATACATCAGGAAAATACCGTAGTTGGAATTGTCTTCCATCAGGTAGACTTTTCCTTTTCCTGAAAAATCTTCATAAGAGATGGTAAAGTCAGAAATGTCACCATGGCGGTCAGCCAGCTGGACTTCCTCCTGTGTCTCTCCGATCGTGATGGATTCGACGCCCATCATCTGGGTAAGCATGTCAGGATACTTCTTCAGGGTCTCACGGAAGTCTTCGATGCCATAGATCCCTGCTCCGTTCAGATCCGTGTCAAAGAATGAAGCATATATGATCATATCTGACCCGGTCCCCATGATGCCACTGCCTGTTTCAACGGTTGTCAGCCCGGAAGGCACCGTGATGGTGAGACCGTTTTTGGCGGTGACGATCTTCAGCTCGCCTTCCGTTGCAGGCGCACTGGACTCAGCCTGAGACTCGCTGCTGGACTCCTGTGATGCTTCCGCGGAAGACTCCTGAGAAGACTCGGCCGAAGATTCAGCGCTGGACTCCTGAGAAGATTCCGCGGAACTTTCCTCACTGGACTCAGCAGAAGACTCGGCACTGGATTCCTCGGAGGATTCTTCACTGGATTCCTGCGATGCCTCTTCACTCGACTCAGCCTGTGATATCTCAGAGGACTCTTCCACCTGACTGGATTCTTCTACGATCACACTGCTTTCAGACGAATCGTCCTTCCCGTCTTTTCCTTTACCCAGCAGAAGGATGATAGCTGTCACGATGCCGGCCAATACGACCACACCAGCTACGATCAGGAGCCATAGCTTGCTCTTTTTGGGTTCAGGTTCCGGCTCCATGCCTGTCCACTGATTCTGCGTCACAGGCTGCTGTGCCGTCTGCCACTGATTCTGCGGCTGCTGCCAGTTTTGCGCTGGCTGCTGGGGCTGCCACTGGTTCTGAGGAGCCTGCTGAGGCTGAGGTGCCTTCGGCTGCTGCCACTGATTCTGGGGTACCTGCTGCGGCTGCCAGGCTGACTGCTGCGGCTGCACGGGAGCATCCGGCATAACAGGTGCCTGAGGTTGCCACTGCGGTTCCTGCTGCACCGGGATTTCCGGTTCTGCCGGGACTGCCGGTTCTGGTTCCGGCGTGTAAACAGGCTCTGGTTGGACCGGCGCCTGTACTTCTTCCTGCAATTCCTGCGGGTCGATCATAGGCTGCACAGGAGTCTGCTGTGCCCCTACAGGAGACTCCTGACTTTGCACAGGAGTTCCGCAATAAATACAAAACTTAATTCCATCGGCCAGCTGCTGGCCGCAATTCGTACAGAACATGGATACCTCCTTGTTTTCGGACATCAGGTTGATTCATATTCATCAGTTTACCACACGAAGCCGGTTTCCTGCAATCTTTTTTCAAAAATAGCAGATCAAACAGATACCGGAAGAGAATTTTCTCTATCTTCTTGCAAACAGTCTTTCGGCTCGCTACAATGATGTCAGGAGGAGTATAATAATGGCTATTATTGCGATCTGCGACGACAACGAACTGGAACTCATGGCCGCGGCTGAAGCAGTGCGTGAATATGACCGCACACTGCCGGACGATGCGGTCCGTTTCCGTGTGCGCACCTTCCACAGTGCCAAACAGCTTTGGTTTGAAATGGCCGATCAGAAGATCGCGGACCTCTTCCTGCTGGACATCGATATGCCGGAGCTGAGCGGCCTTGAGCTGGCAGAGAGGATCCGCGAGATCGGCCCGCGCACGCTGATTATTTTTCTCACTTCTCATACAGAATATGCGCTTCAGGGGTACAAGGTCGACGCGTTCCGCTTCATTCCGAAAGACCAGCTGAAGGAAGAATTGCCGGAAGCCCTTGACGCAGCCGCCCGAGAACTGACAAAGACCCGTGAATATGTTTCTTTCTCGGAGGATGGCATTCTGGTGCGTGTGCCGCTGGATGAAATTCTTTATGTCCAGCGTTCTCTGCGGCTTCTGGAGATCCATACACTTCATCAGGGAATTCTTACCAGCCGTAAAGGGATCAGAGAATTCTATGATTCACTCGGGTCCGATCGGTTTCTCTTCATTGACCGCGGAACATTTGTCGGAATCGACCACATCGAAAAGATCGATCACGCAGACCTCACCATATCCCCTACAAAAGAAACCCTCACGATCAGCCGTCGGCTGCAGCGCATCGTTAAGGATACCCTTGCGCGCACCTGGTCGATCAAATAATACCGTTCGTTCATTTCACACGACCGTTCGATACTTTTTTTCATCTATTTTCATTACCTGTGATATCATCACCATCAGAAGGGAGGATGCGTTTATGAAAATCAAACAGACGATGATCCTGCTCCTCGTCCTGACAATACTGCTGACGGGCTGCGGCGCACAAGACGCTCTGACTCCGAAACAGCTGCTCGATCAGACCGATCTGAGAACCCTGATCGGACAAACGAAGAAAACGATCTGGCAGATGTTTCTGCTGACTGACGAAGCAGTCGTCCCTCGCGGCACCGATGATCTTGGTAATCCTTCAGGGGAAGAAGCCGGCATTTTCCTGCTTCCATTCGTCCAGCAGCCTGATTTTACCGATGCACTTGCCGATGACGAGTGGGCGGTCGAGCTCATATTCGTTCCGTCAGACGATCCCTCTAAAGATCCTATTCTGAACGGATTCCGTCTGATGGCCGCCTACAAAGGTGATTCTGCCAAGGCAAACGCGGAAGCGCTGCTTCAGAAAGTGAACGCTATGCTGTCTCAGCAAACAGCGATGTACCCGCACGAAACTGTCCTTGCCGAGATGATCGAACTGGAGCCGCAGGAATGGACAGACATCTTTGATACACTCGGGCAGATGGATCCTGCCTATACGCACATGGTCCGGATCACCTATCAGGTCTCCCGGCAGGATCTTGGTGATCAGGCGACGATCTCCCTTCCGAATGTCATCTCCGAAGAAACCTATCTTCGCAAAACCAAGCCGGTCACATGGCTTTTCCGTGAAGCCGGTCTCGGCTATATTCTGCTGTTCATCGCCATCGGAGCCGCCTTGATCTTTATCAGAAAGAAAGGAAAAAAGCATTGAAAAAAGCACTATCCCTGATTCTGGCGCTTGTTCTCATTCTGCCGCTCACGGGATGCAAGGAATTGAAAGAATCCCTGACGGTTCAGGAATATGTGGATCAGCTCGAACTGAAAAGTTTTTTAGGTCGCAATCAGGAAACCATCTGCCGAATGTTCGACCTGTCGGCAGAGGATCTTGTCTATGATCCTTCCATTGGCGCCTACATTCTTCCTTATCAGAAGCACTATCCATGGAAGGGTAGTGATTATGATCTTTGGACTGTGGAACTCTATGCCGAATGGGGAAAATCGCCTCAGGAGCGTGTCACGGGACTTAGGCTGATCCAGTCTATCCCGGATTCTGTCGAAAACTTCCGGGAATTTATGGAAGACTATATCCAGCAGCATCCCAATACGGAACACTTGAAATATGATCTTCATTTCCTTACCGGTGAGGAGCTGACAGATCTCAGCAGCCCTTTCCTTACAAATGAGACTAAATATCTTTGTTACATCGATGTTTTCCCCGAAAATCCGGAAACCTTTACGCCGACTGTCCTGAACTATCCAAAACTGATCAAACCCTGGCAGGCAGGAATCAGAGATTTCTTTTCTGATTTCTCCTATATTCTGTCCTGGGGCTATGTCCTGTTTTTCCTGCTTCTCGGAGCATTCGTGATCCTCAGAACCCGTATTTTCAGCCGCACGAAAACAGCGCGTGTCCGGCTTATCCAGCTCGATGACGGGCAGGATATCAACACAAGGAACTTCCTTTCGATCCCACAGGGCGCCATCTACCAGACCAGGCGTATGAGCCGGCCGGCAACTCCCATGAACGAAGAATTCCTGAATACCCGCAAACTGCTGTTCGCGCTGATCGATGAGAACGACCGCCTGCTCACATTAAGAGCCAGAGATATCCGTCAGGACCAACTGAAAACCGGGACGATCTACCGTGTTACATATAAAGGAAATCAGCTGAAAAAGATCGAACAGCTGCCTGCGGAGGAACAATGAACACCGGAGAAATACTGATCCGCCTGCTCAAATTCGGGCTTATTCTGTATCTGGCCCTTGCGGCGGATCAGGTCCTTTACCGTGAAGGTACGACCCGCGAACGGCCATGGATCAGGCTCATGGTCTATGTGTTGGTCGGGTTGGTCAGTTTTCTCTTTTTCCATTCGATCACCCTCCTTCCGATCGGAGACTGGGGTAAGGCCGCTGCTATCGTAGCCATCGCGCTTTTCATCCGTGTCGGTTTCTACATACTGTTTGAACTGTTGCCTCGCCGCCGGGATCAGGAACTTCTGCGCTATACCGAGGATCTTCTAAAAGAAAACTATGACCGTCTGGCCCAGAGCCAGCTTGAGCAGGCCAAACAGATCCACGACTTCAAAAACCATCTGAATGTACTTGCTTCTCTGACTGAAAAGGATACAAGCGCACAGGCATACATTCGCCAGCTGCAGGAAGTTTTTCGTTCAAAAAACCGGAATATCCAGAGCGGCAACCGGATCATCGACGCGATCGTCTCCCACGAGATGGCTGTTGCTGAAGAGCAAAATATTGATTTCTCCGCTGAGATCCATCTGACCGATGATCTTTCACTCTCGGACACAGAGATCTGTGTCGTCCTGGCCAACCTGCTGGACAACGCCATCGAAGCCTGTTTGCTGCTTCCGTCCGAAGATCGCAGGATCCGGCTGGAGATCGGCCAGAACAACGGCTTTACCTTCTTCAAAGTGATAAACTCCGCTGCAGTTAATCCGTTCGGAGAAAACGGCGAACTCATCCGTTTGAAGAAAACTGCCGGCCACGGACTGGGAGTCAGAAATATCCGGGAAACCCTTACCCGTCACGGCGGCACCCTTGTCCAGGACTATCAGGAACACACCTTTACCAGCACAGCCATGTTTTGACCCGGACGGGAGAATCCGTGCCGGGTCGTTGTCTTCTTCCGGAAAATGTGATACAATAACCTATCCGAATGATTTCCGTTTTCAGGAGGGTTCCCGTTCCATGAAGAAAAAAGCCATTTTGTGCTGCCTGCTCTGTCTTGTCATGTTCCTGCCGGCGTGCCAGAGCAATCGCGTCGAAGAAACACCGGCCAGGCCCGGTTTCCATACCAATACCGTTCTTTCTGAATATCCCTCGTACCGTGAAGAGTCCGAGGGCTTTGATCACGCTGCTTTTGACGCCGCTATCATTGCGGCTACGCTCGGCGATCCAGCGTCCAATGAGGCAACGCAGAACCCGACCAGTCCGGGAAATTACATGATCTCCCCCTCCAGCCTATATCTTGCCATGTCCAGTCTGGCATACCTGACGGACGGGACGACACGGTTCCAGATCACCCGTTTTCTGGGTGTGGACAAAATAAGTGAGCTTCAGAATAACATCCGGACTCTCTGGAGCAGCCAGTTCTACCAGACCTCCAATACAACTTCGCTGATGGGCAGTTCTCTCTGGATGACCTATAAACTGCCGTTCACCCAGGAAGCAATGGCAAAAGTCTCTGAAAACTATTATACTTCTTTCTATTACGGCATGCCCGAGGGCTCCACGCTTCTCAAGTATTACCGGGACTGGTTCGCCTCCATGTCGGGCAATCTCTTCAGCGAAGATCTGAATGAGATCACTTTTCCTGAAGAAATGCTGCTGGCCAGCAGCTCCACGCTCTACTATAAAGCCGCCTGGAAAGAGGGCTTCCCGGACTCATCCTTCAGGGAGCATTCTTTCTATACCCCCACCGAGGAAGTTTACGTCTATATGATGGATATGAACAAGGAATACCCCTATCACCAGGACGTGACCTTCGGCGCGGCCGGCATCGAATTGGCTGACGGCGCCATGATGTGGTTCCTCCTGCCGGTCGAAGGCGTCAGCCCGGCCCAGCTCGCGGCCGACCCTGCCGTTCTTTCCTGGCTGAATGACCCTTCCTATGATCAGCGGCTCATGTCGATCCATATTCCACGGTTCGATATCAAGAGCTATACGGAATTCAAGGATATCCTGCCCGCTCTGGGCGTGACGGAAATATTCAAGACAAAACGCAGCAACTTTACAGGTCTCAACAGCGACCTCAAGGGCTGTGCCCTGTCTCGGATCGATCAGCGAATCCGCCTTATCCTTTATGAAGACGGACTGGTAAGCGCGCCGGAACCTCTTCAGAAAGCTGAAAGCCTGGAACGGGTGCCGGAGAACACCCTGGAATTCTACCTGAACCGGCCTTTCATGTTTGCCCTTCGCGACACGGACGGTACACTGATCTATGTCGGAATCGTCAATGACCCCACGAAATAACCGCGGAAGGAGGTATCTGATGCGAAAGATCCTGATCTGTTTACTTGTTCTGTCCCTTTGTCTGTCTCTGCTTACCGGATGCGGATCGAAAGAGGCTTCGTCCGGCAAGAATGATTCACAAAACCATCCCGTCTATGTTTCTGAATTTCCCATCGGACGCTCCGTTTCCGATGGTTTTGATCATGCTTCCTTCGACGCGGCTGTCCTGGGAATATCGTTGAACTACATAACGGAAAACCAGGTGATCTCACCGGATATTCTCTATTTTGCTCTTTCTTCCCTTGTCCCGATCACCGGAGGAAACACACAGAAACAGCTGCTTTCTGTTTTGGGAGTTTCGAATGAAAAAACGCTTCAGGAGAATATCCTGACTCTGTGGAAAAGCCAGTTCTACCGGACACAGAATACCACTTCCCTGATCGGCCATTCTCTCTGGATCAATTCCACCGCCGCTTTAAGTGAGGACGCACTCGCCGCCCTGGCGGACAATTACTATACCTCTTCCTATGTCGGAAAACCGACCAGCGACGCCTTCAATCAGACTTACCGGGACTGGATCAACGGTATGACGAATGACCTGCTGGCCGATCAGGTCGTCCATACCGGACTTGACAGTGAAATGATCATGCAGTCCGCCTCCACGATCTATTTCCGTTCCGCCTGGAAAGAACCGTTTATCGAAGAAGCGACTCATAAGGAAACATTCCATACCTCTTCCAAAGACGTTTCTGTCCAGATGATGCACCAGACTTCTACATATCCTTACCATAAAACCGATAAATTCGAAACTGTGGGTCTTCCGCTCTGTGACGGCGCTGTCTTATGGCTGGTCCTTCCTGCCGGTGGTTTGACGCCGGACGAACTGGCCGTCAGCACAAACTTTACGGAATGGCTGAATGAGGCGACTTCATCCCAGAAAGATATTCAGATCAGCCTGCCGAAATTTGATATCGGGTCTACTGTCAAGTGGAAGGATCTGCTGTCTTCCGCGGGCCTGAAGGATCTCTTT
The DNA here is from genome assembly GCA_017620135.1 of Bacillota bacterium. Classification (GTDB taxonomy): domain Bacteria; phylum Bacillota; class Clostridia; order Lachnospirales; family Bianqueaceae; genus RUG760. Next base: position 15,145 of record JAFZQZ010000057.1, read on the forward strand.
GATCCGGATACCGCTGAGTTTCCCGACTTTCCGGGACTCTATGTCAGCCGGATCGACCAGATGGTCCGCCTAAAGATCGATGAAGCCGGTCTTCAGGGAGCATCTGCCGCCGAAGTCGTCATGACCAGTTCCGCAGAACCGGAAAGCCCGATTCAATTCCGCCTGAACCGTCCGTTTCTCTTCGCTCTGCGGGATTCCGACGGCACGCTCCTCTTTGCCGGTATCGTGAATGACCCGACGAAATAACAGGACATCTTTCACTCTTGACGAAACATCTGTCCGGTCGTAAACTAAAGACAATTCCATACGGGGAGGTTTTTCTATGAAATTGATAAAGAACGGCAGACTCATCCTGCCGGATCGGATAGCGGGAGGCCTCGCGATCGTCTTTTCTGATCAAATCGACGCCATCCTGCCCGAGGCCGAAGCCCTGGCTAAATACCCCGAAGCCGAGATCATCGACGCCAAAGGGAACTATGTCAGTCCCGGACTGGTCGACGTTCACAGTCACGGCTGCGGCGGCCATGATACCTGCGACAATACGCCCGGCGCCATTCAGGAAATGAGCCGGATGGTAGCCGGATTCGGCGTCACCAGCTGGCTTCCCACCACCATGACCTATCCGCTGGATTATCTTCGCGTTACTTTCAGCCAGATCCGTGAAGCAAAGGCCGACAGTGAAAAGGATGCTTCCGCCTGGGGCGGCGCGCAGGTCCTCGGCACCCACATGGAAGGTCCGTTCATCGACGTGACCAAGATGGGCGCCCAAAACCCGGAGTATATCTCCGCTCCGAACGCTGCCTTCACCAAGGAATATGAAGACATCATCCGCATCGTGACCATTGCGCCGAATGTTCCCGGCGGCATGGAGTTTATCGAAGAGATCACGAAAGACACAGGCATCGTCTGCTCCCTCGGCCATACCGGCGCGAACTACGACTGCGCCAAAGCCGCTTTCGCCAAAGGCGCGGATCATGTGACCCATTTGTTCAACGCGCAGAATGGTCTTCATCACCGCGATCCAGGCATGGTCGGCGCGGCGCTGACTTCGCCCGAAGTCTACACCGAGATGATCTGCGATACGTTCCACATCCATCCCGGCGTCTTCCAGCTGGTCTGCGACTGCAAGAAGGATCATCTGGTTTTGATCACTGACTGCATGAAGGCCGGCGGACTGCCGGACGGCAAGTACGATCTCGGCGGCCAGGACGTGTTCGTCAGCGGTATCAAGTGTACGCTGGCTTCCGGTACCATCGCCGGTTCGGTGCTTCGACTGAATAAGGCGGTCCAGAATATCGTAAAGAATACCAGCTGGCCGCTGGAAGAAGCTGTTTTCGCCGCATCCCTGGCTCCTGCCCGTTCGATCCGCATGGACGCTGTCAAAGGTTCGCTGGAAGAGGGCAAAGATGCCGACATTCTGATCGCTGATCCTGATTTTGAAATCTTAACTACCTATGTGAGAGGAGAAAAAGTCTATGAGCGCTAAATGGTACACAAACGGAAAAGGCAATAATGTGAAAGTCCTTGTCTGCGACAGCTACGAGACCTTAAGCAAAAAGGCCGCCGGGATCCTGGCCGGCATCGTCAATGTCAAACCCAATGCTGTTCTGGGTCTTGCCACCGGTTCTTCGCCTGTCGGCACCTATAAGGAACTCATCAAGCTCTGCGAAGCCGGTCTGCTCGACTTCTCCCAGGTCCGCACCTATAACCTGGATGAGTATTACCCTCTGGAACCTGAGAACGATCAAAGCTATCATTACTTCATGAATGTCAATCTTTTTGACCATGTGAATATTGACAAAGATAATGTCCATGTACCGGACGGCAACGCACCGGATATGAACAAAGCCTGCGAAGACTATGAAGCTATGCTGGATGAGATCGGTGGCGTGGATATCCAGGTCCTGGGGATCGGCGGCAACGGCCACATCGGCTTCAACGAGCCCGCGGACGTTTTTGTGGGTCCTACGCATATCGTAGAACTGACCGAGTCCACGATCCAGGCCAACAGCCGTTTCTTTGAGAAGATCGAAGACGTTCCCACCAAAGCCATCTCCATGGGCGTCGGCTCCATCATGAAAGCAAAAAAGATCCTGCTCGTCGCGAACGGCGCCGGCAAGGCTAAAGCCATTGCCGACACGCTCGAAGGCCCCATCACTCCGCAGGTCCCGGCTTCCATCCTGCAGCTCCATCATGATGTCACTATCATCATCGATGAGGCAGCGGCCGCCGGCCTGAAGGAGTATCACGCCTGAAGACGCGCTGTAAAAGTACGCCGTTCTTTACCTCATTCAAAAGCTGCAGCAAAAAACTGCAGCTTTTTCACTTTTGCCGGGGACCTTTTTCCTGTCTTCTCCGTCTAATGGATGTATCAATGCTGGCCAGCATGAAAAAGGAGTGAACACCAGTGACCAAAGAGAAACTTGGCGCTTTGATCATGAGCTGTGAACAGCAGTTATATATCACGGCCAAAACGATTCTCTGGAACGACGCCGATATCGAAGACGCGGTTCAGGAGGCCGTCGTCAAAGCGTTCACAAACATCCATGCACTGAAAAAAGACCGCTATGCCAAAACCTGGCTCGTCCGGATATTGATCAACAGCTGTTATGATAAGCTGCGTGAAAGGAGCCGTATCCTTCCACTGGAGGAAACGATCATCGCTGATCCTGTTCCGGATTACAGCGATCTCTATCAGGCGCTTGCCCTGCTTCCCGATGACCTGAAAACTCCCGTGATCCTTCATTATCTGGATGGTTTTTCCATCCGCGAGGTAGCCAAGATCATGGAGATATCCGAAGGTGCCGTGAAAAAACGGCTGTCCCGGGCCAGAGGAAAGCTGAAGCAGGCCCTTATAACGGAGGAAAGACCATGAACATCAACGACCTGAAAAAGAAAGCTCCTGTCATGCCGGACAGCTTTCACCGCATGTTGGAGGAGACCGTTTCTCATCAGCTGGACGAGGCTCAGCATCCTGTCCGGCTCTCTCCACATCCCCGACATATTCATCTCACCAGACGCGCGGCAATCGTTCTCATCGCAGCCGTCCTTCTGATCCCAACCCTGGTTTATGCCGGCTATAGAATCTTTTTCCGTGCCAGCCTGACCTCGGAAGGCAGCTATGGAGCCAAGTTATCCTATTCACAGGAAGAGGGCAGCGAGTTTGAAGTCCCTGAGATCCTTCCCAAAGTAGCCGTGACTGTTTCCGAAGTGCCTGAAGGCTTTACATGGTCAAATCCAAGCCACCTGGACAAAAAAGATGATGATCAGACGTTCAGTTTTTGTTTTGCCAGTGTCCTGATGGATGAAGCAAGCCTGGACACCTCGCGGGTCGAATTCTTTGTGACAGATAAAGAGCTCCTTACTCTGGGAGAACATGAAGCAGTTTATCTGAACACCCAATCGATCCGACGGGCCTCCTATTCTCAGTATATCTACATCTCTTATCCGGAATACCAGCGTATTCTGATCATTTACGGAACCGACAATATTACGGAAGAGACTTTCCTGGAACTGGCCCGAAACACTTCTCTCACACCCACCGGTGAAGAGATTCAAAGCAAGGATCTTCCCACATGGAAAGATTATACGGCGAGAGCTAACCATAGCAACAGATCTTATGAGTCTCATAAAGATCAGGCTGAGATCACATCTGTATCCCCTTCTTTTGATCCTATTTCCCGGACCAGCCGGATCGGAGAGACTATTACGCCCTTGTACTCTCCTGTGGAAATCACCTTGATCTCTGTACAGATAGAAGACGACATCCGTCTCATTGATTCAAGCTTCTTCTATCACAGGGACATTTCTTCGTTCGTAGATGAGGATGGTGTTTTACTTCCTGTTGATATTGATTATATCTGGTACGGGAATGGGGTCGATTCACTGGACACGATCGTCGACACAGTTACGGTTCCCCGAAAACTGGTTTACATGACAGTCGATTTTACCAACACTTCCGACGAAGCAGTGGAGCGGTACGTTTTCTATCCTCAGCTTATGTTCTGGATGGGTGTACAGAAAGCTCCCCTCTCATCTGGAAACCAAAGTCTCCCTTCCAACCACCTGTATACAGAGGAAAAAGACAGATATGTTGGCGTCTATTATGATCATGAAGATTTGACAGCCGTTGCCTATGACGCCACAGTGACTTCATCGGAAATTCCGACAAAAACATCTGCGAATATGTTTTGCTTTGATGTGTATGATGAAAGCTCGAATGGCCGTAATGATATCCCTTATCTTGCTCCCGGAGAAACCGTAACTGTCCATATTGCCTGGATCGTCACGGAAGACCAGCTTCCCTACATGTTGGTCAATTTTGATCATTCTATGTCCCAGACATATGACATCCGTCAGCAACCCTAAGATCATTAGCGCCTGACGGCTATCCTCTTGACGAAAAGAAAAGAAACCTCTATAATGTTTTGGTGCCCTTCAAAACATGATAGAGGTTTTTTCATGAAAGAAGTGATCCGTGCGATCAAGTTCGCACTTATTTCCGCCAGTGCCGGGATCATCCAGATCGGAACGTTCACCTTGCTCAACGAACTGCTCCACCTGCCCTACTGGGTCAGTTATCTCATCGCGCTGGTGCTGTCTGTTGTCTGGAATTTTACCCTTAACCGGAAATATACATTCAAATCCGCCGCCAATGTGCCGATCGCCATGCTCAAGGTGGCGGCTTACTATGCTGTCTTCACGCCACTTTCCACCTGGCTCGAGCATCTTCTGACCACCGGGGCGGGCTGGAACGAATACCTGGTGACCGCGATCAACATGCTGCTGAACTTCGTCACGGAGTTCCTCTATCAGCGGTTCTTTGTATTCGGAAAATCTCTCGACACGAACGTCACTCCATCAGAAAGCGAGGTGACTGGCGATGAGAAAGAAACTTAGCTACTGTCTGTACCGCGTCATCAAGTTCCTGGTCTGGCTCTTCTCCCCGAAGATCAAAGTGACTGGCCTCGAGAACATTCCGGAGGAAGCGGCTGTTTTTGTAGGCAATCACGCTCAGATGTACGGGCCGATCGCGGCTGAAGTCCATTTTCCGGTCAGGCGCTATACCTGGTGCGCCTCACAGATGATGACCCTGAAAGAAGTCCCCGGCTACGCCATGGAAGATTTCTGGTGGGACAAACCACGATGGATCCGTCCTTTCTACAAGCTTCTTTCCTATATCATCGCGCCTATCTCCGTCTGTGTTTTCAACAATGCCGATACGATCCCGGTCTATCGGGATATGCGGGTGCGTTCTACCTTTGAACAGTCTGTAGAGAAACTGCAGGAAGGCGCCGGCCTTGTGATCTTTCCCGAATGGCGCACCCCATACAACCATATTCTGTATAAATTCCAGGAACGCTATGTGGATGTCGCTTACCGGTATTACAAAAAGACCGGGAATGAAGTCTGCTTTGTACCGATGTACCTGGCGCCGCGTCTGAAGAAGCTGGTGATCGGAAAACCGATCCGGTATGATTCTTCCATCCCCATTGCCAAGCAGCGCGAATCGATCAATCTCTATCTCATGGAGGAAATCACTCGTCTGGCGGAAGAATTACCTCTTCACACGGTCGTTCCCTACCTGAATATGCCCAAGAAAAACTACCCGAAGAGTCGTCCGGAGGCCCCTGTTGTTTAAGAAACCGATCTATGATTACCGGGAGTTTCGCCTGTCACGTCTGAATGATCCGCGCTTCGCGCACGTGAAGCTGCTGGGCGGATGGATCATCTATTTTTCTCTGTACTTTCTGACAGAAAACCTGATCCCGCCGGAGGTGTGCACACCTATCCACTGCGCGGTCGATGACCTGATCCCCTTCTGTGAATACTTTGCTGTTCCGTATTATCTGTGGTACGCGCTCTGTGTTTTCACCCTGCTGTACTTCCTGCTCTATGATGTGGACAGTTTTAAACGTGTACAGACTTATATCATGATCACACAGCTGATCGCCATGATCTGCTATATTCTCTGGCCGAGCCGTCAGGACCTCAGGCCGGAGGTATTTCCCCGGGACAACTTCCTGACTTCTGTCGTTCAGTTTCTCTACAGCTTTGATACCAGTACCGGCGTTTGTCCTTCTCTGCACGTGGCGTACTCGCTGGGCATCGGTTCTGTCTGGCTGAAATACAAGGACGCGCCGGTGGGATTCAAAATCTTCATGGTACTCTTCATCCTGGTCATCTGTATTTCCACTGCCTTTATCAAGCAGCATTCTTTCCTGGATATCGTAGCGGCGTTTCCTGTCGGGTTGGTGGCTGAAATCTTCGTTTTTCACGTCATTCCTTTCAAAAAGTCACCGATCAAGCGTATTTCTGAACCGAATACGCAATAAACGAGCCATGATCCTCCTGTTGATATATACTTGTATCATCTTTTAAAGATAAAACGCCTTGCAAAAGCAAGGCTGATACATACAGGAGGTTATCACAATGATTCTTGGTCTGATTATTACAGCATTTGTTTTTTATCTGGTTTGCGGAACGCTTTCATTTGCCTTCCGTCTGAGCTGGGGAATCTTCCGGGTGCTGTTCCGGGTCGGTCTCTGGCTGATAGCTCCCACCCTTCTGGTGCTTGCGATCGTCTTCAGCCTTCTCGGAAACGCATGGTTCTGGATCGCGCTGATCGTCCTGATCTGTGTGCTTGGGGCAAAAAGACCAGCCGTCGCGCGCGGATACTAAATGTCTCGTAAATAAACACAGCCCTCTCCAACGCCTGGAGAGGGCTTCGTTTTACTGTTTCGGTTTTCCTGCTTATTTCAGCTCGAAGATGCCTTCGATCTCGACCGGCTGATTGCCCGGAAGAGAGACCATACCGACCGCACTGCGGGACGGGGCGACGCCAAAGATATCTACCAGGACCTGGCTGCCGCCGTTGGCGACCGCCGGCTGATCATAGAAGTCCGTATCGGAGCCGACAAAGGCCAGGATCTTGACACACTGTTTGACATTATCCAGACCGACATTCGCGTCGACGACGGCCAAAAGGTTCAGCATGGCGTTGCGGGCGCATTTCTGTCCCTGTTCGATCGTCAGTTCCCTGCCAAGTTTGCCGTGGACGGCTTCGCCGGGGATGTCAGAACCGCAGCCGCTGATGTAGACCAGTTTCTCACCAAAGGGAACGCACTGGGTGTACATGCCGCCTTTCGGGGGCGCGGGAGGCAGGACGATGTTCTTTTCTTTCAGAATTTCATAAATGCTCATGGGGATATCTCCTTTCAGATTGTTACTCTCTTCCGTTCCAGCAGTAGGTGCACAGATCACACTCGGGAATGCCGATGGCTTCCGTTGTCATCTTAAGCGTCGGATATTTGAGGGAGGTGAAGTGCATCTCCTTGCGGATCTCCTCGACCATCGCCTGATACTCAGGCGTTTTTTCATTTAAGTAGAGTTTCAGCCGCTCTTCGCTGGGCACGCCGCCTTCCAGCCGAACGATCATCCGGCGGGCGATCAGATCCATGTCCGAGGTCGAACGAGAGAAATTGATATATTTACAGCCGTACATAATGGGCGGGCAGGCCGGACGGATATGAATTTCCTTCGCGCCATTCTTATAAAGGAGCTCCGCCGCGTCTCTCAGCTGCGTTCCGCGTACGATGGAATCGTCGATGAAAAGCAGTTTCTTTCCCTGGATCAGTTCCTTGACGGGGATCAGTTTCATATGGGCGATCTGATCACGTACGTCCTGATTGGCCGGCATAAAGCTACGGGGCCAGGTAGGTGTATATTTGATGAAAGCCCGTTTGAAATGTACTTCTGACTGATTCGCGTAACCGATGGCCGCCGCCAGACCGCTGTCCGGCACACCATCTACCGCGTCCAGGTCGACTGTCGGGCGCATGCCGTCCTCCTTGTC
>JAFZQZ010000058.1 GCA_017620135.1 Bacillota bacterium
CTGACTACTGGAGTCCTCCGGTTGACTACTGGAGTCTTCCGGCTGACTACTGGAGTCTTCTGGCTCACTGTTGGAGTCTTCCGGCTCACTGTTGGAGTCTTCCGGCTCACTGTTGGAGTCTTCCGGCTCACTATTGGAGTCTTCTGGCTCACTGTTGGAGTCACCACCAGAACTGTTGCCGGAATCACTGCTGTTGCCAGAGTCACCGCTGGAACCGCTGTCTGTACTGTCTACTGTGTTATCATTGCCGCCGATGGGCGGGTCATCATTATCGTCACCTTCACCTTCGACGTGTGTATTTTCATCATTCGGATCGTTCTTTGGTGGATCGTCACCGTCTGGTCCTTCTCCCGAATCGATCCGAGAGACATAGGAAGGCACCCAGGCTTTCCACTTTTCGATCTCCTGCATCAGCAGTTCCTGTGCGAGTTCCTGCGACTGGATACTGAGCTTCTGACGTTCCAGGTTCAGTTCCAGCAAAGTCGTATCATAGCTGATGATCGGATCGCCGATCTTGACCGGATCGCCCTCCGAAACATATACCTGTTTGACCTGTGTCGTGCCATCCAGATAGATGTTCTGGATCATTCCGGTCTGCACGTTGCCATAGGTATACTGCTGGTCATTCCAGTTCTGTGTGGAGATCATATTGACGGGATAGACTTCCGCTTCTCCCTTGCTCCGATGCGCCATAATATATTTGACAGAGCCAAAGACGATCGCTCCTACCAGTACGAGAGAGATCGCCGTAATGAGTATTTTCTTTTTCATTCGCTCTCCTCTCCCATAGCTGCTTCAAAGCCTTTTCCTTTACGTTCTTCCAGGATCCTTCCGTCACGAAGCATGACGATCCGTTCCGCGCATTCAGCCACCTGTTCCTCATGCGTGATCATGATGATCGTCGCGCCTTCTTTATGGAGCTCCGAGAAAAGCTGCATGATCTGTTTGCCGGCCTTCGTGTCGAGCGCGCCGGTAGGCTCATCCGCCAGAAGGATCTTGGGATCGCCTACCATAGCCCGTGCGATGGCAACTCGCTGCTGCTGGCCGCCGGAAAGCTGGTTAGGCCGGAAAGTGACCCGATCGCCCAGGCCGACACGTTCCAGTGCTTTTTTTGCCCGCGCTTCTCTTTCTTTCTTCGAAACACCGCCGTAAATGAGCGGCAGCGCTACATTCGAAAGGGCTGTTTCCTTGGGCAGAAGGTTGAACTGCTGAAAGACGAACCCGATCGTTCGGTTGCGGATCTCCGCCAGATCGTTTTCCTTTCGGCCTTTCATGTTCTCCCCGTTCAGATAATATTCACCGCTCGTCGGAAGATCCAGCAGACCAATAATATTCATCAAAGTCGTTTTGCCGGAGCCGGAAGGACCCATGATCGCTACATATTCGCCGGACTTTACATGCAGCTGGATATCCGCCAGGACCGGAACTTCCAGTTTGCCCTGCATATAATTCTTCGTAATGTTTTCAAGTTTTACCATGGCAGGGTCCTCACTGAACGATAATGGCAGGCGCGCCTTCCGTCACGCTTTCATCCGGCCAGGCAATGGCGTCATCCTGCGTAAGCCCGTCGGTCACCTGATACATACCGGTTTCCGGATCGATCTCACCTACAGTGATTTTACGCTTCTGGATCTTTCCATTCTTTACGACCCAGCAGTACGGCTGCACAGGATCATCGTCCTCATAGAAGAAATAGCCGTCCCAGAGCCAGACACCTTCCGTATGTGCCGGTTCATAGACTTCTCCTCCCATCTCGATATAGACATGCTGACCCATCAGCAGTCCGTCATAGCTGTCCAGCTGTACATAAAAAGGATATTTGGATGTCTGCAGCATCGCGTCGCCGGAGTCATAGTAGTAATAACCCTGATTCTGATTGTTTTCCGGATTGGCGGTATCGATCTCTTCGATCACGCCGGTCCAAACCTGGTTTTCATCGACCCTGGAACGGATCGTCACGGGTGTTCCGACACTGATCTGATATACATTCTGCTCATTGATCAGACCCTTGATCCGATACTGTCCGTCCGCGATCACGGTCATGAACGCGGAATTTCCGCTGCCGCCGCCATAATAATCGTTATTCTGCGACTGACTGTTTTCATTGATGGAACGAATGATCCCGTCGATCGGGCATACCACGATGGCCTGATCGATCGATTTCTGGTTTTTCTCGATCTCCATCTTCTTGACATCCAGGTCGTATTCTGTCTGTTTAAGGTTGACCTCCGCTTCCTGGATCTGGATCGTGTACTGAAGAAGCGTATCGCCCCAGGCGTCCTCTGCCTGTTCCTTCAGTTCTTCGATCTGCTGCTGCTGTGTAATGATACTGTTTTCGATCTTCTCGAGCTCCAGCTTGCCCTGTTCGATCTTCATCATGATTTCATCCGTATCGTACTGGAAAAGCGGATCACCGGCCTTGACCTGATCGTCCACCTCGACAAAGATCTCAGAGGTCGTCCGTCCGGATTCGAGCTGGATCTCGACGGTCTTCTGCGGCTCCACGATCCCGGAAAAGCGCTGATTAAGGCCCAGATCGGATGCGTTCAGTCCCATGATATCCGTGATCCTGACCGCGTAGATCTCGCTTCCGTCACCGGTCGGTATATTCTCTCCGGTTTTCTTTTTCTGAATGAAATAGACGCAGACAGCGGCCATGGCAAGTAATACCACGACCGCGACTACGCCTATGATGATTCCTTTATTTTTTTTATTCTTTTTCCTGGACATTCTGAGTACTGCCTCCTGATTGCTCACTATATTATGTATGGAAATCTGAAAATACCACATCATATAGACGTATTTTATCACAATCAGGTTTCAAAGTCCATGAAGAAAGCATTAAGATTCCTTAGTCGTCCTCCTCAGAGCTTTCCTCTAGGCTTTCTTCCGAACTTTCTTCCATGGGGGTCCTCGGAAGGGTCTGTCCAGGGCCCTGGTGCTTGACCTCATCAGAGAAATGATAATCCGGCTTTTCCGGTTCCGGAGGTTCCTCCACGGGCAGCGGCTGATCCATATCATTCTCAAAGAGGATCTGCACCGCTTCCTGTATATAAGCAGGCCGGATCACGGCAAAGACTACGCCCGTGATCAGGCAGACTCCAAAGACGATCCCCAGGACCAGCGCGATCTTCTTTTTCAATCCGCTTTTCATAAAAGCATCTCTCCGGCGGTGATATGGACAAGGCGGTGCAGCGCGCGGGTGCAGAGGATATAGGAAAGCAGTCCGTCCTCTTTCGGTTTGCTCGCTTCTACCGCGATAACGCCGTCAAATTCCAGTCCTTTCGCGAAATAGACCGGCATGATCAGAAGCTGAGAATCGGTAGCGTCCTTTTCTGTACTGACCAGACGGCAGTCGATCTTATCTTTGACCAGGGAATAAAGTGTCTTGGCTTCCGCGATCGTCTGACAAAGGACCGCGACACGTTCCATTCCGGCATCGATCAGTTCTTTCGCCTCATCGACGATCATATCGCCAAGCTTCAGCGGATTCAGGAACGTCAGATGCTTGACGGGTTCACCGGAACGGTCCACAGCGCGCATCTGGTTATCATATTTCAGCAGATTGCGGGAATATTCGATGATCTCTTTCGTGCTGCGGTAGGAAAGATCCAGTTCGTAATACTTGATCTTCTCTCTCTCGTCTTTCGACAGGACTTTCTCCCAGTTATCCATCATACTGTTATGCGCGTTGCCTTTGATCTTCTGACGGACGTCGCCCACGACGGTATAGCTGTCCGCACCGGTCACGGCACGCAGTACGAAGAATCCGAAGATCGAGATATCCTGCGCTTCATCAATGACCAGATGACGGATCGGATAGCATCCTTTTCCTTCCAGCTTGGTCTTGATATACAGAAGACCGATCAGGTCATCTTCTGTCCAGATCTTGTCTTCTCTTGCCTTCGTGGCTTTGGCGTACCAGTCTTCTACTTCGGGAAGATCGTACAGCGTACGGATCTTCTTGATAAAGGCATATACCTCTTCAAAGTACTGATGGAGCACATCGACCATTTCAAGTTCCAGATCGTTGGCCAGATAGAAATTGCCCTGTTTCTTCGCCTCATTGATCTTTCCGCGGTAGGCGGCTTTCAGACGGCGCAGCGTATCGTTACGGATATCCCTGACTCTTGCCCGGATCGTACGCTTGATTTTTTCACAGCGGCGGATATACGGAAGTCTCGCCTGCGTCTTGAAGAACATCTGGTTGCGTTCTTCCGCCGACATGACCACCTGGTTCTGGAAGACCAGATCTTCTGTGGCTTTCTGCGCTTCTTCGTAATCCTTGAAGGCCTTGTCCAGATCCGCCTTAAAGGTCAGGGAAGACTTGTACTGCGCTTCCCGGAGGAAACTCTTGTCGCGGCCGGTGAGCATACGCTCGTAGTAGTCACGGGTCTTCAGGCATTCTTTCTTCGGGCGGACCAGACGTGTCGCCAGCTCTTTGACCGTAAACTGGAAAGAAGTGTCCTTCTCACCCAGATCGGGCAATACTTCGGAGATATAATCCATGAACAGTTCGTTCGGTCCGATGATCAGAACGTTATTGTTCAGCTGCTTTCTATAGTTATACAGAAGATAAGCGATACGGTGAAGGACGATCGTGGTCTTCCCGCAGCCCGCGACGCCGTTCAGGATGACGTTGTTCTCCAGAGGCTCACGGATGATATCGTCCTGCTCCTTCTGTATGGTCGCGATGACTTCTTTCAGGCGGTTTCCGGCGCTTCCTGAGAGGACCATCTGCAGGATATCGTCTTTGATATCGATCTCCGAGTCGAACATACCCTTCAGTTCGCCCTTTTTGATGATATACTGCCGACGGTGTTTCAGATCCACTTCCCGGTTTCCCGCAGGCGCGCGGAATACCATCTCACCCAGTCTCTGCTGGTAGAAAAGGGAAGCTGCCGGCGTACGCCAGTCAAGAATGACCGGTTCACCCTTTCTGGACAGACCGCTTCGTCCGATATAATAGCAGAATTCCTCGTTATCCAGTGACTTATCCAGATAATCGATCATACCGAAATAAGGACTGTAGTACATCTTGGAAAGCTGCAGGACCCGCTCATAGGTGCTTGTATAATAAGCCTCTTTGACGGGATCGGACTGACTGACCTGGAACCGGTTTTTCAGCTGGACTTCCTCGAACTGGAATTTCCTTCCTTCGACGATCTCCTGCTTCAAAAGCCCCAGATCTTTGAGTCTGTCTGACATCTGCTGTTGGATGATCTCCTGTACCTCAGACAGATTCTCGGCTTCTTCCTGGAGGGTGACATCGATCTTACGTTTCATGGGATTTCTCCTTGGTCTATAGTTCTATTTTACTGATGATAATAGCCGCCGCCGATAAACTCGCGGATGAGTGAGGAACGGGGCACAAGTTCTGAGCTGATGCTCAGGAAATAGCTTAAAAACCGGATCAGACGTCTGGCTTCGTCGTACGTCGGATCTTCGGGACCGATCCGGAAAAGCAGCGGTTCCGCGTAGCTTTTCAGGACCGCGAGTTCATACAGATGGGAAGAGTTGAACATGACGTCCGCCTCTTCCTGGAAGGGAAAGATATTCTTCTCCTCGCCTTTCATCACCGACGGCCAGCGGTCCAGCGTATCGGAGGCGGAATAACCGCGGTGCTGATTATCCCTGACCATCCGGCGAAGGAGCCGGCTGTCGGTCGTGGGGATACGATTATGATCGTCGATCCCCAGCATTGTGATGGCGCTGATGTAGATCTTGAAGATCTGCTCCCTCGGGATCCCTTCACTCACCAGCGAATTCAGTCCGTGGATCCCTTCCACTACCAGCACATCCTGATCCGCCAGCTGAAGCGTTTCTCCGTTGTATTCGCGTTCGCCGCTGATGAAATTATAGGTGGGAAGCGGAATGCTCTTGCCTTTCAACAGTGCCTGCATATGCTCGGAAAACAGTTCCGTATCCAGACAGGAAATGCTTTCAAAGTCCTGTTTCCCATCCGGGCCGAAAGGAACCATCGCTCTCGGGTGGAAATAGTTGTCCATCGAGATCATATGAGGCTTTAATCCTTCCGCCTTCAGCTGGATACAGAGCTTCTGTGCGAAGGTCGTTTTCCCGGAGGAAGAAGGTCCCGCGACCAGTACCAGACGTTTCATGGTATCATCTTTCAGTCCGTCCGGTCTGCCCGCCCGGCTGCGTCCGGAGATCTTGGACGCGATCTCCGCGATATAGCCCGCGTGCAGGGCTTCGGAAACCTGGATCAGCTCAGCGATCTTTCCTTCACTGATCACATCGTTCAGCATACTGACATTTTCCACACCGGTCTTGCGGCTCCACTCTCTGGCCTGCTGGAAGACAGAGAACAGATGAGGCTTCGGTACAAAACGTCTCAGCCGTGTCGGTTCGTCCGGCGCCGGTGTACGGACGATGATCCCGTCCTTATAGGGGATCAGATCAAACACGTTCACCTTTGAGATATCCGGGCAGAGCGGCCCGTAGAAATAGTCAAACTCGTCGTCCAGCTGATAGAGATTGATGGTGGAAATACTTCGGTAATGAACCAGACGCAGAAGATCCGGGCGGTTCTCTTTCTGCAGGATCTTTCCCGCCTCTTCCAGGCTGTAATTCGCCTTGGTGAGACTTACATGATCCTGTACCATTTTACGCATCATGGCTTCGATCTCTTCGATCTGTTCCGCCGTCAGGATCAGCGGTTCTCCGTGTGTGCGGATCTCGCTGTAGAGGTTATAGTCAAGTGAATGCAGGATCAGTACGCGCGCGTCCAGCCCCATCGAAGCTTTCACATATTTCTCCGCGCACTGGGTATACAGGAAGATCAGCGTACGTACATACGCACGATAACTCTCGCTGTTCTGAAGAGAATCATTCGTTATCTGTAGCACTTGTCTATCACCTCACGGATCTTTTTATTTTCTTCTTTCAGCGCCTGACAGCGGTTTAGCGCTGTCACTGTGCTCTCATCCGTCAGTTTCCGGATGATATCTTGATTTTTCCGGTATTCTTTTTCCAGGTAGTCCCGGTAGACAGGGTCTCTCCTTTGAAGAAGCGGGAGGGAAAAGAACGGATCCTGTCCCTTTGTTTCTTCTTTTTCTCCCGGACACAGGTCAAAGATAAAGTAGTACTTACCTCTGTCCAGGACCAGGAATTCATCCCTGATCCTGAACGAGGTCCTGTCGATCATTTCCCGAAACGAAGGAAGGTCTGACTGCGGCTCCAGTACCATCTGCCGGAGTCCGTGAATGCCGTTTCCGGGATCCTGAAAAGCCTTTTCCAGGATACTCATCATCAGCATTCCGCCCATCCCGGCTATCACAAGCGTTTCCGCCTCATCCGGGACCAGTCCGTCCAGGCCGTCTGTCAGCCGGAGTTTGATCTTATCGGTAAGACCTGCCTCGGCCACATGGGCTTTTGCTCTGTCTAAGGGTCCCTTTCTGACATCCGAGCAGATCGCTCTTGGAACGATCCCCCGCCGGACCGCTTCGATCGCCAGATATCCGTGATCACAGCCGACATCCAGCAATCTGTTTCCCGCATCGATGAGAGAAACGATCTTTTCCAACCGATCCGATAACTGCATGGATTATTCCAGGAAATCCTTCAGCTTTTTCGAACGGGAAGGATGACGCAGTTTACGAAGCGCCTTGGCCTCGATCTGACGGATCCTCTCACGGGTAACCCCGAACTGAGATCCGACTTCCTCCAGGGTCCTGGCTCTTCCGTCGTCCAGTCCGAAACGAAGCCGCAGGACCTGCTGCTCACGGTCTGTCAAAGTACCGAGGACATCCATCAGCTGTTCCTTGAGCAGGGAATACGCCGCCGCGTCCGCGGGCACCATCATCTGTGTGTCCGGGATGAAATCGCCTAAGTGAGAGTCTTCCTCCTCGCCGATGGGTGTTTCCAGGGATACCGGTTCCTGCGCGATCTTCATGATCTCGCGGACCTTGGATACAGGAACTTCCATCTCTTCAGCGATCTCTTCCGGGGTCGCCTCACGTCCGTTCTCCTGCAGGAGCTGACGCTGGACTCTGGAAAGCTTATTGATGGTCTCTACCATATGGACGGGGATACGGATCGTACGGGCCTGATCCGCGATCGCGCGGGTGATGGCCTGACGGATCCACCAGGTCGCGTAGGTACTGAACTTGTATCCCTTACGGAAGTCAAACTTCTCGACCGCTTTGATCAGGCCAAGATTGCCTTCCTGGATCAGATCCAGAAACTGCATGCCGCGGCCTACATATCGCTTCGCGATACTGACCACCAGACGAAGGTTCGCTTCAGCCAGTTCTTTCTTCGCTTTTTCATCGCCCTTTTCCATCCGTACGGCCAGCTCTACTTCTTCGTCGGCGGTAAGCAGCGGGACCTTGCCGATCTCCTTCAGATACATGCGGACAGGATCATCGATCCGGATATTCTCCGGAAGCGTCAGATCCAGATCTTCCTTGTCATCGGGCACTTCTTCGATCAGCCCGATGACATCGATGCCCGCGTTCTCCAGATGGTCATATACCCTTTCCACATCCTCAGGCTGGAGATTGAGATCGGTGAAAGCGTCGACGACTTCCTGGTATTCCAGGACGTTTTTCTTTTTCTGCGCGTTCTCGGTCAGATCTTTCAGTCTCTGCTGGAATTTTGCCTGTAATTCTGGTGTCATGTTGTGCCTCCTCAGGAGATATTGATATATAGAGAATTCAGTTGTTTTTTCATTTC
This sequence comes from Bacillota bacterium, assembly GCA_017620135.1. GTDB lineage: Bacteria > Bacillota > Clostridia > Lachnospirales > Bianqueaceae > RUG760. The sequence continues at coordinate 8,695 of JAFZQZ010000058.1, forward strand.
GATCATCCGGACGAGTTCTTCCGGATCTTCGGAAGAAGACAGTTCGGCGATCCGTTTCTGTTTCACGCTGCGGATCGTTTGCGTGAGAAATTTGCCAAGATCGTCCCGATCCTTCGGCAGTTCAAATTCATAGAGCTTGGCCGCTTTGGTCTGCTCCTCCACCGATGCATACTGGCTCGTCAGATCCGCAAGGGAGACCGGTCTCACCGTCGCGAGATGGGATAGTACGTACTCCGCCATCGTATAATGGAAGGGATCCGACTTTGAAAAGTCCGTGATAGACAGATACGGGCGAACATAGCCGTACAGCTCGGGCTTTTTGATCAGCGCGCACAAAAGCTGTCCTTCCGCGTCGATCCGTTCTTTTAGCAGACTGGCTTCGCGGTCCCGTTCCTGTCTTCGCTCACTTCGATACTCCAGAAGTCCCGTCGTGGAGCGGATCTGTTCCACTTCCGCCGTCAGCGCCTTTTCAGATGTTTTCATCTTAGCAGCTACATCCCGGATATGCAGTTCCCGGTCCAGATCACTTTCGATCTCGGCAAGCCTCTTTGCCATATCATGAACGGTTTTGATCTGACCTTCGACCTTCTGTCCGTTTTCCTGCTCCAGTACGAGCATCTCGAAGGCGATGGGATCCATCGCGTTTTGGATCGCTGCCTCAAAAGCATCCGGTCCGTTTTCCCGGATGAGCTCATCCGGATCCTTGGCTCCCGGTACCCGGATCACTTTGACAGAAAGCCCTGCCTTCTCTAGGATCGGGATCGCGCGTCTCGCGGCGTTGGTCCCTGCTTTATCCGAGTCATAACAGAGGATCACCTGATCCGTGTACCGCTTCATCAGCGAAGCCTGCTCCGGTGTGAGCGCGGTACCAAGGGAAGCGACCGCGTTGTCGAACCCGGCCTGGTGCAGGGACAGAACATCCATGTAGCCTTCGACCATCAGCAGATGATCCCGTCTGGTCTTCTTGGCGATCGAAAGTCCGTAGAGGTTGCGGCGTTTATTGAAGATCTCGCTGTCGGATGAGTTCAGGTACTTCGGTTCACCCTGTCCCATCACACGTCCGCCGAACGCGATCACGCGGCCCTGGGCATCGAAGATCGGAAACATGAGCCGGTTAAAAAACCGATCGTAGGTGCTGCCCGGTTTACCGGAAAGCAGTCCTGCCGCGATAAGGTCCTGTTCTTCAAATCCCTTGCCTGTAAGATGTGCCGCCAGCGCACCGCGGCTTACCGGTGCGTAGCCCAGTCCGAACTTTTTGCGGTATTCTTCCGTCACCGCTCTGCCTTCCAGATAGCGAAGCGCGGCCTCACCCGCGGGAGTCCTTGTCAGATGATAGTAGTAAAACCTCGCTGTTTCCGCTGCCGCTTCCAGCATCCGGCTTCTCCGGTAGGCACGCTTTTTCTCCTCCGGTGAGATCTCCGCTTCCGGAAGGACGATATGGGCCCGATCCGCCAGAAACTTGACCGATTCCACAAAGTCGAGATTCTCGATCTTCATGATAAAGGTGAATACGTTTCCTCCGGCATGACAGCCGAAACAATGGAAAAACTGTTCCCTTTCATTCACGGAGAAAGAAGGAGTTTTCTCTCCATGGAAAGGACAAAGGCCAAAGTGATTCGCGCCTTTTTTTGTCAGTGTGACATAATTCGAAACTACACTGACGATATCATTTGCTTCGCGAACGCTCTGCAGTACTTCTTCTGAATAGTACACCTCTTTCCTCCTTTCCTGTTTTCTCCCGTAAATAAAAAGCGAAAGTCTGTTATTATATTCGACAGATCTTTCGCTTTTCCTTTTATTTTTTTAAGTTTTTTACATAACTGTCCATCGTTTTGGAATGAACAGATCCGTAAACAGCTGCATCGCGTAATTATCGCTCATCGAAGCGATATGGTCACAGACCAGGATCTCCGGTTTTTCTTCCCCTGAGAGAAGCCGTTCCTTCAAAAGCGGGATCAGATACCTTTCCGGATCGCTCATGAATTCATCATAGAGCGCGGCGATCATATCCTCCGCCTTTTTCTCTTCTTTTTTCGCTTCGCTGCCGATATAGACCGATCGGTACATCGCGGCGCGAAGTTCCATCATAGCCTGAAGGTATTCCGGACTCATCCCCACGCTTCCGTCTCTGGCGGACGCTTCGATCACGTTGTGGACCAGTCCGTTGATCCTCTCCCTGAAAGAGAATCCCAGTACCTTTCTGGGTTCGATCGGAAGATCATCCTCGCTGATGATATGGGCGCGGACCGCGTCATCGATATCGTGGTTGATATACGCGATCTTATCAGCCAGACGAACGACTTTGCCTTCTTCGGTCGATGGCATCGCGCTCATGGAGTGATTGGCGATCCCGTCCCTTACTTCATACGTGAGGTTCAGTCCCAAGCCTGAATTTTCGATCCTGGATACGACCCGTACGCTCTGTGCCTCGTGGGTAAAGCCATACGGGGATTTTCGCGCCAGGACGCGCTCTCCCGCGTGTCCGAAAGGCGTATGTCCCAGATCATGACCCAGCGCGATCGCTTCGACCAGATCCTCGTTCAGCCTGAGTACCCGGGCGATCGTCCGGGCGATCTGTGAAACTTCCAGCGTATGGGTCAGCCTTGTCCGGTAGTGGTCTCCCTCCGGCGCCAGAAAGACCTGCGTCTTATGTTTCATCCTGCGGAAGGATTTACAGTGCAGGATCCGATCCCGGTCGCGCATGTAACAGGTGCGCATATCGCTCTCTTCTTCTTCCCGTTCCCGTCCCCGGCTGTTGATGCTCCAGGACCGGGGATCTTTCAAAACCGTCTGCTCCCTTTGTTCCAATTCTTCCCGAATCGTCATGCCGCTCTCCTTTCTCAGGACCTGATCGCCTCAAAGAACTCGTCATCATCCATTTTCGCAATCTGTCGTATATCATCCTTCTGCGCTTTGGGATCAAACGGGCATGCCCGTCTGAACTCGCAGTACTTACAGGCGTTTTCCACCGGTTTTCTGTCGATCTGCCCTTTAGCCATATTTCCGGCCAGTTCACTGATCTTCTTTTCCACGAACCGGGAAATATCCGCCATCTGTTCTTCGGTTGCCTTATGTCCGGCTTTAGCCAGTGTTCCGTCCTTTCGCATGCTGGCGCCGAGTACCAGGCCTGAACTGCCGGCTTCCAGTGAATGATCCATCTTCCGGGCTATATCCTCGTCATTCAGAAAAACGCCGTCCAGCCGGTAGGTTTTCATCTTTCCTTCCTCAGAGCCAGCCTGAACAAGATCTCTGAGATCCTCTTTCCTGCTGGTTGGCTGCGAGATATGGAAATAGAAGAACCCAGCCGGTCTCGCGTCAAACTCCTTTGAGGCGACATTCAGGTACACCGGTAGCTGCAGCGTCAGTCCTTCGTAGATGCTGCCCGGATCATAGCCTGTCCGGCCTGTCTTATAATCGATCACCCGGACGAATCTCTGACCCTTTTCATCCAGCACATCGATCCGGTCGATCTTTCCCGCCAGGGAAACAGAGCCGATCTGTACTTTGGAAAGAGAACGATCCAGTGTTCCGTCTTCCCGGATCCCTCCGAAAGCCCATTCATAAGCGGACGAGGTAAAGTCAGAAAGTGCCGCCTGTCTGGAAAGGACCTCAAAGGCCCTTGCGGCGCTCTTCTGAAGTTTCTGCCAGTAATACCGGTATCGGCCGCTTGTCTGATAGACAGCGAATTCGCCTTCCCGTTTTTTCAGAAGATCTTCCGCCAGTTTTCCGGCCTCTTCTTCCGGCAGTGCCTTTTTCAGGTATTCACCGGCTTCCTCCAGGATATCATGAATGACGTTGCCATCCTCCAGGGCTCTTACCTGAGGCTGCTGTCTTTCCTGCAGCCGAAGCGCTCTCCCGAGATAATAGGCAAAAGGACAGGAAGCATATTTTTCCAATTGTGTGACAGATAGTCGTTTTCTCGTCGGATCCATCAGATAAGAAGCTACCCGTTCGGAGAGGATCCCCGGAGTGGACCTGGCTTTTTTGCCTTCCTCGATCTTTTCCACCTGATTTTGATATCCCAGGCATTTCAGATAGGAAAGCATCGCCGGAGACAATCGGAGAGACGGATCATAAAGCATCGGAACAGGTAAGGACACGTCTTCCATATCTTCCGTCAGCAGGAATCCATCCGGAAACAAAGAGGAGATCCGTCGGAAGATAATAGACGGTACGCTGGCTTTTCCTTCCCCGTCACTGGAGGAGCAGGTCAGCAGGATCTCTTCTCCGGCCTTTCCCAGGGCTAAGTACAGCAGATAATACTGCTCTGAAAGCTTTTCTTTTTCACCGGCCGCCAGCTCATAATGAGCCTGAAGCTGTCCTCTTTCCGTATTGGTCAAAAGCCCCGGCGAACTTTCCGGCCATGGAAAACTGCCGGAATTCAGGCCCATCAGGATCAGGACCTTCTGCCCGCTGAGGCGGGTCCGCCTCATATCTCCTACCAGCAGTTCATCCATGGAAGGCGGCACCTGACCAAGCTTCAGCTGTTCCAGTCCGATCTTCAGGATCTCGGTATATTCTTCCATTCGGACCGGCAGATCCGAAAGCACATTCATCAGCTGGTCCAGGACTTTCCCCGTCTCATCGTAGATCCGGCGGTAACGGACCGCGCCTGCCAGGTCTCCCTCGTTTTCAAGAAAATCGGCCAGAGAATCGAGCTGTTCACGAATATAAAAGCGCTCGATAAAACGGATATATGCGTCGGTTATCTCCGACACTTTTCTCTTTCCCTTCGTCTCTTTTTCAAAGGCCGCCAGTCCCAGCGATAAAGAGATCAGTTCCTCGTCCTCAGATTCTTCCAGGATCTGGCGGATCCGTAAAAGTCCGAAGGTGTTTCTGGCGATCATCAGATTCTCCAGCTGATCGAGCGTATCCTGCTTTACTCCACACAGGCCTGTTTTCAGCAGTTTCAGAAACGTATCCGTACTGTATCCATAGACGGGCAGTTCTCCCATCGCTTCGATCAGCTGGATATAGGGATTCACCGCCGCGTCGATCTTACGGTCGACGAAAACAGGAAGTCCGTAAAGAGAAGCTTCTCTGGTGATCAGATCGTCATACTTGTCCGCATCACATACCATGATGGCTATATCGGAAAGCGTCATACCCCGGTCACGGATCCTTTCGAGGATCGTCCGGAAAACGAATTTCACTTCCGCCTGAGGATCGGACAGGATCCGTCCATGGACGTTTTTCGCAGGTTTGTTCCATGGCTGTGTTCTAAGATGGCAGACAGCGTTCGTGACAAAGCTGATCTCACCGGATCGATAGCTTCCGCTCATCCGGATGACTTCATAGCTTTTTCCTTCTTCCCGGAAAAGTTCCACCAGCTTGCAGACGGTTTTCTGAACGGTATAGAAAGGCTGTTCGGGAAGCTCCCGGAAACTGCGTCCGGACAAAGCCAGCTTCTCCGCTTCGTCAAAGGCGACCTGCGTCATGGAGAGAGAAATGTTCAGATCCCGGCTGTAACGGACAAAGGCACGGATCAGCCGGTATTCCTGAACCGTAAAACCACTGAAATCATCGATATAGATACAGGCTTCCCGGATCAGCCGGCTTTCTTTCGCCCGCTGCGCGAGTACATCCAGCAGGCTCTCCGAAGCCAGAACATGATCTGTGGTATATTCCAGGAAATAATGCCATAAAAGGGCAATGTCCGAGAGCTTTGCCCGAAGGATAGATCCTTCTTCGGCGCTCTCGGCCATTTGTCTAAGTGTTTCTTCTGTGAGACCATACTGAATGATCTCCGTGATCATCAGTTTCATCTGTCCGATAAAGCCGCGCTGCATGACATTGCGGCTGTAATACTGAAGCTCGTCCTGATGATCCCGGGCGATCTTAAGCAGTACCATGCATTTGCCGGTATCGGAAAGCATGGTACCGATAGGAGTACCGATCTCTGACAGCACCTGATAAGCCAGCCGTTTGAAGGACAGTACGTGAACGCCCATCAGACTGTGGCCGGGAACAGCCAGGATCAGCTGCTTCTGAACTTTCATCGTTACCTGTTCGGGAACGATATAGATCACTTTTTCTCTCGGTGCGTTCTGGCTCGCAGACGCGATATCCCGGAAGATCCGGGTCGTTTTGCCGGAGGCAGCCGGCCCGATCATCAGTTTCATTGTGCGTTCGCTGCTTCTTCGTAAGCCTGATCGTAGAAATATTCCTGCGAATTCAGTGCCGGCTTATCATTTTTGACACGATAGTAATAACCGGTGTTGGTCATCTCTCTGGCCTGCTGGTTGTCTTCCAGCATGATGTCAAAGAAACCGCGCAGGCGTTTTTTCAGTTTCTCATCCAGGATCGGCGTCGCCACTTCGACTCGCCGGACCGTGTTACGGGTCATATAGTCGGCGGAAGCGATATAGATCTTGTCTTTTCCGTCTTCCGCTCCTCCGAAGATGTAGATCCTGGCATGCTCCAGGAACCGTCCGACAATACTGATGACACGGATATTGTCGGTCTCACCGGGCACACCGGGTACCAGACAGCAGATACCGCGGACGACCATATCGATCTTCACGCCGGCCATTGAAGCTTCGATCAGTTTATCCATCAGGACCTTGTCCGTGACGGAATTGACCTTGATCCCGATATAACCCTGACCGCCGGCCTGCTGAACGCGGATCTGCTCCTCGATCATGTCCGAGACACGGTTTCTGAGACAGTTCGGCGCGACGAGCAAAAGGTTTGTCTTCTCGACGGTCTCTCCGTTCGTCAGTGCCTGGAAGACGCCAAGCGCCTCTTCACCGATCTGCTGGTTCGCCGTCATCAGGCAGAGGTCTGTGTACAGTCTCGCGGTCTTCTCATTGTAGTTGCCGGTACCGATCTGGGTAAAGTAACGGATCATACCGCCCTGCTTACGGGTAATCAGGCAAAGCTTCGAATGAACCTTAAATCCGGGGATCCCATAGATGACGCGGCATCCGGCTTCTTCCAGCCTGCGGGACCATCCGATGTTGTTTTCTTCGTCAAATCTGGCTTTCAGCTCCACCAGGACCAGGACTTCCTTTCCGTTTTCAGCCGCCTCTACCAGCGCTTCGATCACTTTGCTCTGACGAGCCACGCGGTACAGGGTCATCTTAATGGAAAGTACATCATCGTCATTGGCCGCTTCCTCCAGCATCTGAAGGAACGGCGTGATGCTGTTGTAGGGGTAGAATAAAAGCTTATCCTCTTCCTCGATCTGTTCCAGGATCGAACGCTTGCTGGAGATCGCGGCGGATTTCTGAGGGATCCGGCGGGGATAGAAAAGATTCGTTTTCACACACAGGTCATCCTGCAGCTGGAAGATAAAGGAAAGATCCAAAGGCTCATGATAGTAGAAAACCTGCGTCCGGTCGATATCCAGATACGTGCAGAGAACATCGATGACCTTTTCCTCGAGCTGACGGGAAAGTTCCAGTCTTACCGGGGCCAGCTTCACACGCGTACTGATGATCTTTTCCATAAACTCACGGTAATCGACATCATAATCGTACAGCGCGTCGGGATCAAGATCCGCGTTACGGGTGATACGGATCAGCGATTTGGCTTTGACTTTATACTCGGTAAATACGTTTGGCAGGAAATGAAGGATCAGATCCTCGGAAAGCATGTACGCGCCCTGTCCCACCTCGATCAGCCTGGGGAAAACACCGGTGTCACAGGGAATGATACCCAGTCTTTCCTTGCCGCTCTTGGTTTCCAGCACAGCCGCCGCGTAGATGACCTTATTCTTCAGGAAGGGGAACGGCTGTTTCTTGCCGACGACATTCGGCTCGATGTAGGGAAGCAGATCTTTCATGAAATAAGCTTCCAGACGCTTGCTTTCCTCTTCACTGATATTATGGAAATCGACCAGACGAATGCCTTCCTTTTCCAGCATTCCCATCAGCTCTTTATAGACAGCGTCACGTCTGGGAATGACCTTCGCGACACGGTCGGTGATCGCGTCCAGCTGCTGTTTCGCAGTCAGGTTGGTTTTTCCATCCGTCTCCAGCGGGGAAAGATCCCGCTGATCGACCAGGGAACCCACCCGGACCATAAAGAACTCGTCCAGGTTGGTCTGGTAGATGGAAGCGAAAGTCAGGCGTTCACAAAGCGGATTGTTCGGGTTTTCTGCTTCTTCCAGTACACGTTCATTGAATCTCAGCCAGCTGAGTTCACGGTTCATATATACAGAAGTGATCACATTGTCTGCCATGAGCGTCTCCTTGGGTTTGATAGGGTTCGGTTCGGGCTGTGGTTCGGGCTGAGTCTGAGGCTCTGAAGCCGTTTCGGCTACAGGATTTGCAGCAGGCTCTGCCGCGGGCTGCTTTGTAGGGGCCGTTACCGGCTGCGGCACGGGCTGTGAAACGACCGGTACGGGTCGTACCGGCGGTATGGGCAGCATGGGCTGTGAAGGTTGTACAGGCTGCACTTTCTGCGCAGCAGGTTTCTTGCTGAAAAGGCCTTTCAGCCATCCAAAAACTCCCATGATCTATTCCTCCAACGAAAGACCGGAAAGAAGACCGCCCAGATTGGTGCTGGGTGCCTCATCCCCGTCCGTACTGTAAAAACTCAGTTCTTCGGGATAGGCTTCACCGGTTTCCTGATCGATATCCTTCATGGAAAGGGAGATCCTGTGCTCTTCGGGACGAATGGAAACGACTCTTACCGTCACTTTCTGTCCGACTTTCAGCACCTCACCCACATTTCTTAAGCGTTTCTCTGAGATCTGGCTGATGGGAAGAAAGCCGTCGATCGCGTCTGTCAGATGGATAAAGGCGCCGGAAGAAATGATCCGAAGGACTTCTTTGTCGGTCAGGATGGAACCTACGCCGAAATCCAGCATGGACCAGGGATCGTCCATGACCGCCTTCAGACTCAGGCTGATCCGCTGATTATCCGGATCGACCCTGGTCACGCCGACTTCCACCAGATCACCTATACTGACGACATCCGAGGGATGACTGATCCGTGACCAGGACATATCGGAAACATGCAGAAGACCGGTAACACCGTCCTCGATCTCCACGAAAGCGCCGTAAGGACGAAGTTCTACGACTTTTCCTTTTCTCCGGTCGCCTTCCTTCAGTGTCTGGAAAAGGCGTTCCTTTGCCATCTCCCGTTCCTTCAGCAAGACACGCTTTCTGGAACAGGTGAAGTCCTTCTTTTCCGGATCGACTTCCATGATCTCAGCCTTCAGTTCCTGCCCAACGAATTCAGAAAGATCTTCATGATAGGCAAGATCCACCTGGGAAGCAGGCATAAAGCCGGAAGCGCTGCCGCAGCGCACACGCAGGCCGCCTTTGACGGCGGATTCCACCTTGACCAGTACGGCACTGCCCTCTTTCTGATGATCTGTCAGATCCCGCCATGCGATCACGCGGTCGGCGTCCCGCTTCGAAAGCATGATCTGAGAATTCCTTGTATCCACACGTCGAACAGCTACACGAATCTTCTGCCCGACTTTCAGATCATTCAGCGTTTCTCCTGCTTCCAGCTGATCATCGGGAAGGATGCCGTCCATATAGCTTCCCAGATCCAGGATGGCCGCTTCCGCGCCTACCTCTACGACCGTTCCTTCCAGCATATCGCCGTTATGGATCGGTTTCATGGAAGCTTCAAACATCTCGTAAAAATCATTCATGCTTTCTGCCATGATCTCTCTCCCCCGCTTATCTTATAATTGGTCTTTCAGGACTTTTTTGAGCAGTTTTCCAAGAAAAAGCGCAAGTCCTATTTTTATGATATCCACCGGAATAAATGGAATCACACATTTCATCAGTACGATACTGAATCCCATACTCCCGGTGCCCCGGTTATACAGAATATAAAACCAGATGCTGCCAAACAGATAACAGACGAATAGTCCCAGTATCATCCCCAGAAGTGCCGAGAGCAGCTTTTCTCCCATCAGTTTTTCTGTCAGAAGATAAACAAGAGCCGATCCCAGAAATCCGATCAGATAGCCGCCGGTAGGACCGATCAGCCTGGCGGGTCCTCCCATGAATCCGGAGAAGACCGGAACGCCGACTGTCCCCAGCAGCAGATAGACCAGCACACTGATGCTCGCGCGCTTACCTCCCAGGATATAACACACCAGGAAGACGCCCATCGTCTGGAGCGTAAAAGGAACTTCGGTCGGGATCGAGATCCAGGAACAGATCGTGATGAGTACTGCCCCCAGGGCGATATAGACCAGGTCATGGATCTTTTTCCCGTTTTTTATTTCACTCATTGAATTTGCTCTTTGGCGAGTTTCGCTGCCTCTGTCAGGGCCTCCTGGACCTTGGAAGCATCCTTGCCGCCGGCCTGTGCCATATTCGGACGACCGCCGCCGCCACCGCCGCAGATCTGAGCTGCTTTGCGGATGATATTGCCGGCATGGGCGCCTTTCTTCACAGCGCCATCCGTCGCCATCGCGACCAGACTGATCTTATCTTTTCCGCCGGCCAGAACGACGATGCATTCACCGAGCTTATCCTTCAGACTGTCACCCAGTTTCTTCAGGCCATCGTTATCCAGATCCGCATCATAAACGGTCAGAACTTTGATTCCGTTTACATCTTCGGCGCCTTTCAGCAGTTCGTCAGCCGCTCCGGCTGCCATCTGATCCTTCAGGGATTCAAGTTCTCTCTGGGCTTCTTTAAGCTGGGCACTCAGGGAACGGACGACATCTGTCACGTTATCGCGGCGTGCTTTCACGCTTTCCGCGACCTTCAGCAGTGTGTCTTCCGTCTCTTTATAATGGGCCAGCGCGCCGAAACCGGTCACGGCTTCGATTCGTCTCACACCTGCCGCGACGCCGTTTTCGGACAGGATCTTGAACGAACCTGCCTGCGCGGTATTCATCAGATGGGTACCCCCGCAGAGCTCGACGCTGTAGTCGCCCATAGAGACCACGCGGACTTCATCGCCGTATTTTTCACCGAACAGGGCCATCGCGCCGGTCTTTCTGGCTTCTTCCATGGACATGACATCGGTACGGATCGGCAGGGCTTCGAGGATCTTCTCGTTGACCTCCTTTTCGACCTGTTCGAGCTCTTCTTTCGTCATCGCCTGGAAATGAGAAAAGTCAAATCGCAGACGGTAGGGATCCACATAGGAACCGGCCTGCTCTACGTGAGAACCCAGTACATTACGAAGTGCTTTCTGCAGCAAATGTGTCGCGCTGTGATTTCTGGCGGTCGCCAGACGGTTTTTCTCATCGACTTTCATCTGTGCCGTCTGACCGACTTCCACATAGCCTTTGGTCACGATTCCCTTGTGTCCAGTCTTATCCCCGATCACGTGAACGGTCTCGGTGACCTTGACTTCACCGGTTTCAGTAGTGATCATACCGATATCACCGACCTGACCGCCCATGGTGGCGTAGAAAGGTGTAACATCTGTCAGAACGGTCACTTCAGATCCTTCCGGAACTTCCTCACGGATCTCATCATTGTCTGTCAGGGCGATGATTTTCGCTGTATCGACTGTCAGGCTGGTATAGCCGTCAAATGTGGTAGAAAGAGCGGTATCCAGCCGGTTATAGACTGTTTCATCTGCACCCATGTAGTTGGTGCCTTTTCTGGCGCCTCTGGCACGGTTTCTCTGCTCTTCCATGGCCTCATGGAAACCTTCTTCATCAAAGCTGAAGCCGGCCTCAGAGAGGATCTCCTGCGTCAGATCAGTCGGGAATCCGTAGGTGTCATACAGTTTGAAAGTCTTCTCACCACTGAGGACATCGCTTCCTTCTGCTTTCATTTCATCCATATAGCCGGAAAGGATCGCAAGTCCTGCATCCAGCGTCTGATAGAACTTGGCTTCTTCACTGGAAAGCACCTTGTGGATATAGACTTTCTTCTCGATCAGTTCGGGATACGCTTCTCCGGAACACTCGCAGACGACATCCGCCACTTCCGTCAGGAACGGATGGTCGATACCTAAAAGTCTTCCGTGACGGGCCGCACGGCGAAGCAGCCTTCTCATGACATAGCCTCGCCCTTCATTCGAAGGCAGAATACCGTCAGAAGCCATAAATGTAATGGAACGTACGTGCTCGGTAATGATACGGATCGAGACATCATCTTTTTCGCTGGCCTGATAGGTTTTGCCGCTGATCTCGCACACCTTGTCGCGGATCGCGCGCATGGTGTCGATATCAAAAATGGAATCGACATCCTGACAGGCGACCGCCAGTCTTTCCAGTCCCATTCCGGTATCGATGTTCTTCTGAGTAAGTTCTGTATAACCACCTTTTCCATCGCCTTCGAACTGAGTAAATACGTTATTCCAGATCTCGACGAAACGGTCACAGTCGCAGCCCGGCTGGCAGTCGGGCTTTCCGCATCCGTACTTTTCACCACGGTCATAGTAGATTTCCGAGCAGGGACCACAGGGACCGGCGCCATGCTCCCAGAAATTGTCTTCTTTGCCGAAACGGTAGATCCTTTCTTCCGGCACACCGATTTCTTTGTTCCAGATCCGATAGGCTTCATCATCTTCCAGATAAACGGAAGGATACAGACGCTCAGGATCCATCCCCACGACTTCTGTCAGAAATTCCCAGCTCCAGTGGAGCGCCTCTTTCTTAAAATAATCGCCGAAGGAGAAGTTTCCCAGCATCTCAAAAAACGTTGCATGCCGTCCGTCTTTTCCGACGTTTTCAATGTCGGTGGTACGGATACATTTCTGACAGGTGGTTACCCGTTTGCGCGGGGGAATCTCCTGTCCGGTGAAATAGGGTTTTAATGGTGCCATTCCTGCAGGAATCAGCAGCAGAGACTTATCGTTTTTCGGAACCAGAGAGAAACTGTTCATCCGCAGATGATCTTTCGATTCGAAGAAAGAAAGATACATTTCCCTCAGTTCATTGACACCGTATTTTTTCATGGGTTAACCATCTCCTTCACATATGCTTTGGCGTTTTCGACATCCCGGGCGATCTGTGCTTTCAGATCTTCCGGAGAATCGAACGCTTTTTCCGGTCGTAAAAACCGTAACAGACTGACCCGGATCTTCTCCCGGTACAGCTCTTTTTCAAAATCAAAAATATAGGTCTCGATGCGGGGCGCTTCACCTCCGAACGTCGGATTGATGCCAACATTCGATACGCCGAAATACTTCTGTCCCCTTACTTCAATCTCCGACACATAGACGCCTCGCATCGGTATCACCTGATGCTCCTCGAACATGATGTTCACAGTCGGCGCATGGAGTTTGCGGCCGACATGCTTGCCTTCCTCCACGATCCCGGAAAGGCTGCAGCGTCTTCCCATCAGTTCCGAGGCTTTCTCGATCTGTCCGCTTTCCAGATAAGCCCGCACACGGGAACTGGAGACCGGCGCACCGCCATATTCCACTCGAGGCAGTACGATCAGGGATATACCCGCTTCACCGCACAGCTTTTCCAGCATTTTCACGTCGCCTCGGCCATATTTTCCGAAACGGAAATCATCTCCGACAGTCACCAGGCAGGCCTGATACCGTGAGAGCAGTATTTCCTCGAAAAATCTTTCCGGTTCCATAGACCGAAGCGCTTCGGTAAAATGCAGGAAGATCAGTTCATCCGCATGACCTGTCTCTTCGATCCGGTCCGCTTTTTGCTCTTTCGTATGAATCAGCTTCAGCCGCGGGTCTCCCATCAGGATCCCCGGATGAGGATCAAAAGTGACTACCCGTCGGACAAGACTTTGTTCAGCCGCTTTCCGGCTGTTTTCAAGAAGCAGGGCCTGATGACCGATATGCACTCCGTCAAAGTTGCCCAGGCAGACAGCGGCTTTCCGATCGCTTCCTTCGAAAGGCATGAGAAGATCATCTTCGATCCTTACCATAGCTTTTCCCTTTATCCTTTATCACATCGACACATGTCGATCGCTGTCATACAAACATTTTAAACGCGACCAGTCGCAGCGCTTCCTCTGCGATCTGTCTTTTGGCTGCCTGTGAACTATCGGCGGCGAACCGCTGGCTGACTGTATAGAGGCCGGCCAGTTCACCGGTGGACAGTTCCATCCGGACCTGATCGCCGATCGTAAGATCCCTGCCGCAGACTGCCTTCAGGTACGATTTCCCGTAGGTCAGGTAGTTTCCGTTCATCAGCATAAGGTCTTCTTCTTCCTTTACGCGAAAAGCCGGAAGGTCGGAAAACAGACTGGAAAGATCTTCGATAAAGTCTTTTTCACCGGCCTTTACCCTGGCTTCCACCTGCGAAAGCTTCAGGCTGTTTTCGATCCGATAAGGTCCGCACTGTGTCCGGACCAGACTGGTCATATGCGCCAGATATCCGGTTTTTCTTCCGATATCTTCGCAAAGGGACCGTATATAGGTGCCTTTGGAACAGGCAACCCTAAGCCTCGCACCCTTCTCATCCAGCGATAGGATCTCGATTTCATCGATTCGGACCTTTCTTGGCGCTCGCTCAACTTCGATTCCCTTTCTTGCCAGATCGTAAAGCTTTTTTCCTTCATGCTTCAGAGCCGAGTACATCGGTGGTACCTGATCGTATCCTCCCTGAAAGGAAAGGATCGTCTCCCGGGCAAAAGCTTCATCGTATGAATATTCCGTCTGATTCGTGATCCCGCCGGAAGCATCCTGGGTAGTAGTTTCACTTCCGAAAGCCAGCGTGCAGATATATTCCTTATCAGTCCCTGTGATCAGTTCCGCGGCTTTTGTCGCTTTACCGAGACATACAGGCAGCACGCCTTCCGCCTCCGGATCCAGTGTACCGGTATGACCCATTTTCCTTTCGCCGACGATCCCGCCGAGAACACGCAGCGCGTCTACGGAAGTAAAACCTTTTTCCTTGTACAGATTTACGACGCCGCTGATCATGCTTCCTCCTGCAGGTCACGAAGCTGCAGATGGATCGCTTCCAGCAGTTTCTGCTTCACCAGAAGCGGCGGATCCTGGAACGTACATCCGGCTGCCCGCACATGTCCGCCGCCGCCGAAAAGCGAGGCGACACGGGCTACATCCACCACCGACTTGGAACGCATGTTGGCGCGGATCTGTTCCGGTCCGATCTCCCTGAGAAAAACCGCCGTTTCTGCGTCTTCGATTTCATTGAGATATCCTACGACGCCATCCGCGTCCTGAGCGGAAAAACCACAGCGGGTCATTTCCACCTGGGAAAGATAAGAGATCAGGATATCATTCTTCTCTCCATCCCGGCTTAGGCCGTGATAGATCTTGCTGGAACGGATCGCGGCTGAGAGCGCTTTCATTTCCGTCATGGATTTCGTGTGAAAGAGCTGGTTGGTCAGATACGTCGTATCCACGCCCAGCTGCTTCAGATCCGCCGCCATCTGATAAGTGTCCGCTGAAGTATTGGAATGCCTGAGGCCGCCGGTATCAAAGGACACACCCATATAGAGCGCGGTCGCGATCTCCCGGTTCACCGGGATGGAGCAAAGCTTCATCAGATGATAGAGCAGCTCACATGTCGAGCTGGATTCAGGCTCGGTATAATTGAAATCCGCAGCCTCCTTACTCGTCACGTGATGATCGATCGTCAGCGATGCGGAAGCGTACAGGATCGCGTCAGCGGCGCGGCCGGTCCTTTCCGGTTCGGAGCAGTCCAGCATAATAAAGGCAAACGTTTTACCGGTCTTGAAATAACGGGAGGCATCTCTCATTTCCGCGTCCTCCGGCAGAAGCGGGAGCGGACGGATCAGCTTAAGATAACGATCAGCGTTTCCATCCAGACAGACCAGCACTTCCTTGCCCATCTGCTCCAGCGCGTATCCAAGGCTGTAACATACGCCTATGCTGTCCCCATCGGGACGGATATGTCCGGAAAGAAGGAAGCGGTCATATTTGTCGATAAAGCGCTGAAACTGTTTCGCGAATTCATTGCGGGTGAGTTTACTCATGCCAGGCCTCATCCTCCAGGAACCAGAGATCATCCGCTTTTTCTTCCGCTTCTTTCTCTTCCGCTTCCTTTTCAAAGGCTTCTTTGGCTGCCCGCATTTCAGGCGTCATCGCCTTCAGTCTCTCTTCATCCTCTTCATGGATCTCTTTGATCTTCTCAGAAAGATAGATGCTGTATTCCATCGAATCGTCAGCGATAAAGCTCAGTTCCGGCGTCTGGCGAAGATCCAGTCTCCGGGCGAGCTCGCGGCGAATGAAACCAGAACCGGACAAAAGCGCTTCCCTGGTCTCTTCCTTGGCGATATCATCACCCATGACACTGTAATAGACCTTGCAGTACATCAGATCCCGGCTGGTATCGCAGCGAAGGATCGAGGTCATGAGAGAAAGCCGGGGATCCTTCATATCCCGAAGGATCAGGGAGATCTCTTCCTTGATGGCATTATTGATCCGCTCTCCCCGGTTCTTGTTTCTTCTTTTTACCATATCAGTCTCTCTTGATTTCTTCCATCGTGAAGGCTTCGATCACGTCGCCTTCCTTTACATCATTGAATTTTTCAAACATAATACCGCACTCATAACCGGTCGCGACTTCTCGGACATCGTCCTTGAAACGGCGCAGAGACGCCAGCGGGCCTTCATGAACGACGATACCGTCACGCACGATACGGGCGCTGGAACCTCTCATGATCTTGCCGTCGGTCACATAGGAACCGGCAATGGTGCCCAGACCGGAAGCATGGAAGATCTGACGGACCTGCGCGTGGCCAAGGACCTTCTCCTGGAACTCGGGATCCAGCAGACCTTTCATCGCTGCCTCTATATCATCGATCGCGTTGTAGATGACACGGTACAGACGGATATCCACTTTCTGTTCTTCCGCCATCGATTTGGCGGCCGCGTCAGGACGGACGTTAAAGCCGATAATGATCGAGTTGGAGGCGGAAGCCAGCATGACATCGGATTCGTTGACCGCACCGACGGCGCCATGGATCACGCGCACCGCTACCTGATCATTCGACAGTTTCTCCAGAGACTGTTTGACAGCCTCGACACTGCCCTGTACGTCAGCCTTGACAAGGATATTCAGCTCCTTGACTTCACCGGCCTGGATATCTCCGAACAGGTCATTCAGGTTCACACGCTTGTTGCCTTCCATGAGCTTGATCCGCTCACGGGCCGCCACTTTTTCCGCCAGTGTTCTGGCTTCACGGTCGGTCTCGGTCATATAGAAGGAATCACCTGCCTGAGGAACCTCGGAAAGACCGATGATCTCCACAGGTGTGGACGGTCCCGCTTCCTTTACACGGCGGCCCTGATCATCCACCATGGCTTTGATACGTCCGAAGCAGCTGCCCGCGACGATCGTATCACCGACGTGAAGCGTACCGCGCTGTACGAGAACGGTCGCGACGGCACCGCGGCCTTTATCCAGCTCGGACTCGATGACCGTACCGGATGCCAGACAATCGGGATTGGCTTTCAGTTCCTGCATGTCCGCAACGAGCAGGACCATCTCCAGAAGGGTATCGATCCCTTCCTTCTTGATCGCGGAGACCGGTACACAGATCGTGCTGCCGCCCCAGTCTTCGGGGATGAGTTCATACTCGGTCAGTTCCTGTTTCACACGGTCCGGATTGGCGCCGGCCTTATCCATCTTATTGATGGCGACGATGATCTGAACACCGGCCGCCTTGGCATGGTTGATCGCCTCAATGGTCTGCGGCATGACGCCGTCATCCGCCGCGACGACCAGGATCGCGATATCCGTGACCTGCGCGCCGCGCATACGCATGGCGGTGAAAGCCTCATGACCGGGCGTATCCAGGAATGTGATCTGACGATCATTGATCGTAACAACAGAAGCACCGATGTGCTGCGTGATACCACCGGCCTCACGGGCAGTGACATGGGTATCACGGATCGCGTCCAGAAGCGAAGTCTTACCGTGGTCAACATGACCCATGACGACCACGACAGGTGAACGGGGTTTCAGATCTTCTTCAGCGTCTTCAAAAGTGGCGTACTTCTCGAAGATATCCTCTTCCTGCTGATGTTCGACCAGGATATCCATCTCGGTCGCGATCTCTTCCGCCTGCTCATATTCGATGATCTGGTTCAGACCGGCCATAATGCCTTTGCCCATCAGAGATTTGATGATCATGTTGATGGGTTTATGCAGCATATCGGCGAATTCCTTGACCGTCATGCTGTCCGGAAGCTGGACGATCTTGATGTCTTCTTCCTCTACCACAGCCGCAGAGCCCGGACGTTTGACCGGTTTTTTCTTATGACGAGCAAGACGATCGTCATCCAGATAGCCTTTCTCCTGGCTGAGAGATTTCTTCTTGTTCTTGTATTCTTCGGTTGCCGTATTGCGCTGTTTGTCGCCCTTCTTGCGCTCGTTCTGCTTACGGCTGTCCTTATTTTCCGTTTTGGCTTTCGGAGCGGAAAGACCCATATCATAGGAATCTCCTCCACTGCGTCTGGCGGCTCCTGCCTGCGCGCTTCTGGCAGCACTGCCCGTACGTCCGGGACGTTCCGGCATACGGTCTTTCCCGCCTGCGCCCTGATCCTGGTTCTTACGATCGAATCCCTGACGTCTGGTATCCGCGCCGCTTCTTCCGGTTCCTCCGGGCAGCGTGCCCTGATCACGGCGACCGGTCTGAGAACGACCTTCCGTTGTACCTCTGGTGTTCGTCGCGGAGGATCCCTGAGCGCCTCTTCCGGTGGAAGACTGTGTTCTGGAAGAGGCTCCTGTCTGTGACGTACGCGGCTTGGCCGGCATCTGGGTATTCGCGGTCGTACGGGTCGTTCCGGTGCCGTCCGCTACCCGTCTCGTCTGCACGACCGGTACACGACGTACCAGACGTCCATCCGCGGTACGAACGATCTCCCCTTCCGGTTTCTTAGCCGTCGTTCCAGCCGGTTTTCCCGCCGGAACAGGCTCGACCGGTTTTTCCGCAGCTTGAGCCTTGGTCTTTTCCTCTTTCTTCTCTTCGACCGAAGGTTCCACAGGCTCAGCTGTCTTCTCTTCCGGTTTTTGATCGGGTTGATCGGCCGGTTTTTCAGCCGGCTGCTCTGCCGGCGCTTCAGTCGGTTTTTCTTCTGCCTTTGCCGCTCTGGTCCTCTTTGGTTTTTCCGCTGTTTCCGCGGGTTTTTCCTCCTGCGTTTTTTCAGCTTTGACCTCTTCCTTTTCCGCGGCAGAAGCAGCGGTCTTTTTCACCGGTTTCTCCGCCTTGGCTTCTGCTGCCTCCGCCGGTTTTTCAGCTTTCGGAGCTTTTGCCTTGACTCTCGGTTTCTTGCCGGTGATCAGCTCGACGACCTTCAGTACTTCTTCCTGACTCAGGGTATTCTGGGCGTTGGAGGCAAAGATACCGATCTCTTCCAGTTTTTTCATGACCATCTGAGCCGGGACATTCAGTTTTTTCGCAACATCTTCGATTCTGAGTTTAGCCAATATTTTCCACCTCTTCTGTACAGGTCTTGAATTCTTTTTGAATCAGCTCGGCGAGTCCTTCGTTGGTAATGGCCATACATGAACGGGGCGATATCCCCATGGCCTGTCCGAGTCTGACCTTATCATAGGGTGCTGTTTCTACGGGAACATGATAAAAGGAACATTTATCCTTGAATTTCTTGCTCGTACCACTGGAAGCATCTTCACTGATGATCACCAGATAGGCTTCCCGGCTCCGGATAGCGGCAAGGCATCCTTCCTCCCCGCTTTTTACGGCGCCTGCCTTTCGGCACAGCCCCAGAAGAAACAGCAGCCGATCCGTCATCTTCTGATCATGCATCCTCATGCCCTTCCTTTTCCTGAAGCTCTTTCCGGAGGCTTTCATAGACCTCGGGAGAGATCTCTGTCTCCAGAGAACGCTCCAGCGCCTTCGTCCTCACGGCTTTTTCCAGGCAGGACAGGTCTTCGCAAAGGTACGCGCCACGTCCGGATTTTCTTCCGGAACGATCAATGGATACGTTTCCTTCAGGATCACGCACAACTCTTAGAAGCTGCCGTTTTTCCTTTACCTGCTGGCACCCGGTGCATTTTCTCATTGGGATCTTTCTGGTCTTCATTCTTCCTCTCCGCTCTCGAGGTCCTCCTCATAGACGAGATCTTCATCATCGTCATCGTCAAGGAAGCTGAAGTCGATATCATAATCGTCTTCCTCGCCGTTTTCGGCCTGGGAAACACTCTTGATATCGATCTTGTATCCGGTCAGTCTGGCGGAAAGACGGGCGTTCTGTCCTTCCTTACCGATCGCCAGCGACAGCTGATGATCCGGTACGATGACCGTGGCTGTACGGGCTTCTTTATCGACTTCTACTCGTTCGACTTCCGCCGGAGAAAGGGCTGCCTGGATAAACCTGGCCGGTTCTTCGTTCCAGACAACGATATCGATCTTCTCGCCGTTCAGTTCATCGACGATCGTTCCGACGCGGTTGCCGCTGGGACCTACGCAGGCGCCAAGCGGATCGACCATCGGATCGCGGCTGTAAACCGCCATCTTTGATCTGGAACCGGCTTCACGGGCGATCGATTTGATCAGCACGATACCATCGTGGATCTCCGGAACTTCCTGCTCGAAGAGACGTTTGATAAACTCGGGACGGGTCCTGGACGCGATCATGTAAGGGCCGCGGCCGGAATCCCGCACTTCGACGACGTAGATCTTCAGGCGTTTGTTCATGGGATACAGTTCCCCCGGGATCTGCTCCTTGGGAGAAAGCTGGGCTTCGATCTTGCCGAGATTGATATAGACATTGCCCTTTTCTTTTCTCTGGATCAGTCCGGAAACGATCTCTTTTTCTGTCGGCTTGTATTCGTTGTAGACACTGCGGCGCTCCGCTTCGTGGATCTTTTGTACGATGATCTGTTTGGCATTCTGGGCCGCGATACGGCTGAAGTTTTTAGGAGTGACCTCGACTGTGCAGATATCGCCCAGCTGGAACGCGGCATTTTCTTTCTGCGCGTCTTCCAGAGAGATTTCCATGGCCGGTACCAGAACCGCTTCCACGACCGTCTTCTTGGCGATCACCTTAAAAGCGCCTGTCTTTCTGTCCATGGTCACTTCGATATTGTCGGAAGTTCCGAAGTTCTTTTTGCAGGCAGTGAGCAGCGACTGTTCGATCGCCTGGAACATCTCTTCTTTGTTGATACCGTTCTGCTCCTGGATCAGATCCAGAGCCATGATGAGTTCATTCATTTTTCCATTATCCTCCTACGTAGTTAGAAAACAACAGCCAGCCGGATACCGGCGAGTTCCTTCCGGGAAACCAGAACCGTCTTTCCGCTTTCGAGCTCGAGACTGACCATTCCTTTTTCCGGATCATAAGCCTGAAGAAGGGCTGTAAAGCTCTTTTCGGGCAGTTCTTCCTTCGTTTCAAACAGTTTGACTTCCACGAGCTTGCCGATACTGCGTACGAAGTCCTTATCTTTCTTCAGCGGGCGATCCAGCCCGGGAGAACTGACCTCCAGAATATACGCGTTCTCAATGGGGTCATTTTCTTCCAGCTTCTCCTCCAGCGCGTGGGAAAGCGCGACACAGTCATTGATCGAGAAACCGCCCTGTTTGTCGGCAAATACTTTCAGGTACCAGTTGGGTCCTTCCTTGACGTAATCCACGTCTACGATCTCATAACCGAATCCTTCCGCCAGCTTCATGGCAATGGCTTCGACATGTTCGATCAGCTCTTGTTTTTTCAAGTCAACCTCCAGATTTGTCCTATTCAGCAAGAAGAGTGAGCCGCTTGGCTCACTCTCCTTTACTAATCATATTCAATAACCTTATGAATTATACACCTAATGCAAGATAAAAGCAAGAACTATTTTCAGGATCCGTCATTTTCTTCCGTCGGGAAGATATATTCAAAGAAATCCGTGTTCAGGATCACGCCGCAGTACTTCAGCTTATTGTTGACCGTCGTATTGATCCGTTTGACATATTCTTCCTGCGAATGCATCGAAGCGTCCTTGGGGGTAAACTTCCCGGTAAAGGCATCATAAACTCCTTTGGTCGTTTTCCAGTTTCCATAGCAGTCGAAAACCAGCTCGAGTTTTTTCGAAAAAACATCCCGTCCCGGAAGGAGTCTGGAATCCCATTCACATCCGAAGAGGTTTAAAAGCGTCGGCAGGACATCGATCGCGCAGACCGGTTCTTCCACGACGATGGGATCTTCCTTCTCCAGACAGCCGGACCAGATGATCAGCTGGTTCTGATCCCGCTCCAGATAGGTCTTGACGGTAAAACCATACAGCTCATTCAGATCATCCTTGTAGCCAAGAGCGTCATACCAGCCGAGCCCGTATGGGAAATGGTCGCCTGAGATCACGATGACGGTATCGTCCGCCAGACCGTCTTTTTCCAGCTGCTCGATCAGGTACTGCATGGAGTACTCCAGTTCCAGGTTGGCGGCAAAGTAGCACTGCACCTGGTAGCTATAGGGAAGGTCTTTGACTTCGTCATAATGATAGTAGCACTGGGCATTATCATTTTCCCGGTACTCGTCGTGACCGCTGACCGTCATGTAGTAGATGTTGAACGGACTCTTGTCCTTATACATCGGATAGGTGCCGGTGAACATTTCCACGTCGCTTTCCGCCCAGGTCTGGGTCACGAATTCTTCCATTCCGTTGCCCATACCCATATAGCCATCGGAATAGCCAAGCCACTCATGGGTCAGATGGCGGTTGTAGTACGTATAGCGGTGATTATGAAAAGCTTTTCCGTAATACCCTTCACGGTCAAGGAAGCTTCCCATCGTATAGTAGTTGTTATGGCCGATGATCTCCATCATGGAGTCGGATCCGTCGACAGGCAGCACGCCCATCAGATAGGAACATTCACCGCCCGTCGTCCCGCAGCTGTAGGACTGCGTATAGTCCAGGAAATTGATGCCTCTGGTAGCCATACGGTACAGTGTCGGCGTCAGATCCTCGCGGATCGCGTAGGAACAGAAGGCCTCCGCGCAGATCAGGATCAGATTTTTGCCCTTGAATATCCCGGTCATCTGGTTGGTGTTGGAAGGCGTCTGCGAAGCGGCATAGCGCAGCATATTGGCCACATAGGTGCTTGGTGCGTTTTCCGCCAGCGCCTCGAGATCGATATCCGCCACAGCCGGTTTGACTTCCCATGTTTCAGGAAGGATGCTCGGCTGCTTCTCTTCCGGTTCTTCCTCCGTCTGATCGCTTACATCCTGCTCCTCTACTACCGAAGCAGACTCCGTCAGATTGGATTCTTCGTCTTCCGGCTGCAGTTCTTCCTGCGCCGGGGATTCGTCCCAGTCTTCCAGGTCATCCCATTCCTCTTCGATCTCCATCGATACGGTCATATCTGTATTCCCCTTGCGGATCAGATCCAGCCTAAGTCCTGTCATCAGTCCGAACCGGTCGACCCCCATGGCAAAGGAATAGTTTGCTTTATAAGTTTTTTTCAGCTGCTCATTGTTTCGCATCACGATCTTGGTGCCCAGAAAAGCATCCACACAAACCATCGCGATCCCAAAAAAGATGATCCATCTGGCCTTTTTAGAGATGCTCCACTCGGAAGTTTCCATCAGCCGGGCGAAAAACAGAAGGTACAAAATGAGCGGTATAAAGAAAAGAAAAATATGCCAAAGACCTGATGCAGTGAAGATCATACGAAACGTCGCGCCGACAAAATCCTGGACGATGCCCTTCGCGCCGCCGACGATCGTACGTATATCAAACAAGGTCTGAAATTTCTGAACAATAAAGAACTCTACGAGAAAAAGGACAGCGATGATCGCCAGAAAGATCGTGTTGATCGTTTTGGCTACCCATTTCTTTCGAATAAAATATGTCGGAAGATAAAGGAAGCAGCCTAAGACAAAGGAGTAAAGAAGCAGCATCAGAACGCCCACAGACGATCTTGTCTGAGACACTGCCTGATGAAAGATCATTTCCTGGAAAAACACACTCCCCGGAAAAAAGAGAAGTGCCAGCGGTACTTTGACAGTCGCCGGCAATTGATCGAGCCATTGATAGATTTTTAACATAAAAGCCCCCAAAAAAGGGCTGCCGGGGTGGCAGCCCTTTTTAGAATGAGAGATTAGATCCTATTACTTCAGTTCAGCGAAGTATTTGATCGTACGAACCATCTGGCTGGTGTAGCTGTTCTCGTTGTCGTACCAGGAAACTACCTGTACCTGATAGGTATCGTCATCGATCTTGGCAACCATGGTCTGGGTCGCGTCGAACAGAGAACCATACTGCATTCCGATAACGTCAGAAGAAACGATGGGCTCTTCGGTGTAGCCGTAGGAAGCGCTGGAAGCAGCTTTCATCGCAGCATTGATTCCGTCTTTGGTGATGTCTTTGCCCTTAACGACAGCGACAAGAAGAGTGGTGGAACCGGTGCAGACCGGAACACGCTGAGCGGAACCGATCAGTTTGCCGTTCAGTTCGGGAATAACCAGGCCGATCGCTTTGGCAGCGCCGGTGCTGTTGGGAACGATGTTGACAGCGCCTGCACGAGCACGGCGAAGGTCGCCTTTTCTGTGGGGGCCGTCAAGGATCATCTGGTCACCAGTGTATGCGTGAACGGTGGTCATGATACCGGACTGGATAGGAGCATAGTCGTTCAGAGCTTTGGCCATGGGAGCCAGGCAGTTGGTCGTGCAGGAAGCGGCAGAAATGATCTGGTCTTCGGCGGTCAGTTCTTTCTCGTTAACGCTGAAGACGATGGTCTTCAGATCGTTGCCGGCGGGTGCAGAGATAACGACTTTCTTCGCACCGGCTGCGATATGAGCCATGGATTTTTCTTTAGAGGTGTAGAAACCGGTGCACTCAAGCACTACGTCTACATCCAGCTCGCCCCAGGGAGCATCTTTCGCGTCTTTGATGGCATAGATCTTGATCTCTTTGCCGTCAACGATGATAGAATCATCAGTGGCTTCGACCGTGTGCTTGTTCTCGCCGATACGTCCGCAGAAGGAACCCTGAGCGGTATCATATTTCAGCAGATGAGCAAGCATCTTGGGGCTGGTCAGATCGTTGATAGCAACGACTTCATAACCCTCAGCCTCGAACATCTGACGGAAAGCCAGACGACCGATACGACCAAAACCATTAATAGCAACTTTTACCATTGGAATCAACCTCCATTCAATTGTGGGATTAAGTTCTTCAGAAATATTTTACGACAGGCAGGGCCTAATTGTCAAGAAGCACTTACTCATGTTCACGCACATATTCCGCAAACAGATCGTCATATCGGACGACTTCCGTTTCCTCGACCAGACGGTCCAGTTCCAGGGAAAGACGTCGTGCTTTCAGTTCTTCCGTCAGCTCTGTTCTGTACTCGGCTTTTGCCAGGGATAACTGCCTGTCATACTCTTCCCGGTCTTTCTCCGTCGGCTGACGAAAGCCTGTGATCCGAACGATCAGATAACCGTACGGCGTCTCGATGATCGGTGAGATCTCTCCGATCTCCAGAGAAAAGATCTGATCCCTGACCGAACGGTCGATCTGTCCCTTATATAACTGTCCGAACCTCTCTTCCGGACAGGTGACCGCTCCCTGACCGAAGACCGGATTATTGGAGACGGAAGAGGCTTCGCCGAACAGTTTTGCCATAGTGTAATAGTTTTTTGTGTCGATCGTTTCCCGGACGGTCCGGGCGATCTCAAGGATCTGTTCCCTCTGGACCGCCGGATACATCGTCCATTCCCCTTCAACGAACGTCCCTGTATAAAACATGATCGGCTCAAGGATCACTCTGGAGAGGTAATCATTCATGGTCCGTGTATTGTCATAGACGCCGAATTTCTCCGTCATACCGGACTGTATGTCATCTTCGATCTCGCTGTACAGGAAACGCACATTATGCTCATAGCGGTAGGCCAGATAGTTATCCTCAGCTACCTTTGCCAGCGTCTCATCATCGATCTCATGGAACCGGCAATACTCTTCGCCAAGGTACTGCTTCAGCACTTCCTGAAGACGCAGGACCTCCGCTTCCTCCACGGAGGAAACACTGCCTGCCGCCTTAGCCGCTGTTTTGACCCGGATCACGGATTCCAGTACCCGGTCGAGCGCTGTCTGCTGTACGTCCACTCCCAGGACATCCAGCGTCCAGATCTCCTCTCCGCCTTTTTGCTCGAACGCGTCTTCCATCAGCCGGTAATAGATCATGACTTCATTGATATAGACAGCTTCCTGTTCGATCTCCAGCACCTTCAGCTTTTCCGGTGTTTGTCTTTCACGGATCCAGGCGAGAAACAATACGGCAAACATGATCACCAGAAAGAAAACCAGTATGACTCTTCCGAGAGGGGAGAAATAACGTTTTTTCGCTTCACTCATTCTGTTCTTCCTGCCCTTCTTCCGGGATCCTCAGTGAGGCGATCTCTTTCATTTTCTTCAGAATATTGCCGAGCAGTACATCGTCTTTCGGACTGTCCTGCACTCTCACCTGCAGCTTTGTCTGTCCAAGGCCCGTTAATAGCTTCGCCTCCGCTTTATTGGCTAAAAGATAGGCCTGAAGTTTTTCAAAGTCGATCCGCGCGTCCTGTCTGAGCTTAAGGCTCAGCAGTCCCTTTGTGTACTCGATCACCTCGGCTCCGCTCATGTTCGCGAGAGATTTGATATAGGAGATCATCAGGAGGTTGTGCACGCTCTGCGGCATATCCCCATAACGGTCGATCAGTTCGTCGAACATCTCGTCATAGTCTTCCTCGCCGCGGATCACAGCGATCTTCTTGTAGGCTTCGAGCTTCTGCCTTTCATTGCTGATATAGGACGAGGGGATAAACGCGTCTACCTTGATATAGACAGTGGTCTCAAAGGCTTCTTCCGGCGGTTTGTCACGAAGTGTATCCATGGCTTCCCTGAGCAGCTTGCAATACAGGTCATAGCCGACAGCACCCATATGACCATGCTGTTCCGGTCCCAGTATATTGCCCGCACCGCGGATCTGCAGATCCCGGACAGCGATCTTGAATCCGCTCCCGAAATCCGTAAACTCTCCGATCGCTTCCAGTCGTTTTTCCGCTGCCTCCGGCAGGACCTTTCCCTGTCGGTACAGGAAATAGGCGTAAGCCAGCCTGGTGGATCGTCCGACCCGTCCCCGCAGCTGATAGAGCTGAGAAAGGCCCATGGCATCCGCGTCCCGGACGATCAGCGTGTTCGCGTTCGGGATATCCAGTCCCGTCTCGATGATCGTCGTACAGACCAGGACATCGATATCGCCTTCCACAAATCGCAGCATGACTTTTTCCAGCTGCCGCTCATCCATCTGCCCGTGCGCCACCTCGACTCTGGCTTCCGGGATCAGTTCCTGCAGCCTGTGCGCGGCCATTTCGATATTGTTCACACGGTTGTACAGATAGAAGACCTGTCCCCCTCTTCCGAGCTCACGATAGACAGCTTCCCTTACCATCTGCTCGTCATCTTCCATGACATATGTCTGGACGGGGATCCTGTGCTGCGGCGCTTCTTCCAGAAGGGACATATCCCGCATGCCGTTCAGGCTCATATGGAGCGTTCGTGGAATCGGCGTGGCAGAAAGCGTCAGTACGTCGACATCTTTTTTCATCGCCTTGATCTTCTCTTTATGAGAAACGCCGAACCTCTGTTCCTCATCCACGACGAGAAGCCCCAGGTCTTTGAATTCCACGTCCTTAGACAGAAGCCGGTGCGTTCCGATCACGATATCCACTGTTCCCGCTCTCAGCCCGGAAATGGTCTCTTTCATCTGTTTGGGCGTATTGAACCGGGACAAAAGCCCGACCGTCACCGGATAGTCTTTCATCCGGCTCACAAAGGTATTGTAGTGCTGCTGGGCCAGGATCGTAGTAGGCGCCAGCAGCGCGACCTGTTTACTGTCCTGCACGGCTTTGAACGCGGCACGGATCGCGATCTCTGTTTTTCCGTAACCCACATCGCCGCAGATCAGACGGTCCATGATATGATGGCTTTCCATATCACGTTTCGTATCTTCGATGGCCGCGATCTGGTCTTCCGTTTCTTCAAACGGGAAAGCATCTTCGAACTCCCGTTGCCAGACGGTATCCTTTCCAAAAGGAAATCCGGCCCGGCTCTGCCTCTCCGCATACAGGACCAGCAGGTCTTCCGCCAGTTTGCGGACGCTTTCCTTTACTTTCGCTTTGGTCCTCTGCCAGTCGTTTCCGCCCAGCTTGTTGATCTTCGGCGCGGCGTCCTCTCCCGCGACATATTTCTGCAGGATATCCAGAGAAGTGGTCGGAACATACAGGACGCCTCCGTCCTTATAGAGGATCTTGAAATAATCTCTGCGTGAATTCTCGTCATCCATCTGTACGATGCCCTGATAGATCCCGACACCGTGGTTCTCATGAACGACATAATCCCCTACCGACAGATCGCTGAAATTCTCGATCCGTTCACCGGATTTGAACCTGCGCCTTCTTTTGCTTTTTCCCCGTTTGCTTTTTTCCGCCATCTCCTGCATGGAAATGACATAGAATTTGGCGTCCGGATAGACGAATCCCCGTTTCAGGCTTCCTTTTGCGCAGACAACGGTACCGGGCCTGATATCTGAAGAAAAATCCTCGAACAGATAGGCGGGGATCTCTTCCTCCTTCAGCTGTGACACAGCCCGCTCCGCGCGAAGTCCGCTTTCGTAAAGCAGGATCGTACTGTAGCCCAGGGAGATATTCGCTTTGATCTCTTCCAGCAGCATACGCGGCTCAGAAGAAAGTACATTGACGGAGCGGCTGTTCACCCGCAGGATATCCTGGATATAGAAGGCGTCCTGCGTACTGGATAAAAGGCTGCACAGAAATACCCGCGCAAAAGCTTTCATCTCTTCCTCGATTTCGTCAAAATCGGGAAACATCTCCTTCTGGGATGGCAGCAGGTAGCCGCCGCGAAGCCGTCCTTCCAGGCTCTGGGACAGTTCGTCTTTCAAAAGACGGATCCTCTCGCGGATCCTGGCCGGTTCCTGGAAAACGAGCAGGCTTTCCGGGTCGATATAATCGAGAATACTGACCGTCTCATCATAGAAAAGATTGGTATAGCTTTCGAGTCCCCGCATCTTGCCGGAAGATATCCGGTTCAGAAAGTGTTCCGTCATTCCCCGGATCCGGTCCGCTTCTTCTTCCAGCGAAAGACTTCGAAGAATCGCTTCTTCCTCTTCCATCTCCCGCTGGATCTTCCTGATACCTTCGTCCAGTTTATCTTCCCGGATCAGGATCTCCGACACGGGGAAGATCGTCACGTATTCAAGCCGCTGCTGAGACCGCTGAGTCTCCGCGTCCAGTACACGGATCGAATCGATCTCGTCTCCCCATAGTTCGATACGGACCGCGTTATCATCCGCCTCGTCCTGCGCGATTGGGTAAATATCCACGATCCCGCCGCGTACAGCGAACTGTCCCGGTCCTTCCACCTGATCGTTTCGCTCGTATCCCATCAGCACCAGCTGCGGGATCAGTTCTTCCAGCGGCAGATCCTGGCCGATCCGGCGACGGATCACAAAGCTTTCCCAGATCTTTTTGGGGATCAGCCGGTCATACAGTGCTTCGACGGACAGAACCAGCGTACTGACACGTCCTTCCCTAAGCGCACGAAAGACTTTCATCCGGCTTTCTTCGATCGCCAGGCCCCGCACATCCACACTGTAAAACAGCGGATCCTTTGCCGGAAGGAAAAATGTCCCTTTGGGATCGTAAAAACGCATTTCCTCCGCGACTTCCCTGGCTTTCAGGTCGTTCGGAACGATGACGAGCAGCGGATGATGAGAGAAGTTTGCCAGTGCCTGTGAAAGATGATTCTGCACCGAATCACCTAACCCATGGATCAGAAACGGCTTTTTATCCTTAATGTGGCTAAGTGCCGTTTCGATATAGCTCTGATGCAGGATCGGACTGTAGATCCCATGCATCCGTTCATGTTCACTCATCGGCTTTTCCTTTGGTATTGTAGATGTTCATGGTTTTTTCGATCCCGTTCGTGACAATGGAGATCGCGGCGTCGGCTGCTTCATCGATCGTCCGGCTGATCTGTTCGATCTCTTCCTTAGAGAAGTGCGAAAGAACATAATCCGCCAGGTCCCATCCTTCCGGTTTTTCTCCCACTCCGATCCGCACCCGGGGAAAATCCTGGGAACCGATCTCGGTGATGATGCTTTTCATTCCGTTGTGCCCTCCGGCACTGCCGCTTCGCCTTACCCGGATCGTCCCGAAGGGAAGCGAGACATCATCATAGATCACGATCACGTTTTCCGGCGGGATATCAAAATAGTTCATCGTCTCCCTGACCGCCCGGCCGGAGAGATTCATATAGGTCATGGGACGGATCAGAACGACGCTCTCTCCTCCGATCTTTCCAAGGGAAACCATTGCCTGAAACTTCCCGTGTTCCATAGGGAAATGTTCTTTTTCATGCACGCGAAAGGCCGCCTCGAAGCCGACATTATGTCTTGTCGCGGCGTACCGTCTTTCCGGGTTTCCCAATCCTGCGATTAAGTACATGGTAAACTCCCGATATGTTTTTTTGATAGAACTTTATTTTATCATGAACCTGTGATATAATCAATTAGTTATGCAGAACTTGTAAGGCTTTTTCAGGAGAAAAGGATCGAATGAAACATATACATTTTATCGGTATCGGCGGGATCAGTATGAGCGGCATCGCCTGTGCCATGAAGGCTCTGGGATATGAAGTCACCGGCTCCGACCGTCAGATCGGTGATACGTATCCGCTGCTGATGCAGGCAGGCATTCCCGTACGAATTCCCCAGCAGGCGGAAAACATCACCCCGGACATCGATACCATCGTTTATACCGCGGCCATTCACGAGGACAACCCGGAACTCATCGCTGCCAGAAAAAGCGGCGCGGAAATTTTATCCCGCGCACAGATGCTCGGACGGCTGTTCGATCATTATGATACGCCCATCGCGGTCGCCGGTTCCCACGGGAAGACCAGCACCAGCAGTATCCTGGCTCATATCTATATGGCGGCCGGACGGGATCCATCCTTCAATATAGGAGGCATCCTTCATAATACCGGCACGAATTTCCGGATCGGCCAGGGCGATCCCATGATCATCGAAGCATGTGAATACACTGACAGTTTCCTTCATTTCCATGCCAAATACAATATCATCACCAATATCGAACCGGAGCATCTGGACTATTTCAAGACCTTTGAGAACGAGCAGCATTCCTTCCAGAAATTCGTGGACGGAATGAAAGAAGGCGGCGCTCTGGTCACGTCCCCTGAGCTTGCTCCTCTGTTCTCTTCCCTCGTCAAAGATAAGGATATCCGGATCGTCACCGCCTCTCTGGATGAGCCCGCGGACTTTACCGTATCTGATCTGATCCATCATGAGACCGGCCTTGGCTATTCGTTTCATCTGATCGAACGTGGAAAAGATCTTGGTCAGCTGGATCTGTATCTGCCCGGCATGCATATGGTATACGACGCGCTTCTCGCGGCGGCGCTGTCCGTTTCGGAAGGCATTTCGTTCGATGCTGTTCGAGAGGGGATCGCTTCCTATCAAAGTACGAAGAAACGTTTCGAATATCTGGGCGATTACCACGGCGCGAAGGTGATCGACGACTACGCTCACCATCCCACAGAGATCAAAGCCCAGCTGAAAGCCGCACGTGAAGTACCTTTCAGGGAACTTTACGTGGTTTTCCAGCCCCACACCTACAGTCGAACGATCAATTTCTTTAATGACTTCGTCGACGCTCTCTCCTTAGCGGATCACGTGATTTTATGCGATATTTACGCGGCTCGCGAGGTCGATACCGGAGAAGTCTCCTCCGCGATGCTGGCGGAAGCCCTTCGTCAGAAAGGTGTGGATGCTGTTCATATTCCGGTGTTCGAAGAGATCGAAAAATTTTTAGAAAAAAAGATTTCAACAGGCGACATGTTGATTACTATGGGAGCGGGAAATGCTGTAAAAATCGCCGCTGACCTCCTGTCTTCCCTGGAAGAAGGATAATTATCCACATTATCCACAACCGTTCGCTTTCAAACACTTGTTCACATGTTGGGGATAGATTTTCCGGTTTTGTGGAAAACCATGAACAAAAACAGTTGTTTTTAAGCGTTTTCTGTGTTCGTTTCGCGGGTTATCCACAAAAAAGTGGATAACCCTTTGTTCTTCTTCCGTTTTCTTTGGGAATTGCGGCCCTCTTCACAAACCAGTTTGAATGTGCTATATTTGAATCGTCGAAGGAAGAACCTTCGGCTTATAGAGAGATAAATAGAGATAAAACAAGGAAAAACGCCATGCCTGCCTTATTTTTTAACCAGGATCAGTATGATTTTCAAATACCTGTGTCTGATCAGTTCATTCTTCATGATATGCCGGAAGCCAACGGCAATTATGTGAAAGTATATCTGTACGTTTTTCGGTCTTTCTACCGTAATATACCTGATTTCTCCACTGCCAAGGCAGCGGAAATGCTTCATATGTTAGAATCTGACGTTCTCCAGGCTCTTACCTACTGGCAAAAGCAGGGTGTTCTTACGCTGCGCCAGGATGGGGAGCAGCTCTGGATCTCTTTTGGCGCGCAAAAACCTATGCCGCCCAAAGGGACGCATATCTCCGAGGATCGTGTACAGACGCCGCCCGAGGCCAAGGTCATCCGCGTCGAGCGTAAGCCTGTCTACTCTCCGGAGGAGATCGAGATCTATTCCAGAAACCCCACGACCAAACGGCTTTTCAGAAGCGCGGAGAATCTTCTCGGTCAGCCGCTCGGGCCGTCGGATATGATGATCCTCTTCGGCTTTCTGGACTATTATCGTCTGGATGTGGATGTGATCCTTTTCCTGATCCAGACCTGTATCGAGTCCGGCAACCGCTCGTTCCGGTATATGGAAAAAGTCGCGGAAGACTGGTCCGACCATCAGATCGACTCGGTCGAAGCCGCTGAAAAGTACATGCTTCGTTTCAAACTGTATCTTCCTGTATTCAAGGCACTTGGGATGAACTATCATACACCGAACGATACTGAGCAGGAATACTTCGACCGCTGGATCTACCAGTACGGTTTCTCTCTGGATATTATTCTGGAAGCTGCCCGCCGCACTTTCCAGAAAACCGGAAAAGCGAGTTTCAAATACATGGAAGGGATCCTGAATCCCTGGTATCAGCAAAACGTTAAGACGCTGTCCGATATTGCCGCGCTCGACTCCGCTTTTCGTGAGACGAAAGTTTCCTCCGGCGTGAATCAGGGAGTATCCTCCCAGAATCGCAAGGGTTCCTATTTTACCTCTTCCACTACTCCTTACTATGACTATGCGACCTATGAAAAGCTGGCAAAACCGGCTCCTGAAGAAAGCGAAGATTGATTATGTCTATTCCGATTCAACCGAAGATCTGGCATGAATACGACGAAAAGAGGCGGCAGGCCGAGTCTGACGCCGCTTTTCGCCGTATGGAGGTATATCAGAAGATCCCGCGTATCCGCGAGATCGATCAGGCACTGGAACAGACCGGCATCAGCGCTGTACGGGCTTATCTTCAGTCTCCTGAAAAAAGCAAGGAAGAACTGCTTCTTGAGCTCAAAGAGAACAATCAGAAACTGAGAAAAGAAAAAAAAGAGCTTCTGCTGGAAGCTCAGATCCCTGAAAACTACGCGGACCCCATATACCAGTGTCCTTACTGCAAGGATACCGGTTTTGTCGATGGAAAAAGGTGCCGCTGTCTTGTACAGCGGCTCATTGATGATGCCTACGAAGCTTCCGGCATCCGGGAAGAGTTGATGAGAAACAACTTTCAGACCTTTAATATTGGTCTCTTCTCCCGCAATGTCCTGGAAGGACAGAAAGTATCTCCACGCAAGAATATGGCCAACGTTTCCAAGATGGCCTATGCTTTTGCCGAGCAGTTCCCGAACAACAAACCGCACAGTATGATCTTCTACGGAGGTCCGGGCACAGGCAAGACGTTCCTCTGTGACTGTGTCGCCAAGATGATCCTCGATCGCGGGTTCACGGTCCTCTATCTCACGGCCAATCAGCTTTGCTCCGCGATGGAAGAATACCGTTTTCACCGTAATGCCGAGATGCAGGACAAGGCGCAGCTGATCCACGATCAGATCGGTGAGGTCGATCTGTTGATCATCGATGATCTCGGCTCCGAGTATCTCAACCAGGTGACCGCCGCGGATCTGTTTGAGTGCTTCAACCAGCGGATCCTGAAAAACAAAGCCACTCTCGTCTCCACCAATCTGGAGCCGGAGCGGCTTCGCAGTCTCTATATGGACCGTTTATACTCTCGTTTTAAAGGTTACTACCAGTTCGTTCCTTTCTTCGGACCTGACCTTCGCACTATTGGACGATAGTGTTTCTGGGCTGATAACGCTTGATCGCCTTCAGGAGTTCTTCGTTCGGTTCAAAAATCAGTTTGCAGGTCTGATTTCCTATCTCTCCCAGAAGCACATAACAGTCTTCCGGATGCAGTCCGGAATCCGCACTGATGACTTTCTGATACCGGCCCTCGATGAGGGCTTTATTTTTTTCGTCATCCACCGGAGCGATCAGCCTGGCCTTTTTAACGTCGAACGTCGCTACATGCCTGCGGCCGGACCGGTTGAAGATCACATCGATATCCAGATTGCCATCCGTAAAGATGTATTCATATTCACGGTAAACACGCCGCCACAGGATCCAGACCACGAGCGCCATGGCTACCAGCAGGACCGGCCCGATCAGGTAACCGACAGAGACAGAAAGGGCATACGGGAAAACGGCAATGACCACAGCGCTGACGACGATCAGGATCCGTTTGATCAGGACTTCCTTGTCCGTTCCACGACGGACCATCTGTTCCAGGAATAATTCTTCCTGCATCTTCTATTCCCTCCCGGAGTAAAATTGACATAGATCTTTGACAGGGCAGGCTTCACACATGGGTTTTCTGGCGTTGCAGCAATATCTCCCATGAAAGATCAGCAGATGATGAGCCCTTGACCAGTATGCCTCATCGATGTTTTCCATGAGCTGTTTTTCTGTTTCGGCCACATCTTTGGCCTGCGCGAGGCCCAGCCGGTTTGCCACCCGGAAAACATGGGTGTCGACCGCGATCGCCGGTATATCGAAAGCGTTGGACATGACGACATTGGCTGTCTTTCTTCCGACGCCTGGAAGCTTGGTCAGTTCTCCCATCGTGCGCGGGACCTCACCGCCAAAGTCTTCTCTGATCATCCGCCACATCAGGTACAGATGATCGGCTTTCGAATTAAAGAATCCGATGGACCGGATATAGCCGATGATGTCCTCCCGGCTCATCTCCAGCATGGAATCCAGGTCCGGATGATCTTTGAACATTTTCTCGGTCACTTTATTGACCTGTTTGTCTGTCGTCTGTGCCGAGAGCACCGTGGCTGTCAGAAGCTGAAGCGGTGTAAAGAAATTCAGTTCACAATGAGCATCCGGATATGTTTTCTCCAGAAGTTCCAGTATCTCTTTCGTATTTTCTGTCACGGGGTATCCTCCTGTCCCCCACTGTACGGATGACCCAGAAGTTCCATCGCCTTCTGCAGCTGTGTATCTCTGGAGATATCCGGTACCTGTTCCAGGCCTCTTAATGTATTGAGTGTTTCGTTTTCCGGCAGTTCCACGACATAGTCCGGTTCGATCCCTTCTCCGTGGATACACCGGTCATCCGGCAGATAGTAACGGTCCGTGGTCACTTTCAGCGCTGACATATCGTAGAATGGAACGGTCGTCTGAACGATCCCTTTACCGAAAGTCTTCGTACCTACCAGTACACCGGCTCCTCTCGCCTGGATCGCGCCGGAAAGAAGTTCCGAAGCGCTGGCGGAATTACCGTTGACCAGTACGACCAGCGGATAATCAAAATCTCCGATATCATCCGTCGAATAGTAGCTCTCCCTGTTGCCGTCCTTATCTTCCATGTACATGACCAGACCTTCGGGCAGCAGTTCATCCGCGATCGCGGTCACAACGTCTACCCGTCCGCCGGGATTATCACGAAGATCCAGGATCAGCGCGGTCATACCCTGGGCTTTCAGATCCTCCAGAGCCTCTTTGAACTGACTTGTCGTCGTGCCTTCGAATCCCGATAACGCGATATATCCGACATTTCCTTCGAGCATGCCGCTGCGGCAGGTGATCGTCGCAAGTCGTTTTCTTTCGATCGTAACGGTATGGGTTTGTTCGTCCCGGAGAAAAGTGACATCCACCTTTGTTCCCTCGTCTCCACGGATATGGGATACGATCTCATCCAGTGTCAGACCCTCAAAGTCCGCGCCATCCGCGCCAATAATGATATCGCCCACCTGAATGCCGGCCGTAAACGCACCGCCGCTGGGATTCACATCCTCAACATGCGCGCCTCTTCCTTCTTCATCCAGGCTGACGGTCACACCGATGCCTACATAGCTTCCTGTCGAACTTTCAATAAAAGAGGCATATTCTTCCTGATTATAATACGCGGCGTATTTATCGCCCAGTGAATTTACGATCCCATGGTAGGCCCCGTCCAGAAGGACATCGGTCTCTACATAATCATAGTATCGCTCGTCGATCCCACGGACCAGCAGGTCGACTTTATTGAGCAGCAGGTACGCTTCTTCTTCTGTAAGACCGCCGTCTTTGCGGGCGATCTGTTCCAGTTCGTCTCCTCTTTTTACCAGACTGTTGGCCAGCAGGACGATCGCCATGATAAACAGGCCGATCGCAAGGCCCAGGAAGAACATCCCGATCCCGCGCTTTTTCGGCTGTTTTGTTACCGGAGGCGGATAATAACCGGGCTGATAGGAAAACTGCTGCGCAAAAGGCTGCTGCGCCGGCTGAGACTGATATGGCGCCTGGCCCTGAGGCTGGGACTGATATGGAATCTGTCCCTGAGGCTGGGATTGATATGACGTTTGCGCTTGTG
Organism: Bacillota bacterium; assembly: GCA_017620135.1. Taxonomy (GTDB): domain Bacteria; phylum Bacillota; class Clostridia; order Lachnospirales; family Bianqueaceae; genus RUG760. The sequence goes on from JAFZQZ010000058.1 coordinate 45,384, forward strand.
TCTGAAACTGATTGTTCTGGGGATTTGGAATCTGACTCATTCTATATTTGCTCCGTTCATGATCTTTTTCTACAGCATAATAACAGAGATATTTTATCATATTACCACATCTTGGTAAACTTTTTGTGAATAATTCTAATACCCACCGTCCAGCGGAATGATTGCGCCGGTCAGATAACTGCTCTTCTCACTGCAAAGGTACAGTATCAGATCGGCGACTTCTTCCGGCCGGCCAAGACGTCCAAGACCGATCTCATCCTCCAGCTGTTTTCTCTCCTCCAAAGAAAGAAAGGCATTCATCGATGTATCGATGGCTCCGGCAGCGATCGCGTTCACACGGATCCCGGATGGAGCCAGTTCTTTTGCCAGCGCTTTGGTAAAGGCGCTTAGCCCGCCTTTCGACGCGGAATAGGCGGCTTCACAGGACGCGCCGTATGTTCCCCACATGGAAGAAATATTGACGATCACTCCTTCGTGCGCGCGAAGCATCCCCGGCAGCGCGGCTTTGATGACAAGAAACGGCGCTCGCAGATTTATCTCCATGAGTTCGTCCCAGCTTTCCGCTGTCATGTCCTGGATCAGCCCGATATAGGAAACACCGGCATTATTGACTACCGCGTCCAGCTGATCCACATACTGCCGGATCACGTCGAACAGATGACCGATCTCTTCCGGATCACGAAGGTCACAGACGATCGGGATAAGGGATGGATATTCTTTACTCAGATCTTCCAGCGGATGAATGTCTCTCGCGCACGCGAAAACCTGCCATCCGGCTTTCAGAAACCCTTCGCAGGCGGCAAATCCGATCCCGCGGGACGCACCAGTAATTAATACAGATTTATACATTTCGTTTACTCCTACAAACAAACATACCAGATAATGTGCATTTTCAACAGATATTGTATCATAAAAGACTATATTTGGCAAAAGTGACAAATCACAAACGTCAAATTTGTATATTCAAACGATGGAAAAAACGAAGGAAAGCGTGCTATAGTATTAGGGATAAAAAAAGCAATTTTCCCATTCAAGGAGGCAAGTATGGCAAGTTTATCACTGAGAAACATCAAGAAAACCTATGGCAACGGCATTACCGCTGTTAACAATTTCAACCTGGATATCGAAGATCAGGAATTCATCATCTTCGTAGGCCCGTCCGGATGCGGTAAGTCTACGACCCTTCGTATGATCGCAGGTTTGGAAGAGATCAGTGACGGCGAGCTTTACATCGGCGACAAGCTGATGAATGACGTCGCTCCCAAAGATCGTGATATCGCTATGGTTTTCCAGAACTATGCGCTGTATCCCCATATGACCGTTTTCGATAACATGGCTTTCGGTCTGAAACTTCGCAAGACCCCCAAGGCCGAGATCGAACAGCGTGTTCATGAAGCAGCCCGTATCCTTGAGATCGAGCATCTGCTGGATCGTAAACCGAAGGCTCTTTCCGGTGGTCAGAGACAGCGTGTCGCGATGGGACGTGCCATCGTTCGTAACCCGAAGGTCTTCCTGATGGATGAACCTCTGTCCAACCTGGATGCCAAACTTCGTGTCCAGATGCGTATCGAGATCTCCCGTCTGCATGAGAGACTGAACGCGACCATCATCTACGTTACCCATGACCAGGTCGAGGCTATGACCCTTGGTACCCGTATCGTCGTTATGAAAGACGGTCTGATGCAGCAGGTCGACTCTCCGGTCAAACTGTACAACGAGCCGCAGAACCTGTTCGTTGCCGGATTCATTGGTTCTCCTCAGATGAACTTTATCGATGCCGTACCTCAGAAAGAAGGCAACAATATTTACCTGACCTTCCATGGCCAGAAAGTCCTTCTGACAAACGAAAAAGCCCGTAAGGTCGTCGATGGCGGATATATCGGCCAGACAGTCGTTATGGGTATCCGTCCGGAAGACATCCACGAGACAGATCTGGCGCTGCAGCAGTGGCCGGATGACACCATCGTGGCAGAAGTCAACGCGACTGAGCTTCTTGGTGCTGAGATGCATCTGTACATCAATATCGACGAAGTCGATCTGGTAGCGAAAGTCAGCCCCAGACTTCAGGTCAAAAATGGCGACAAGGTCAAACTGGCGCTGGATGCGAACCGTATCCATGTGTTCGACAAAGAAACCGAACTTACCATCACAAACTAACCCTGAATGACTCCTTAAGATTTAAGCCAAAAAGTCCTCCGCATTTCCGCGGAGGACTTTTTCTATCCGTTATTCTTCTTCGATCGGGAATTCTCCCAGGAACCGGTACATACCGCTGACGGGATCCTTGTCGGAATAATCGATCGCGATCCACCTGTCTTCCAGGACCCGGATCTGCACCCGGTGGCTTTTCAGCGCCGGGTCTTTTTCGTCCAGGAGACGCAGGATCCTTTCCGCTTTTTCCTTCCGCTCTTTTCCTGAAGTAAAGAATTCCCTTCCGTCCGCGAGTTCTTCCAGTCCCTCCGGGATCCGGTCGGATGGCGTATACGTATAGTAATCCATCAGCAGGACGCCCTTCAGATCCCATTCCGAGTCTTCTTCCAGACGATCCAGATACCGTGCCATGATCTCATACAGTTCAAACACACCGGTCGGGACAAAGAGCTTGCCTTCCCTCTCCATCCGGTCGGCCAGCCCCAGGAAGATCCGGTACGGCGTCTGCCTGTGTTCGATCAGGGAAAGCGTCCGGACAAAATGACCGGAGTTGTAAAATTTCTCCAGCGCGTCCTCGATCCGTTTCAGTTCGAAGAGATCCTCACTGCTGAGATACTTGTTCTTCAGGATCTCATAGGGCGGATGGCTCGAGAACTGATAACCATAGGTTTCCGTCATCTCTTCCATAGGCGAACCGGAAAGAAGTTTCAAAAATCCCAGCTGCAGCTGATGCGCGTGCAGGCTGTAGACTTCATTGAATGACTGTTTGAATCTTTCCAGTGTTTCCGTAGGAAGACCCGCGATGAGATCCACATGAAGATTCAGATTGCCTCTTTCTCTCAGCCGCCGGATATTGCTGAACAGCCGTTTGGTGGAAGGATTGCGGCCGCACGCTTTCAGCGCTTCCGGAGATGTCGACTGGATCCCGATCTCCAGCTGTACCCTGCCGGGTCTCATACCGCGCAGAAGGTCGATCATTTTTTCTGTCAGGATATCAGCTTCTATTTCAAAGTGGAAGTTGGTGGGAACTTCGTCCGGCAGCGCCTGGATCCATTCAAGGATCCAGATCGTCCGCTGCGCGTGGCAGTTGAACGTCCGGTCAATGAACTTGATCTGCTTTACTCCCCGCTCTGTGAGACTCTTCAGTTCCTCCAGCACCCGGGTAAGCGGCAATTCTCTGACCCGTTTTTCACCTTTCACGTTTTCCGCCCCCGAAAGACAATACGCGCAGCGGAACGGACAGCCTCGGGACGCTTCATAATAGATCATCCGATTTGTGAATGGCGTCAGATCATCATACAGGAACGGGAGCTCCGAAAGATCGGGCATCGGCGCTGCCCAGATCGTCTTCCCGTCCTGTCCGTACTGCCAGTCTTCCGGGAACGGTTCATCGATCTCTGAGAGCAGCCAGGCGGTAAAAGCACGTTCACCTTCACCGGCGATCAGGAGATCGATATTCTGTTCCTTCAGATCTTTCCCTTCCAGTCCGTAGGAGACCTCCGGTCCGCCGACAACGATCTTTGCCACAGGACGGGCTTTTTTCAGATCCGCGCAAAGTTTCGCGACCGTCTCCAGGTTCCAGAGATAGCATGAGAAGCATACCGCGCTCGGTTTTTCCTTCAGAATATCATAGTAGATCTGATCCTCCGGCTGATTGATGGTATACTCATGGATCTCCATCTTAGGCAGGCGGATCTGATTCTGTCTAGCATAGTTCTCGGCGTAAAGCTTCAAATCATAAACGGCCGGGCAGGAATGGATAAACTTCGCATTCACCGCCACGAGCAGAACCTTTCCGGGCAGTGATCTCACTTTGCAGCCAGCCTTTCCAGCATCCCAGCTTGTTTTTCCAGTATCATTCTGTTATAGACAAAGAAACTGACCTCGTCCGCCCTACCTTTTTCGGCCTCAAGGATCGCTTCTTCCAGGTCCGGATCATCCAGCTCGATGATCGGGACCAGTTTCCTGTCTCCGATCATCGTCCTCGCCCGGCTCGTCTCCCCGCGGATCAACCGGACGTCCAGGCCTTTCCGCATCACATCCGGATCTTCATAACCGGTCAGTTCGATCCCGGTCAGTCCGCTCAGAATCCGGATCCGGTCGTTGATATTCAGGTCGTTCACGCCTTCCAGCATTTTCAGCATGTCAGACAGCTCGACATTCAGACAGGACGGACCGCTCTCTTCCGGATAACAGCGGTAGATCATGGGTGAATAAATATTCATATATGGTTTGAGATCCCGGTAGTTCTGACCGACAAGATCCGAAAGAGCTGGGGTAAAGATAAAAATACCTGTTTCAAGGTCGGGATCGATTTCCTTGACTGTCTTCGCGAAATTCACCAAGTGTTCTGTCGTTGCCGCCCGGCGAAACTCCATCCACTCATGAAGGCCGTGAAGATACCATTCTATTTTCACGGGTTTGCCGTGCAGATAATCAAAAAGCCTGGCCGCGGCTTCACGCATTTCAGTAGGGTCAAATCCCATGGCCCTGGCTTTTTCCATACAGCTTGGGCAGAAACAGGTGAAATACGCGTCTGTTCCGTCCGGTGCCGGTCCGGAGGATGGTGATGAAAACCTCGCGCCGTCAATGATCACGCCTTTGATCCCCGGTGTTTTCGCCAGATTCCGGATCTGACTAAGGTTGTATTCCCGCACTTCTTTTCGGGTCGGACAGGTCGATGAAAACCAGCGCCGTTTATTTCCCCACGGATCTTCCGCCAGCCACTCATCTCCTTTAAAATCCGGTCCGCGATAGGCGCCGGATGCCACATAGGCATCCATTCCCTCTTCGATGCCGGCCTGCGCGCTCTGCACACCGCCGACGATCGTACTGAAACCGATCTTTTTGAGCTGCCTGACTCCGGTCAGAACGTCCGGCTGATCCTTGTCCGTACTTCCATACATCCAAAGCTTCATTTTAGTGTTATCTCCACTACGGTGTCTTTTCCGTCGGGCAGCGGGAATGTCAGGACACGCTTCTCATCAAAGAAGAAGAACGCGTCATTCGGGTATTCCTTGATATTCCAGAACTCTGTCACTTTCAGCTCCGATCCGTCTTTCAAAAGCCGCAGATGATCGACTTTTCCGGCCAGGCCCTGCAGGCAGATCGCACCCATACATTCTTCATAAATATGCGCATACAGCTTGTTGCCTTTCTGCGTATAACGTCCCCATTCGGGTTTCGGATAATCGGCGTAGCTGCATCCGTAAATGCTTTCGGAATTGTCCTTCATCCATGCCGCGATCTCTTTCAGTGCCCTGACGGATTCTTCCGGGAAGCGGCCCTTCGCGTCCGGACCCACGTTCAGCAGAAGATTTCCGCCTTTACTGACACATTCGACCAGGCAGCGGATCAGCATCTTTGAGCTCTTGAAATGCTTGTCGGCACTCGCGTAGCCCCAGTTGTCATTCATCGTGATACAGGCTTCCCACGGGATCGGATCGCCGTCCGCATCGGTCAGTCCTCTGGCGGGGATCATCTGCTCCGGGCAGGCGAAATCACCCGCGAAAGCAGATGGATTCCTGGATTTGATGGTACCGGATTCTTCCCCGGAGCCTTCCAGACGGTTGTCGATCAGGATTCCCGGCTGCAGGCTGCGAGCCATCTCTACCAGTTCCGTCGCCTTCCATTTCTCCCCATGCATATCGTCATAGGAAAAGTCGAACCAGATGATATCGATTTTGCCGTAATCCGTCAAAAGTTCCCTCACCTGTCCGTGCATATATTCGAGATACCGGTCAAAGTCCCGGCCTTCATTGGAATATTCCGGATGATTGCGCATCGGATGGACCCGGTCGCCATAATGCGGATAGTCCGGATGATGCCAGTCCAGCAGTGAATAGTAAAGGCCGACTTTCAACCCTTCCGCGCGGAAAGCATCCAGGTATTCGCGTACGAGGTCCCGCTTACATGGCGTATTTGTGGATTTATAATCCGTCAGCTTGGAATCAAACAGACAGAAACCGTCATGATGTTTGGCGGTCAATACCGCGTATTTCATACCGGCTTCCTTTGCCAAGTGAGCCCACTCCTTCGGATCATAGAGAACCGGATTGAATTCTTTGAAGAACGGTTCATAGTCTTCCACCGAGATCTGTTCATGGGAACGGACCCATTCTCCTCTTGCCGGAATGGAATAAATCCCCCAATGAATAAACATACCAAACCGGTCATGACGAAACCATTCCGTCCGCCTGGTCCTGTCCTCGATCCTTTCATTCATGGCACTTTCCTCCGAAAATGAATACTTCTTTGTTAATTCTACACAAGAATCCTGAGAGAATCAAGGGTCGATTCTTGTATTTTGGTGATGTATTTTCTTCCATTTTTTATGTATAATTATACCACATTTTGAGAAATACATTTGAGGAGACTTACATCATGTCGAAAGAAAAAATCGTTCTTGCTTATTCCGGCGGTCTGGATACCACAGTCATCATCCCGTGGCTCAAAGACAATTATGACTGCGATGTCATTGCTGTCTGTGTCGATGTTGGACAGGGAAAGGAAACCGACGGTCTGGAGCAGAGAGCGATCAAGTCCGGAGCTTCTAAGTTTTATCTGAAGAACGTGACCGAAGAATATATTACCGATTATATTTATCCTACGCTCAAGGCCGGCGCGGTCTATGAGACTTCCTATATGCTCGGCACTTCCATGGCTCGTCCGCTCATCGCCAAGACGCTGGTCGATATTGCCAAGGCTGAAGGCGCTACCGCTATCTGCCACGGATGTACCGGAAAAGGAAACGATCAGGTCCGTTTTGAGCTTACCATCAAAGCGCTCGCTCCTGATCTGAAAGTCATTGCTCCCTGGCGGATCTGGGATATGAAATCCCGTGATGATGAGATCGCCTACTGTGAAGAGCGCGGCATCGAGTGCCCCGTCAAGAAAGGTGATTCCTACAGCCGTGACCGGAACATCTGGCACGTTTCTCATGAAGGTCTGGAACTGGAAGACCCCGCCAACGCGCCTAACTACGAAAAGATCCTGAAACTTTCCAACACACCGCAAAACGCGCCTGATGAACCTACCGCCATCAGCCTGACCTTCGAGAAAGGCATTCCGGTAGCTTTGAACGGCGAAAAGATGGATCCCGTTTCCCTGCTCAAAAAGCTGAACGAACTTGGCGGAGAAAACGGAATCGGCATCATCGATATTCTGGAAAACCGTGTGGTCGGTATGAAATCCCGCGGAATCTATGAGACGCCCGGCGGAACGATCATGTTTAAAGCGCATGAGCAGCTCGAGCATATGGTCCTCGACAAACAGACCTACGCCTACAAGCAGCAGATCGCGATCAAGTTCGCAGAGCTGGTCTATTCCGGCGAATGGTTCACTCCTCTTCGCTCCGCGCTTTCCGCTTTCGTAGACTCCACCTCGGAAGTCTGCTCCGGCGAAGTCGGCATGATCCTCTACAAAGGCAATATCATCCCTGCAGGAACGACTTCACCCTACTCCCTCTACGATGAAGAGATCTCCAGCTTCACAACGGGCGAACTCTACTCCCACAAGGATGCGGCCGGCTTTATCAACCTCTTCGGCCTGTCCATGAAAATCCGCGGAATGAAAGGACTTACAAAAGCAGAATAAATAAGACATACAAATAGAAGAAAGGACCTCAGGTGTCCCACTGCAAGTTATGCGAAGCATCTGCCGAAGCAGCGGGGCGTCTGAGGTCCTTTTTATATTGTCTTTAAGTCTTATTTACTTTGCAAATATTCGTCGATCGCTTTCGCGGCGACTTTTCCGGCTCCCATGGCCGAGATGACCGTAGCCGCTCCAGTGACCGCGTCGCCGCCGGCATAGACGCCTTCGCGGCTGGTCGCGCCGGTCGCTTCCTCCACGACGATACCGCCGCGGCGGTTGACTTCCAGACCGGCGGTCGTCGACTTGATCAGCGGGTTCGGGGACGTGCCGATCGCCATGACGACGGTATCCACATCGATGGTAAACTCGCTGTCCGGGATCGGAACAGGACGGCGGCGGCCTCGTTCATCGGGCTCGCCGAGCTCCATCTGAATGCAGGTCATACCAATCACATTCCCGTTCTTCGGATCGCGCGGATCATCCGGATTGTGATAGCCGAGGATCTCGGTCGGATTTGTGAGAAGCTTGAAGATGATGCCCTCTTCCATCGCATGTTCGACTTCTTCTTTACGGGCCGGCAGCTCGTCAAGAGAACGACGATAAACGATCGTAACTTCATCCGCACCTAGTCTGAGCGCTGTACGTGCGGCATCCATTGCCACGTTGCCTCCGCCCACGACCGCTACACGGCCGCCTTTGGAGATCGGGGTCACCGGATGCTCACGGAATGCTTTCATCAGATTGGAACGGGTCAGGTATTCATTTGCGGAGTAAACACCTTTCAGGCTTTCTCCGGGAATATTCATAAAGTTCGGAAGACCGGCGCCGGAGCCGATAAACACCGCTTCATAGCCCATCTCAAAGATCTCGTCCACAGTCAGGGTCTTGCCGATGACCATGTTCGTCTCGACATCTACGCCCATAGCCTTCAGGTTATCGACTTCTTTCTGCACGATCGCCTTGGGAAGACGAAACTCCGGAATACCATAGACCAATACACCGCCAGCCAGGTGAAGAGCTTCGAAAACCGTTACTTTATAGCCTTTCTTCGCCAGATCGCCGGCACAGGTCAGTCCCGAAGGACCGGAACCGATGATCGCGACTTTATGTCCGTTCGGCGCAGGGACGACCGGTGCCTCGGTGGCATGAGCGTTGTGCCAGTCGGCGACAAAGCGCTCCAGACGACCGATCCCTACCGGCTCGCCCTTGATCCCCCGTACGCACTTCGCTTCGCACTGGCTCTCCTGCGGGCAGACACGGCCGCAGACAGCCGGAAGGGAGGAAGTTTCGGAAATGATCTGATACGCACCTTCATAATCCTGCTGTTTGATCTTTTCGATAAACTCAGGAATATGGATATTCACCGGACAACCGGACACACAGGGCATGTTCTTGCAGTGAAGGCAGCGAAGCGCTTCATCGATCGCTGTTTCCTCACTGTAGCCGATCGCTACTTCATCAAAGTTGTGAGCCCGGACCTTCGGATCCTGTGAAGGCATCGGGTTCTTTTTCAAAGACATATTTGCCATTATGCCTTCACCTCCCTGAACAGATTGCAGGCCTCTTCATAGGCCTGACGTTCAAAATCACGGAACATCGCGCCGCGCTGCATGGCTTCGTCGAAATCGACTTCGTAGCCGTTGAAATCCGGTCCGTCCACGCACGCGAACCTGGTGACTCTCTTTCCATCCTGTACCAGACTCAGGCGGCAGCCGCCGCACATGCCGGTCCCGTCGATCATGATCGGGTTCATCGAAACAGTGACAGGCACTCCAAACGGTTTGCAGGCCAGCACCACGAATTTCATCATAATGAGCGGTCCGATCGTGATCACTTCATCGAACTGTTCTCCCGCTTCCAGCATCTCTTTCAGCGGAACGGTGACATTGCCCTGGCGGGCGTAGGATCCATCATCCGTCATGACGATCAGCTGATCGGAGCAGGCAGCGAATTCCTTTTCCAGGATCAGCAGATCCTTGTTTCTGAAACCGATGATCGATGTGACTTCCACACCCAGTTCATGCAGTTTCCGGGCTACCGGCAGTGCGATCGCGCAGCCTACGCCGCCGCCGACCACGCAGACTCTTTTCAGGCCTTCGGTCTCGGTCGCCTTGCCTAGCGGGCCTACAAAGTCCTGCAGATACTCGCCGACATTCTTGTGATTCAGTTTTCCCGTCGTCGCGCCGACGATCTGGAAAATGATTTCCACTGTCCCCTTTTCCCGGTCACAGCCGGCGATCGTGAGCGGGATCCGTTCGCCTTCCTCGTCGACTCTCAGGATGATGAATTGTCCCGGTTCGGCCTTACGCGCCACGAACGGCGCTTCGACCTCCATGAACGTGACAGTCGGGTTCAGACTTTCTTTTTTCGTGATCCGATACATCTTTTCCCTCCTTACTTTTTCAGTTCCCACACCGTTCCTTCACGGGTGTCCTTGATGATAACGCCTTTCTCAGCCAGTTCAGCGCGGATCGCGTCCGCTCTGGAGAAGTCCTTTGCTTTCTTCGCTTCTTTTCGCTCCGCAATCTTTTCCTCGATCAACCGGACGAGATCTTCGTCCGCGGCAGGTACTTCCGTTTCTCTTTCCTTCAGAAGATCCAGCGACAGTACCTGATCGAAATCTCCGATCACCGCCCGCTTGGTCGCGTCAGACAATGCCTGATCCTTCAGTACGTCATAGACCAGGGTCAGACCCGAGGAAGTATTGAGGTCATTACCGACCTGTTCGATAAACTTTGCGCGGTAGGCTTCTACCTGGGCAGGATCCGCTTCGCCGTCTTTCTTCAGCGCTGCGATCCTGCCAAGCAGTTTCTGATACGTCGCAGCCATGTTATCCAGAACGTCATAAGAGAATTCCAAAGGCTTACGGTAATGCGAAGACAGGCAGAACATCCGATAGACCAGCGGATCATAGCCCTTTTCCTTCAGAACGGAAACCGTCAGGATATTCCCGGTCGACTTAGCCATCTTCGCGCCGTGATCGTTCAGATGCTGGACGTGGAACCAGTGACGGCACCACGGATGGCCGAGATAGGCCTCACTCTGCGCGATCTCGTTCGTATGATGCGGGAAAATATTGTCGACGCCGCCACAGTGCAGGTCCAGCGCCCCACCCAGATAATGGATCGAGATCGCCGAGCACTCGATATGCCAACCGGGATAACCGATGCCCCACGGGCTGTCCCATTTGAGCGCCTGATCCTCAAACTTCGACTGGGTGAACCACAGAACGAAATCGGCTTTATTGCGTTTATTCGTGTCCTCTTCGACATCGTCACGAACACCGATCCGAAGCTGGTCCTCGTCGTGACCGGTCAGCGCGTAATAGTTTGAGATCTTTGAAGTATCAAAGTAAATATTCGGTCCCTCCTGATAGGCGTAGCCCTTTTCCAGCAGGACTTCGATCATGTGGATAAAATCCGGGATCAGGGATGTCGCCGGAACGACGGTCTCCGGCTTTTTGATATTCAGTGCGTCGCAGTCTTTGAAGAATGCGTCCGTATAGAACTGGGCGATCTCCATGACCGTCTTGTGCTCCCGTTTCGCGCCTTTGAGCATCTTATCCTCACCGCTGTCCGCGTCAGAGGTCAGATGACCGACATCCGTGATATTCATGACCCGTTTCACGTCGCATCCGGCATAATTCAGAAACTTCTCCAGCGCGTCTTCCATGATATAGCTGCGAAGATTTCCGATATGCGCGAAATGATAGACGGTAGGACCGCAGGTATACATATTGATGCGGTTGCCGTTTACCGGCGCGAATTCATCGATGGTTTTTGTCAGTGTATTATACAGCTTCATATTCTTTCTCTTTTCTCAGCGTTTCTTATCCACGATCGTGATATCGTCCCCGTCTTCCAGGGTATGGCCTTCCAGAAGCAGCAGCTTTTCGGAAAGCAGACGGGCGAACGTTCCCACGACCGCAGTTTCTATGATCAGCTCGACGGGTGTTTTCACTGCCCAGTCAGGGGCATCCTGATGATCCAGGATCCTTCCGGCCACCAGCCGGACCTGACTCTCGAAGTACTGCGCCGCGGTCGAATGCAGCGCAGTGAACGTACAGTAGATCTTCTGGACTTCTTCCTCGCTGATATCCATCGGAATGATCTTCTGGATCAGTGCCAGGCTCATGCCCTGCTTCAGAGAACAGATGATGATCAGATACGCGATATGAATACGATAGTAGCGTTTTTTCTCCGGTCCGGGCATTACCCGCATACGGACATAGTTATTGATCGTCGCGGCTGTGATAAACTGTTCTTCCTTCAGTTCCGGCGGCATATAGTCCAGATACTGCTTTAAAAGAACGATCACCTGCTCCATATACAGTCCCAGATCAGGGATCTCTTCCCAGTCCGGCAGACGGTAATTATCCAGATATTTTTCCCACCTGCGCAGCTTACCGGCAATCAAGGCTTCATCATATTTCATGATCTTCTCCCTCTTTTCACATGATCCGAAAGGATCTGTTAACTCCTGCTATCATATCACACTTTTCGATGATTGAAAAGACATAATAAAAAAAACGATGCATTGACAGGATGTTCAATATGCGTTATACTAATATGGTTTATTAGATAATTACAGATAAAATTTATATAAGGAGCATTTATGTTTACAGTCGTTACCGATACATCCGCCAATCTGCCCACCCCTATGGCAAAGGAAGCCGGCCTTCTGGTCCTTCCTTTCACCTATACCATTGACGGGAAGACCTACGCGGCGGAAGATACCGAAGCATTCGACGGCGTCAGCTTTTATGAGAAGATCCGCCGCGGTATGCTCGTGACCACTTCCCTGATCAATGTTCAGACCTACCTGGATCACTTTACGTCCCTGGCCGAAAGCGGACAGGACATCTTATTCATCAGCATGAGTTCCGGCATCAGCGGATCCTATAACGCGGCTGTCGTGGCTTCCAGACAGATCCGTGAAGAATATCCTTCTGTGAAGATCAGGACTCTGGATACGATGGGCGCTTCTCTGGGCGAAGGCCTGGTCGCTCTTCACGCAGCGAAGCTTTGTAAGGAAGGAAAGGGCCTGGAGGAAACCTACCAGTCCTGCCGGGATATGGCGCTTCGTATGGGTCAGGTATTCACGGTAGACAGCCTCATGCACCTGCGCAGGACCGGTCGCTGCTCCAACGCGAAAGCCGCGATCGGTACCGTCCTGAATATCAAACCGCTGCTGAAAGGAAATGAGATGGGCCAGATCGTGACCTACGGACAGGTCCGCGGCCGCAAAAAGTCCTTGCTCGCTCTCTCGAAAAGCTATGAAGAACAAGTACAGGACGCGGAAAACCAGACGATCGGTATCGCGCATGCTGACTGCATCGACGACGCCGTCTACCTGATCAGTCTGCTGAAACAGACCAAGCATCCCCCGAAGGATGTCCTGACAGTCATGTATGAACCGGTAACGGGATCTCATGTCGGTCCCGGTACGCTCGCGCTTTTCTTCCAGGGAAACGAAAACGTCAGATCCCTGAAAATGCCCGAGATCTGACGTTTGATGGAAAGCTGTGGCTTATAGCTGCAGCTTTTTATTATGCCTTCTTGTTCAGGATCTTTCCGTGATCGAAAATGATCACACCGAATCCTTCCCCGTTCTTTCCGCCGGAAAGATAGTAATTCTTCAGTCCGCGCTGCATACGGGTCTTCTCCGGCAGGTCCTCCACCGGTCCTTCCGCCGCCGAGAAGAATATCCGCCAGGTGGGTTTTCCCTCTTTGCCGTCTCTAGTCCCGATGATATCGAAATCATCGTTGAAGGAAAGCGTGTTGGAGCCTTCCGGCCAGGCGGATTTCATGGGCGGATATAAGAGCCAAGAATCACAGAATCCGATGAACGGCCGGTCCGGTCCGAAGAAATCCTGCGCTGCCTGATAGGAAGCGAGCCTTGTCTTCTCATCAAACGGTTCGCTGCTGTAGGGAATGTGGATCGAACAGACCTTGTCGCCCGGTTTGACCTCGATCGTCCGCTCACCGTCAGTCCATACATAAGGTTCTTTTCCCGGATAGGTATGCAGCTCATATTCCAGACGGCCGAGCTTGTAGATCGTCAGCCGGTAGAAGATCGGATACCACCAGAAAACGAAATTGCCCCAGACGCCCTTGGTCTGTTTGCATTCCAGCATCTTATACCAGAGATCCTCGAAGGTATCCAGGAAAAGCTGCTTAGACAGTCCGCGGATCTCATAGGTCTTCTCCGCCGGCTCCGCTGCCATGAGAAGGAACAGTCCCCAGAGGGTGTACTCATTCGCTCCGCTGATCCCGGCTGCTTCCTGCACATACGGCAGGATCGTTTTGAAATCGAAATCCGTCCGGTAGAACGTTTCAAGCGCCTGATCCATCTTCGTAAGCGCACCGGTATCCTGCAGTTTACCTCCTGCCTCTTCCAGCGCCAGGACTGCGTCCTCCGAGAAAGAAAGCCTCTTCGCCAGTTCCAGTGCATAAGTAATCGTCATTTCTTTGGTCTCCTTTATTCTTTGAACGTGCGAAGCGCTTCCGCGACCGCTTCATTGAAGGTGGGATGCGGCCGGATCGCCTCTCCCATCCTGTCGGCGGTCAGTCCGTTCACGATCGCGCTGGAAAACTCTCCGATCATGTCGGTCGCCCTGGCGCACATCATATGCGCTCCCAGGATGCGGCCGGTTTCTTTTTCGACAAGGATACGAAGGAAGCTTCTCTCCTGACGGGTCAGGACGCTCTTTCCGTTCGCTCCCATGACAAATTTAAGAGTTTCCGTTTCGATCCCTTTTTCTTTCGCTTCATCGGCCGTCATACCGACCGACGCGATCTCCGGACTGGTATACACACAGGACGGAACGACATCCATCCGGATAGGCGGCTCCTTGCCGAGCATCGCGGCGACCGCGTTTTCTCCCTGTGCGGACGCCACATGCGCGAGCTGGATCCCGGGGATCACATCACCGATCGCGTACACGCCGGGAACCGACGTCTCGAAATGTTCATCGACCAGCACTTTACCGCGCTCCGTTTCCGGCCGGACTTCCAGCTTTTCATCAAACAGACGGTCCGTATAGGCTCTGCGGCCGACGGCCACTAGCACCTTCTCACCGGAAGCCTGCTGTGGTTTTTCCTTTTCCAGGTAATGGCAGATGAGCATCCGTTTTCCGTCCTCACTGCCTTCTTCGATCGACTGAAGTTTTGCCGAAGTATGGATCTCCACACCCTGCTTCTTCAGGATCATCTTCAGATTCTGACCAAATTCTTTATCCAGCGTCGCGAGGATCCGGTCCAGCGCTTCGATCACAGTCACTTTCGTTCCAAGGGACGCATAGAGCGACGCGAATTCCATACCGATGACGCCACCGCCGATGATCACCAGAGAATCGATGGGTTGATCGTTATCCAGAAGATCTGTCGAATCCCAGACACCGTCAAGATCCATGCCCGGAAGCGGCAGATGCACCGGTTCGGATCCGGTCGCGATCAGTAGTTTCCGTCCGATCAGACTCTCTTCTCCGACGCATACCTGCTGATATTTTTCCCCGGTTTCCGGATCCGTCTGATCCAGCTGAAGGATCGACGCCTCTCCGCGAAAAAGCGCGATCTTCTCTTTTTTGAAAGAAGCCTCGATACCGCCGGAAAGCGTATCGACCACCTTGTTTTTATACTGATTCAGCTTTGCCATATCGACAGAAAGGCCGGAAGTGAGAAGACCGATCTCTTCGCCTTCCTTCGCTTCTTTATACAGCTCTGCCGTATGCAGCAGTGTCTTGGTCGGAATGCATCCTTTTCCCAGACAGGTGCCTCCCACCGTCTGCTTTTCAACAACAGCCACCTTCATCCCCTGCCGGGCAGCGGAAAGAGCTGCCACATAGCCGCCGGGACCGGCGCCGATCACGATCAGATCATATTTGATTTCCATTTACATTGATTCCTCGATCCAATTGATAATATCCAGAACGATCTCTCCCGTGCTTTCATCTGCCGCAAACGGGAAGAGTGCCTCTCTGACCGCTTCCGGGGTAAATCTTTTGCCTTCCAGCGCCTGCGTGATCTGTTCCGGAAAAGTCGTTTCCAGCGCGTCGGTAAAAAGCGCCGCCTGTTCAATGATTCCCTTTATGACAGAAAAATGCATTTCGGTCTTGCCCCAGGGAAACTTTCTCTCGATCTGATAAGAGTAGTCGAACCGATTACCGTACAGCCAGTCAGAAGAACTGTATTTCTCCGCCAGTTTCTTTGTTTCTTCGGGTTCATCCTGAAGAACCTGAAAACCTGCTTGCGGGAATGCTTTCCTAAACGTCTCCGCGATCCGTTCTTTCAGGCTTTCCACAGAGATCTCATCTGACAGTTCCGACAGTCCGATAACGCGCGAGCGGACAGAATCGACTCCCTTGGAATGAAGCTTTTCCCGATCGACATTCAGGTACCGGTCGATCTTCGTTTCATCCACGGATACAAGCAGCGTTCCATGCTGATAACACGCGCCTTTGGTTCGGTAATAGGCATTGCCGGAGAACTTTCTTCCGTTCACCTCGATATCGTTCCTGCCGGTCGCGCCAGCCGGGATCCCAAAGCTTCTGACCGCCTCGAGAATGATCCCAGTCTGCCTGGCGATATCAAAGTCTTCTTTCATGGCAAGGAAGGTATAATTCAGGTTCCCCAGATCATGAAAAACCGCGCCGCCGCCGGATAATCTGCGGGCCAAATGCCCGCCTTCCTCTTCCAGCAAGCTGACGCGGCATTCTTTGAAACAGTTCTGGTTTTTCCCGATCACTACCGTATCTTTGTTCTGCCAGAGATACAGGATCATCTGACCGGGAAGAAGCCCCTGTAAAAAGGCCTCTTCCCGCGCCAGGTTATGATAGGGACAGACACTGTCTTTCGGACTTACATAAAGGAATGTCTCGTTGATCATACTTCCTTCTGGTATCTTAATTTCGGTTTTCTCGCAGCCGTTACTTCATCGGGACGTCCGATCACAGTATGATGCGGCGCGTGATGAAGGCTCTCCGGATCACTGTACGCTCTTTCATAGATCTCGCGGATCGCCTGGATGGCTTCATCCATGGTTTCCTTCGTCTCGGTTTCCGTAGGCTCGATCATCAGGGCTTCATGAACGATCAGCGGGAAGTACATCGTGGGCGGATGGATCCCATAATCCAGCAG